>JBAPZR010000159.1:0-30903 GCA_049285335.1 Xanthobacteraceae bacterium | reverse complement strand
TCATAGTGCAGGATCGATCCGCCGCCCGCTGCGACGGTGTGGATCAGCATCATCGGCGCGCGCATGCGCACGCCCGCGACTTCGGTCTCAAAGGCGCGCTCGTATTCGCCGGCAAAATGCGACACGTCGGTCGAGGTGCCGCCCATGTCGAAACCGATCAGCCGGGTAAACCCTGCCGATCGTCCGGTCTCGGCCATGCCGACGACGCCCGCCGCCGGCCCTGACAAGATGGCGTCCTTGCCGCGGAACAAATCGGCCGCCGTCAACCCGCCCGACGACATCATGAACATGAGGCGGACGTCATTGGCCTCGGGGTTCGCGAAAGCGCTTTCCCTCCCCCTTTGAGGGGGAGGGAACATTGCCCCGCCGCCGTGGAGGTCGCCCGCCACCTGCCTCACGTAGCGGCGCAAAATCGGCGAAAGGTAACTGTCGACGACCGTCGTATCGCCGCGGCCGACCAGCTTGATGAGCGGCGAGACTTCGTGGCTCGTCGAGACTTGCGGAAAGCCGAGTTCGCGCGCAAGCGAGGCGAGCCGCTGTTCGTGAACGTTGTAGCGGTAGGCATGCATCAGCACGATGGCGATGGCGCCGATGCCATCGGTCTTGGCGCGTTCGAGCTCGCCGCGCACCGCGTCGAGATTGATCTCACGCTCGACGCTGCCGTCGGCGCGCACGCGCTCGTCGACTTCCACCACGCGCTCGTACAACATGTCCGGCTTGATGATGTGGCGTGCGAAGATCTTTGGCCGCGCCTGGTAACCGATGCGCAGCGCGTCCCTAAACCCTTTTGTAATTAAAAGAAGCGTGCGTTCGCCCTTGCGCTCCAGAAGCGCATTGGTCGCGACTGTGGTGCCCATCTTGACCGCATTGATGCGCTCGCTCGGGATCGCCGCACCGGGGGCAAGCCCGAGCAGATGGCGGATGCCATGCACAGCCGCATCGCGATAGGCCTCGGGATTTTCCGAAAGCAATTTATGGGTGACGAGGCTGCCGTCGGGACGCCGGCCGATCACGTCGGTAAAGGTGCCGCCGCGATCGATCCAAAATTCCCAACTCCCTGACATGCTGCCAGTCATGACGCTAGTGTCCCGATTCCGAAGTTCGCCACACCTTGCGGCACCTTCTCAGCGAACTTCGAAATCGAAAGGACACTAGCAAGTTTATAGTTCTAGTGTGGTTTGGATTTGAAGTTCGTAGCCCGTGCTCGATCAAGCCGCAATTTTGTGGCACATTGGGCCTAGACGATGAACGAGACGATCGACAAGACGACCAGGGTCCAGACTCGCAACCATGATGATCGCTTCGCATCGCCCATCGCGACGACTACTGTCGCTTCCGAGCAGATCAGGGTGTCAAGGGCAAAGCCGCTGCGCGGCGCCGAAGGCGCCCTTGACACCCTGATCTGTTCGGAAAAAGGGTGGCCGTTGCGATTGACGGCTTTGCCCCAACGCCTTTGTGAGTTTTGACCATACGTGAGGACGCACCGATGCACAAGATCGCGATCTCCCCCGCCGCACTCGAGCGCATGACGGAGCGCATGGGCAAACTGCATCCCTTCGACACGATCGCGCCGCGCAAGGCCGCCCTGCTCGTGATCGACATGCAGAATTATTTCGTCAAGCCGGGCGCTCTCGGCGAAATTTCACTGGCGCGGGATACCGTGCCGAACATCAACCGCCTGGCCGCGGGCCTGCGCCGGCGTGGCGGCCATGTCGTGTGGGTTCGCAACGGCACGAGGGACACGCGGGAGAGCTGGTCGACCTTCCACGAATGTTTGATGACGCCGGACCGCAAGGAGCGACGTTACGCGGCGATGGATATCGACGGCGACGGCTACGCCTATTGGCATCTCAACGACATCAAGCCCGAAGATGCGCAGCTGACCAAGACCCGCTACAGCGCCTTCATTCAAGGCTCTTCCACTGTCGAGACCTATCTGCGCGACCGCGGCATCGACACGCTCCTGATCGCGGGCACCGCGACGAACGTTTGCTGCGAAAGCTCCGCGCGCGACGCCATGATGCTCAATTTCAAGGTGATCATGGTTTCCGACGCGCTCGCCACCCACACCGACGAAGAGCACAATGCGACGCTCTCGGCGTTCTACGGGCAATTCGGCGACGTGCAGACCACCGACGAGGCGCTGCAAGCGCTGGAGCGCGGCGACAAGGCGCGCGCGGCGGCGTAACTCCCGACGCAACCCTAGGACTATACCAGCGGCTTCATTTCCGCAGGCGTCGGGATGAATTTCTCCATCCTGGGCGGCGCGCCGTTCTTGCGCATGTCCTCCAGCCAGATGCGGTGGATGCGCGGATCCTGATCCCGGTATTCGATCTGATCGCCGCCTTCCTTGACGCTTTTCGACACCGCCGGCGTATCGCCTTCACTCGCACCGAGGAGCGACACGCGCTGCGCCTGCGTAGTCGGATAGCGCAAGCCGCCGACGGCGGTGGCGAGATAACGCGCCGGCTGCGGCCCGGTGTTGAAGTGCTGATGAAATTGCCGGTCGGCCGGCACCAGGACCATGCCGTGCTTCCAGTCGATGCGCTGGAAATCCTTCTCGTGCTCGTACCAGAGCAAGGAGAAGCCCTGCCCCATCACGCACAGGACGTGAAAGCTCGGCCCGTGCCGATGCGCCTTTTTGTAGGTGCCGACCGGCATTTCCGAGATATGCGCGTGCATGGTCCCGTCGGCCAAGACGAACATGATATTGGTGCCGCCAGCGCCGCGATCGCCCCAGCTTTTGAGTTCGATGCCGATCAGGTCAGGCACGAAATTCGTTTCCCACATGTGATTGCCGGGCCGCACCGTGATGAGGTCGCCGTCGCCGGCGAAGTATTCGGATTTCCCCGCGCGGTCGTTGAAATCGAAATCGCTGCCGAACACGAATGCTTCGTTATGAAAGACGTTCATCAGCATCGGCAGGTTCGTGGTGCTGACCAGGAGCGCGCGCTCGGCGCCGCTGCCGTTGAAGTGGCGATGCTTGGCATTAAGCGGAATGGCAAACAGGCTTTTCGCGCCCCACTCGAAACTGCGGCGGCTGCCGTCCGGCATTTCGAGCTGCGTCGAGCCATGGCCCTCGAGCACATAGATCACTTCTTCGTAGAGGTGCCGCTGCGGCGCGGTGGATTTTCCCGGAGCGATCTCGAACAGAAACATATTAGCGAAATCGCCGCGTCCCTTCAGATGAACCGCCGCCCCGTTGACGCCATAACGCGGCCAAGGCGCGGTCTCGACGCCGAACAGATCGACGCCATAGTCCTCGGTGACCGGAATGCCTTCGCCGGACAACCAATCCAAATAGGGATCGATGCCATAGCGCGGCTTGGCTTTAAGCGTCTCGCGGACATTCATCGACTTTGTCTCCGGCGTCGCGACAATCATAACGGTTCGGCGCGCCTTGTCATCGCCCATCGCCGGGCGCGCGCTTGAATTTAAGCGAACAACAGCGACTTGATAACCACGGGCACGATACCGGGCGGCGCGATCAGTTCGCCGATATCGATATAGTCCAAGTCCTGCAATTCGACTCCGTCGATGGAGACGATCTTGCCCGGCCAATTGCGTTCGCGATGAAGAAGCCGGCCGAATGTTTTGCCGACATCGCCGTCGATCGCGACGATCAGGAGCTTGATTTGATCCTGCAACGGCTGCAGCGCACTCACGACGCCGTCCGCCGCTGCGGTGAGGCGCGAATGTTCGGGATCGCCGGCCCAAGCGAAGGCGATAGCCGCGCCAGGGACGTTATCGAAATCGATGTCCTCCACGCCATTGCGCACCACCGCCGCGATGCGATCCCGGTCGATATCGCCGTCCGAGCCAAGCGCAATGCGCACCACGGGTACATTGCGCACCGGGAGAACATAGGGATCCGGCAGGTAAATGGTTTTGCCGCTGACCTGCACCGTGAACTGCGAGGCGCCGATCACGGTCGCGCGGATGCGCTGGCCGGGATCGATCAGCGGCAGCCCAGTCCCGTGGCTCAACGCGCGCGCCAGTTCGTTGGCGAGCGGCCTGGCGATATCGCCGAAATCGGCGCCCTCGTGGCCGAACATATATTCGGCAACGCCGCCCGAGAATGTCAGCGCCGCCGGGACGGCGGTGCGCGGCAGCGGTTCGGTGAGAAGGAGTGCGCGCCCGAGCCGATCAAGGGGTGTGTCGAGGATAATGTCCGCCGCTAGCCCGGCGAGCCGCTGCACGATTCCGCGGCGAACCGATTCATCGGCGAGCGTCTCCGGCGATAATTTGATGTTCGTGTCATCGGCGACGAGACGCGCGGAGTGATCGACGCGTGTCCAAGCGCCGCTTTTGTCCGCCGCAATCAGGCGGCCGCCGATGGCAAAGGCCGACACTCCAACGATGGCGCCGCGGTCGATGAGCGCAAGCTTGGTCGTGCCGCCGCCGATATCGACATGCAGCAAGCAAATGCCGCGCGCCTTCGAGAGCGCCACCGCGCCCGATCCGTGCGCGGCTAGGCGGGATTCAAGCCGGTGGCCGGCTGCAGCGCAGACGAACTTTCCCGCCTCCGCGGCGAACAACTCGTCGATGGCGCGGGCATTTTTGCGTTTGATCGCCTCGCCGGTCAGGATGACGGCGCCGCCGCCGATATCGCTCTGCGTAAACCCGGCGGCGCGATAGCAGGTGCGAATAAACTCGTCCAGTTCCGCGGCATCGATCGTGCCGTCCGGCAGGAACGGAGTTAGCAAAATCGGCGAACGCCACACGATCTCGCGGGCGGCGACGACAAACCGGCTGGATAGGCCTTGCGATTGTCTTTGCAACAGGACTTTCGCGAACAAAAGATGCGAGGTCGAGCTGCCGATATCGATGCCGACCGTCGTGAATGCGACATTATCCTGATCCCAAATCGCTCGCGCGACGGCAGCGCGCTCGGCGGCCGTCTCGATATGTTCGTGCGAGAAGTCGGTCTCGTGCATAACCGGATGGAAGCAGAGGAAAACTTGGCGCGGATCTATTCGTTCCCGCCTTCAGAAATGAAAACTACTGCGTTTCCAGCAAGGTGGCGACAGTCTTGATCTCGTTGCGGGCGTATTTCGGTAAGCCCGCGCTGATCGAATCGCCGGAATTAAACGACGACTGGCCCATGAGGACCTGCGCGGGCACGAGGTTGCGCAACACCGGCACCTTTTCGAAATTGCGCTTTTCATCGAGCACGCTTGCCTTGATCGCCAGCGCCATGAACGCCGTGACCACGGTTTTGCCGGCGTCGCTTGGATGCGCCTGGAGCACCGCGAAAAACTTGCCGAATTTCATGATCTGATTGGCGTAGAAAATATTCTGCTCAAGCACGCCGGCAACCGGCGTCGAAAGTCCGGTCAATTCCTGCAGGCCCGCCTGATCGAGATCGGGCGGCGCCAGCGCAGCCAACTCGCTCTGGAAGTCGATGTGATCGGCGACTTTCCTGCTGTCGCGCAATTTATTGACCAGCAAGATCCCCATCGGGATTTTGCCTTCGAGCTTGTAGATGGACTGGATACAGATCGATGTGGCAAGGCCGGTGCACCATTTGCGGTCCGGATTGTCGTTGCCGGTGCCGGCCTTGTCCTTGAAATTCGTGACATCGGCCGGCGTAATCAGCTTGTGCTTGATCGCGGGATCGATCTTTTCCAGGAACGGCAAAGTCACGTAATGCGATAAATCGATTGCGGCCGGCGCTTTGGCCAATATGAAACGCGCCTGCGCCACGTACATGTAAAGCTTGTCGGTGTACGGCTTCTCCGCGGTCTTGTCGCCGCTATCGGCGTCGTCGTTGACCACCGGCTCAACATAGCTCGGGAACAGCGCAAGAAACTTCTTCTCGGCAGGATGAACGCTGACCCATGCATCGAAAGGCATTAGCGCGGTCTCGCTATCGATGCCACCAGCACTGGTGTGGTCGCTAAACTCGATTGTTTTCGGGGCGAGCCGTGTCACGTCGGTCTTGCGCACGGCGCTCACGTCGTCGATGCGGAAGCCTTGTGCGTGATCTTGCGCATGGTCTTGCGCATGATCTTGGGCTTGGTCCTGGGCATTTGCGGCGGGCGCAACGCACTGTGCGGCCATCGCCATGCCGGCAAACAAGGCGACGAAGAGGGCCGCCAACCGAGGGAAGGAAATTGCTTTCAAGGGATAAGCCGTTAATTCACACCTCTGCCCCAGAAGAAATCGCGCTGGGGAGGATTGTCGCTCCGTGCGGGGGGATTATCGCCCCAAAATAGACCGCGCGGCGGGGCCGGTTGCGGCTGCTGCGGCTGTTGCGGCGGCGGCTGTCGATAGTTTTGGCTCGACCAGTTCTGGTTCGGATAGTAGGAGCGGCCGCTGAACCATTGACCAAAGAAACCTTGATTATTGTAACCCGATTGCTGGTCCTGATAATACTGGCTCTGAGAGTAGGCGTCTTCGCGCGAAACCAATTGGTATTGCGTATCGTCGATCTGGCCGTCGGCGGCGCGCCGGAAATGCTCGATAAAATTGCCGCCGTTGACGCGATCCCCGCTCATGTAATCGATCGGAATGTCAGCGATCAGCCGCCTTGCCTCCGGCGACGGGCCGCTTAAGGGCGCCTTGGGCGCGATGTGCTCAGCCCAAATCGCTTCGACGATCGGCTGGAAAATCGGCAACGCCACGCGCGCGCCGGTCTCGTTGGAGCCGAGCGAGCGGCGTTTGCCGTCGCCGTTGTCGTAGCCGACCCAGACCGCGATGGTCACGTCATTGGTGAAGCCGATGAACCAGCCGTCCACGGCGTTCTCGGTCGTTCCGGTTTTGCCGGCGACGTAGGGAGAGAGAGCCGCGATGCTGCGCGCGGTGCCGCGGGCGACAACACCCTGAAGCATGGTCTTGAGCTGATAAAACGACGCGCGGTCGGCCGCATCGATGCGCGGCAACGACGTGTCCGGATACTGGTAGATGGTGTGGCCGTTTTCCTCGATGGAATCGATCCCGTGCGGTTGCGGCAGCGCGCCCTCATCGGCGACGGCCGCATAGAAGGCGGCGAGATCGATCATCCGCACCGGCTGCGCGCCCAGCACGAACGGATAGTAACGCACGCATTGCGAATAGATCTTCGCGGCGACCGCGGTCGCGCAAACCTCATCGAGGCTCTTTTCCGGGCTTTCACTGATGCCGCCATCGAGCAGATGGGCGGTGACGACGTTGACCGAATGCTCAAGCCCGCGCCGCATCGTGTAAACGCCGCCCTCGTTGTAGTCGGCGTTGCGCGGCGACCAGAAATCCTCCGGCCGCGCATAGCCGCCGTAGTCGCGGCTGATGACATCGCGGCCATCGACGCCGCTGCCGATCGGCGGCAGCGTGATCGGCTCGTTGAGGACGAGCGTGTTCGGCTGCAGGCCGCGCCGCAGTGCCGTCAGGTAGGTCAACGGCTTCATCGCTGAACCCGGCTGACGTTGCGTCTGCGCCGTGCGATTGAGCTGGCTCAACGGGTAGGAAAAGCTGCCCGCCATGGCCAGGATGCGGCCGGTCTTGTTTTCGAGCACCAAAGCAGCCCCTTGCACCGTCGGCCGCACACGCAGCTGCGCTTGGGCACTGCTCTGCGGGGCGGCGCCGGTTTGCTGCCTGCCGCCAGGGCCGGATTTGGGCTTGGCGGCGGCTCTGCCCTCCACGACCTGGACATAGACGACGTCGTAGAGATTGAGGCCGCGCCGAATCGCGTTGGTCCAGGCCGTCAGCGGCACGATGCGGCCGTCGGGCAAGCCGACGCGGATCGAATCGTCGCCTTTTTTGCCGTTGCCTTTGAGCACCACGACCGCCGGTGTCCAGTGCACGTCATAGAGCGGCAGGCGCAAAGCTAGCAGCGCCTGCTGCCAGGCCGGCGTGCCGGCATGATTGTCCACTTCGAGCTTCCGCACGGCGTCGGCAATATTCGCTTCGGGACCGCGAAACTGCATTCGCCCCATCGATAGCTCGTAATGCGCCAAGCCTTCTTGCAACGCCGCCTCGGTATCGCGCTGCAACTGCGCGTTGATGGTGGAATGGACCGTATAGGAGTCCGCCGTCAGGCTCGAAACGCCATCGGTTTTCGCTTCGCGATCGACAAAATCGACGAAATGAAAGCCGGCATTCCGCCGCGGATGCGCAAAGGCGACAAGCTTCGGCGGGGCGGCCAGCGCTTCATCTTTTTGCGCGCTCGTGATCACGCCGTCTTCCTGCATCCGGTCGAGCACATAACCGATGCGCCCTTTGACCCGATCCGGATGGCGATCGGGATTGTAATAGTTCGGCCCCTTCAAGAGGCCCGCCAGCATTGCGCCCTCGGCGAGCGTGAGGTCCTTGGCCGATTTGCCGAAATAGCTGCGCGAGGCCATTTCGATGCCCCACGAACCGCGCCCGAGATAGGCGGAATTGAGATAAAGCTCGAGGATATCGTTCTTGTTCAGCGTGTTTTCCAATCGCGACGCCACGATCATCTCGCGGATCTTGCGCTCGTAGGTGACGTCCTCGCCGACCAACAGATTCTTTACGACCTGCTGGGTGATCGTGGACCCGCCTTGCGGCCGTCCCGGATCGGCGAGATTGCCGATGAAGGCGCGAATGATACCCCGCTCATCGACGCCGTGATGCGCAAAGAACCGCCGATCCTCGGCGGCGACGAACGCCTTTTGCACGAAATCGGGAACGGAGCCGAGCGGCACCCAGATCCGGCGATTGCCGGCCTCGAACACGTCGGCAAATTCTTGACCGCCGCCGTCGAGTACGGTGCTCATGCTCGGCAGTTTCTTGCCCTTGAGCACATTTTGATCCGGAAGGTCCGTTGCCGCGCCGTTGAAGAAGTCGATGACCTGTTGCATGTCGACGACCGGATTGGTGATCGGCTCGTCCTTGCAGAATTGATGATAGGCGGTATTCAGGTCGTTGAAATTGAGCCCGTGAAAGGCCTTGATGTCGGCGCCGACGGCCTTGGGATCATCGAGCGCGGTCGCGATCAGATCGTCGAGATTGATCGATTCGATGTCGAACGCCTGCTTCATATGGGCGCAGCCGTTGCGCAGAATCTGCACGACCTCGTCTTGATCCTTGAGCGGATCGAAATGCGTCTTGACGGCCTGGGGTTGCGTCGTGACCTGGCTCAAGGCGAGCGCCGTCGCAAAGATCTTAACGAGGATGGTGTCCATGCAGCTGCGGCAGGCTGGCCGGGGTTCGAGGAACGCACTGGAACAACGGCGATTATAACGATCTGATCCTTACAAAAAGACTTTTTTGCGGGTACGGCGGAGCCGGTACAAAAGCGTGACAGTGACGTGATGGTCGCCGTCGCCGGGGCGATCGCGGTGTCAATTCGCGGCGGGCGCCAGGCTATCGAAATGACCGCGGCGCTGCAGCCAGGCCAACAGGACGAGCGCCGGCGCGCCGGCCACGGCGCATATCACGAAAAACCACGCCCATCCGGTCGCCGCGGCAATGAAGCCGGCGCTGGATGAAAGATAAGTCCTCCCGAACGCGGCAAGCGCGGTGAGCAACGCGTATTGGGTCGCGGTGTGCAACGGGTTGCGGCATAGCGCGGATAAATAGGCTACGAAGATGACCGTGCCGATGGCGCTGGTGAAGTTTTCGGCAACGATGGCGAAGGTGAGCCATACGGCGTTGTGACCCAGCACGGCCTGCCAGGAAAAAGCGAGATTGGCGACGCCTTGCAGGATGGCGCCGGTCCATAAGCTTAACGGCAATGAAAAGGCGCGCGCCAGAAAACCGCCGGCAAAGCCGCCGATCAGCGTCGCCGCAAGCCCCACCCCTTTGATGATCGCTGCGTATTCGTTGCGCGAAAAGCCGAGATCGATCACAAATGGCGCGGTCATCGCCCCCGACAGCGCGTCGGTGAACTTGAAAAGCACGACAAAGGCCAGCGCGACCAAGGCCATGTCGCGCGTCAGAAATTCGGAAAATGCGCCGGTCGCCGCTTCGATGAGCCGTTGCAGCGTGCTTTCCCGCGCGTGAACGGTATTGGCGCCGGCCGATTTCGCCGGCTCCTTGGCGAGAAGCGTCGTGCCGACGCCGATGAGAACGAACGCGGCCATCACCGCATAGCCGGCGCTCCAGGCGGCGCTGTGATTAAGCCCGAAAGTTTCAAAGCCGCTGACCAGGAACAGCGCGCCGGCGGTCGAGACCAGCATGCCGATGCGGTAGGCGGCGACATAGGACGCCATGCCGGCGGCTTGTTCGCTTTCGTCGAGGCTTTCGACGCGGAACGCGTCGACGACGATGTCCTGTGTCGCCGAGGCGGTGGCGACCAGGAACGCCCCGATGGCGACGACCAAAGGCGACACCGACGGATCGCACAAGCCGAGAAAGACGATCGCTGCGATCAGCAAAAATTGCGACAGCAGCAACCAGCTCCGCCGCCGCCCCAACCGGCGTGCCAGCACCGGCACGTCGAGCGCATCGATCACGGGCGCCCAGAGAAATTTGATCGTGTAGGGCGTGCCGACCAGCGCGAACAGGCCGATCGTGCCGAGATTGACGCCTGCTTCGGTCATCCAGACCAGCAGCGTCGAGCCGGATAGCGCGAGCGGCAGCCCCGACGAAAAGCCGAGGAACATGATCACGAGGACGCGCGGTTTGAGATAGACGGCAACCGTTTCCGAAAAAGACGGACGCTTGGTCGCAACGCTGCCGGTCGCGTCGGGCGGCACGGCCATCCGCGGCTACTCACCCGCCTGCAATTTAAATGTCGGAGCGGAAGGAGCGGACGTCGTGTGCCCCGCCTCGGCTTGCAATTCGACCTGTTGGATGCGTTCGCCATGACTCTCGATCTTTCCGATCGAAACGACCGCGAGCCTGATATCTTCGCTCGCCTGATTGAAATGGTTCTGCAATTTGTGAATGCGTTCGCGCAAGAGGCCAACGTCCCTCACCAGCCGCGCGACTTCGTCGCGGATCTGATCGGCCGCCTCGCGCATGCGTGCGTCCTTCTGGATCTGCTGCACCATCTGGATCGCCAATGTCAGCAGCGAAGGCGACACGATGACGACCCGCGCGCGGTAAGCGCGTTGGAACAGGTCGTCGAAGCCGTCGTAAAGCTCGGCATAAAGCGATTCTGAGGGAACGAACATCAAAGCGATTTCGTAGGTTTCGCCTGGGATCAAATATTTGTCCGCGATATCGGCAACATGACGACCGACGTCGGTGCGCAGCCGCTGGGCCGCGGCCTTGCGCTCTTCGTCGGATTTGGCTTCGCGGTAGGCGGTCACGGCTTCAAGCGGAAACTTGGCGTCGATCGCCATCGGACGCTTGTCCGGAAGGAACACGCAGCAGTCGGGCCGCGTGCGGTTCGAAAGCGTGTGCTGAAACTGGTAGGCGCCCTTCGGCAGGTTGTCCTGGATGATCGCTTCCATGCGCAATTGGCCGAAGGCGCCGCGGGACTGCTTGTTGGCCAGAACGCCCTGCAGCGAGGTCACCTCGCTGGCGAGCGCGGTGATGTTCTTTTGCGCGTTGTCGATGACGGCAAGCCGCTCATGCAGCTTCTGCAAATTGTCCGCCGTGTGCTGGGTTGTCTTCTGCAGTGAATCGCCGAGCCGATGCGATACCGAATCCAGCCGCTCGTTGACCGCGTGCTGAACCTGCGATTGGCGGTCGGCCAGCATCTTGATCATCGCCTCGAGGCGCGCGGCCGCCTCGCGCTGGGCCTGCTCCAATTCCGCGAGCGGCGCCGTCGTGGCGCTAGCGAGATTGCGCGACCGCCACAGCGTAATGCCGAGCGCGGCCAGGGCGGTCAATGCGGCGCTGGCGATCGCCACAACCGCAAGAATCGGGAAGCTGTCGGTCAAATTGGCGGTCAGGGTGCCGGTCATCAGGGTGCGCTCGGCGGTTCGGGCGGCGAATCGCGGTGCGGAACGAAGAGCGAACGGTCATAGACCCTTGCCGCCAAATGCGCAATTAGAATGGGCGCATTGACCCCGCTTTACTCACCCCTTACATCGCCCGCCATGGCTTTGCGCGAAATCATCACCCTTCCCGATAAGCGCCTGCGCCTTGTATCCGAGCCGGTCAAACAGATCGACGCCGGCATCCGCAAGCTTGTCGATGACATGTTCGAGACGATGTACAAGGCGCCCGGCATCGGGCTTGCCGCGATCCAGGTCGGCGTTGCCAAGCGCGTGATCACGATGGATCTGTCGAAAAAGGACGACAGCCACCGGCCGCAGGTCTTCATCAATCCGGAAATTACCTGGCAATCGGAAAGATTGGCGAAATACGAGGAAGGTTGCTTGTCGATCCCAGACTATTACGAGGAGGTCGAGCGGCCCGATGAGGTAAAGGTCAAATATCTCGATCTTGCCGGCAAAAAGCAGGAAATTGAAGCTAAAGGTCTTTTGGCGACTTGCCTGCAGCACGAGATCGACCACATCAACGGCGTGCTCTTTATCGATCATCTCTCCAAGCTCAAGCGCGACCGCGTCATCAAGAAATTCGCCAAGGCCGCCAAAAACGCCGCAACGAAGAAGGTGGAGGCGTGATTGGCGCTTCGCCTCGTGTTCATGGGCACGCCGGACTTCGCTGTGCCCACGCTCGCGGCGATTGCCGGCGGCGGGCACGAGGTGGTCGCGGTCTATACCCGCCCGCCGCAGCCGGCTGGGCGCGGCATGGCGCCGAGACCCTCGACGGTCGCGCGTGAAGCCCAGCAGCTCGGCCTGACGGTTTGCACGCCGAGGACACTTCGCGATGAGGCCGCCGTTGCCGCCATGCGCGCGCATCGCGCCGACGCCGGCGTGGTGGTCGCCTATGGCATGATCCTGCCGGGGGCGATCCTCGAGAGTTTCGCGCGCGGCTGTTTCAATCTTCATGCTTCGCTGTTGCCGCGCTGGCGCGGCGCCGCGCCGATCAACCGGGCGATCATGGCCGGCGATCGCGAGACAGGGGTGATGGTGATGAAGATGGACGAGGGCCTCGACACCGGCCCCATCGCCATGGCCGAACATGTCGTAATCGGTCCCGATACGACGGCCGGCGATCTGCATGACGAACTCGCGGGCCTCGGCGCCGGCCTGATGCTGCGCGCGCTTGCCGAGCTCGAAACCGGCAAATTGCCGCTGACGCCACAACCCGAGGCAGGCGCGACTTATGCCAACAAGATCAACAAGGCCGAAACGCGTATCGATTGGACCCAGCCGTGGAACGAGGTGCATGACCATTGCCGGGGACTGTCGCCCTTTCCCGGCGCCTGGTTCGAGCTTTCCGGCGCCAACAACATCAAGGATCGCGTCAAGGTTCTGCGCACGACGAAAGGCAACGGCGTCGGTGAACCCGGACGCGTGCTCGATGACGACCTGACCGTCGCGTGCGGGCAAGGCGCCGTGCGGCTTCTGCAATTGCAGCGCGCGGGTCGACAACCGATGCCCGCCGGCGAATTCCTGCGCGGTACGCCAATCCCGCGCGCAAGCATCTTGCGCTGACGGCGAAATGAGACGCGGCGATGCCCCGCTATAAGCTCACCATCGAATATGACGGCACGCCGTTCGTCGGCTGGCAGAGCCAAGATAATGGAGTTTCGGTGCAGGCGGTTCTGACCGATGCCATCGCCGCATTTGCCGGCGAGCGCATCACCGTCAATGGCGCCGGGCGCACCGACGCCGGCGTGCATGCGCTCGGTCAGGTCGCGCATATCGATCTTAGTAAGGCGTGGGATAACGAAACCGTTCGCGACGCGATCAATTTCCATTTGCGGCCGCAGCTTGTGGCGGTGCTGCGCGCCGTGGCCGTCGCGCCGGATTTCGATGCGCGGTTCTCGGCGGTCAAACGGCACTATCTTTACCGCATCGCCAATCGGCGCGCCGATCTGACGCTGGAGCAAAATCGCGCGTGGCGGGTGCCGCGCCCGCTCGACGCCGAAGCGATGCACTCGGCCGCACAACGGCTGATCGGGCGGCACGACTTCACCACCTTCCGCGCCGCCGAGTGCCAGGCCAAGTCGCCGGTCAAGACGCTCGATCGCCTCGATGTCGTGCGCGCCGGTGAAGAGATCCGCATCACCGCCTCGGCGCGCTCGTTCCTCCAGCACCAGGTGCGCTCCATGGTCGGCTCGCTGGTGCATGTCGGCGAGGGCAAGTGGACCGCCGACGACGTTGCTGCGGCGCTTGCCGCGCGCGATCGCACTGCCTGCGGGCAGGTCGCGCCGCCGCAGGGATTATATTTGGTGGCAGTGGATTATGAGCGCGATGGGGCCGCGCAAACGGGCGCGCCGATGAAATTTGAATGATGGAACTAAATAATGGTGCATAGCGATGTCGAGGTGGTTGTCGTCGGCGGCGGCGCAGCCGGTGTTGCGGCCGCCCGACGGCTCCACGACGCCTCGATTCGTTGCCTGATCCTGGAGGCTCGTGGGCGGCTCGGCGGTCGGGCCTGGACGATCACCGACGCTTCGGGCTTCCCGCTCGATGTCGGCTGCGGCTGGCTGCATTCGGCGGATCGCAATCCCTGGGCGCGCATCGCGCTCGACCTGGGGGCCACGATCGATAAAACCCCGCCGCCATGGATGCGTCCGCCACTTACCAATGGCTTCCCGCGCGTGGATCACGCCGCCTATCGCGAGGCGCTGAACCGATATTACGCGCGCCTGCACGAAGCGGCGCAACACGACCCCGACGTCGCCGCCTCGACTCTGCTCGAGGCGGGCTCGCGCTGGAACGGTCTCCTCAACGCGGTGAGCACCTATGTTAGCGGCGCGGAATTGGACCGCGTTTCGGTGAAGGACCTCGATCGCTACGACGACAGCGGCGTCAATTGGCGCATCTTCGAGGGCTATGGTTTCGTGGTGAGTGCCTATGGGGCGGACCTCGCGGTCAAGCTCGACTGCCCGGTGCGCGGCCTCGACTGGAGCGGCAAGCGTCTCCTTGTCGATACGCCGCAAGGAGCGATCGCGGCCGACCAGGTGATCGTCACGGTGCCGAGCGCGGTGCTGGCGTCGGAGCGGATTGCGTTCACGCCGTCGCTACCGGCAAAAATTGCCGCAGCGCATGCTTTGCCGCTCGGACTCGACGACAAATTGTTCCTCTCGCTCGACGACTCCGAAGAGTTCGACAAAGATTCGCGCATGTTCGGCAGGACGGACAGCGCTGCTACGGCGGGTTACCATTTCAGGCCGTTCGGCAGGCCGATGATCGAAGCCTATTTCGGCGGCACATTGGCGACCGATCTAGAAAAGGGCGGCACAAATGCCTTCTTCGACTTCGCCACCGCCGAGCTAGTGAATCATTTGGGCAGCAATTTCGCGCGGCGCATCAAACCGATCGGCGATCATCAGTGGGGACGCGATCCGTTTTCACTCGGGTCCTACTCCTACGCTTCGCCCGGATTCGCGGATTGCCGGCAGACGCTCGCCGAACCGGTCGAGGATCGGGTGTTTTTCGCCGGCGAAGCATGTTCAAGGCATGATTTCTCGACTGCGCACGGCGCATGGCAGACCGGGTTTACGGCCGCCGAGCAGGTGATCGCCGCGCGCAGCAGGTGAGCGCTTACGCGAAATATCTTTCGATGATGCGACGGTAGATCGCTGTCAGCGTCAAAAGGTCGTTCAAGGGTGTGCATTCATCGACTTGATGCATGGTTTGCCCGACGAGACCGAATTCCAGTACCGGGCAATAATCCTTGATGAACCGCGCATCGGAAGTGCCGCCGGTCGTCGACAGCCGCGGCTTGCGACCGGTGACATCGGCAATGGCCGCAATCGCGAGTTCGGTGAACGGGCTGGGCTTGGTGACAAACACGTCCGCGTTGGACGGCTGCCATTCGAATGCGAAACGAATGCGCCCGGCAGCCGCCGCCGCGGCGCGGCGTTCGATCAATGCTTTGAGCGCCGCCTGACTGTGGCGGTCGTTGAAACGGATGTTAAAGCGCGCGCGCGCTTCGCCCGGAATGAGATTGACCGTTGCGTTGCCGACGTCGACGGAAGTGAATTCGAGATTCGACGGCGCGAAGTGCTCGCTGCCTTCATCGAGCGGCGCCTGCAGGGCGGCCATCAAGGTCGTCAGCCCGCGGATCGGATTCTCGGCGCGCTCGGGATAGGCGACATGGCCTTGCCGGCCGGTCACGACCAGCGTGCCGTTAAGCGAACCGCGCCGCCCGGCTTTGATCGTGTCGCCGAGGATTTCGACATTGCTCGGCTCGCCAAGAACGCAATGATCGAAGCTCTCGCCGCGCTCGGCCGCCCATTTGAGAAGCTTGACGGTACCGTTGACCGCAATGCTCTCTTCGTCGCCGGTGATAAGGAGCGAGATCGAGCCCTTCGGCGTGCCGCCCGTCGCGCCGAGATAGTCGAGCGCCGCCGCCACGAAACAGGCGATGCCGCCTTTCATGTCGACGGCGCCGCGGCCGTAGAGCCTGCCGCCGGCAAGCTCGCCGGCAAACGGCGGATGCGACCACGAGGCTTCGTTCCCCGCCGGCACGACATCGGTGTGGCCGGCGAACAAGAGATTCGGTTTTGCCTTGCCGGCGCGCGCATAAAGGTTGTCGACCGCCGCCGTGCCGGGTTCGGCAAAGACTGCCCGGTGTACCGCAAAGCCCGCTTGCGCCAACAGGGCCTGGAGATAGGTGAGCGCACCGCCTTCCTCCGGCGTGACCGAGCGGCAGCGGATGAGCTCGCGAGCGATGGTGACGGGATCGGCGGACATTGTGATCAACTATTGGCGAGTGGGTCGGGACCGTATTGGTTCGGCCCCACGGTGCCACGGCGGAAACCGAGCTCGATCAACAGGGCCAAGCCCAGCACGGTAAACGGCACCGCGATGAAAATCGACAGCATGCTCGGCTCTTCGTCGGTGCCGCTTAATTCAAGCACCGTCAGCAAGTCGAGCACCGCGCCCGCGCCGAAGAAAATAATCAGGAGCCACAGCCGCATGTTGCGGTCGTGACCGCGTTTCGCGGCGATGGCGAATTCCGGATAGGTGAAAGCAAGATCGACGATGGCGCTCAGCCGATCGCCTTGGATCGCTTCGGCGATCATATGGGCGAATATTTCAGCGATGAGGAGCGCGACCATCGCCGTCCAAAACGTCTGGCGGCTGATCCGGCCGTCAAAACTATTGAAGAGGTAGGCCCAATCCATCGGGGACGCCGTGACTTCGATCTTCGGCCAAGCGCAGTCTAGAGCTCAATCGCTTTAAGCCGAATCGATTGCTGTTCTAGGTTTTGACGGGCATGATCTTTTTGGAGAACCGGTTTCCACTTTTCAGGATCGTGCCCTAATCGCGAAGCAATTCATTGATGCTGGTCTTGGCGCGCGTCTTCTCATCCACCCGCTTGACGATGACGGCGCAATAAAGGCTAGGCGCTGGCTCCACGCGCTTGCCCGGCTTGCCGGCGATCGTGCCCGGCACGACGACCGAATAGGGCGGCACCTCGCCTTGCATTGTCTCGCCGGTTTCGCGATCGATGATCTTGGTGGAAGCGCCGATGAAGACGCCCATCGACAGCACCGAGCCTTCCCGCACGATCACGCCCTCAGCGACTTCGGAGCGCGCGCCGACAAAGCAATTGTCCTCGATGATGACCGGCCCCGCCTGCAGCGGTTCGAGCACGCCGCCGATGCCGGCGCCGCCGGAGATATGACAATTCTTGCCGATCTGCGCGCAGGAGCCGACCGTCGCCCAGGTGTCGATCATCGTGCCTTGATCGATATGGGCGCCGAGATTGACGAAGGACGGCATGAGCACCACTCCCGGTGCGATATAGGCGGAGCGGCGCACCACGCAGCCGGGCACGGCGCGAAACCCCGCGGCGCGGAATTGAGCGTCGTTCCAGCGATCGAGTTTCGACGGCACTTTGTCCCACCACACCGCTTGGCCCGGTCCACCGGGGATGACGCTCATTTCGTTGAGACGAAACGACAGCAACACCGCTTTCTTGAGCCATTGGTTGACGCGCCAGGAACCGTCGCCTCCCCGTTCGGCGACGCGGACGATGCCGCCATCCAAAAGGTCGAGCGCCTGCTCGACCGCTTCGCGCACGGCACCTTTGGTGGTCGGGCCCAATTCGTTGCGCCGCTCGAAAGCGGCATCGATGGTGCGGGCAAGCTCGGCCGCAGTCGTTGTGGCTGTCGAGGTCGAAGACGTGGAGCTGGAAGAGGTGGAAGTCGTGGACATGGAGACGATCTCTGTTGGCGGTTTGTCGGGGCGCTCTTGGCCGATGTCAAGCGCCGCTAACGGCGGTTAGCCTCAAAAGCACGTTCGACGTTAACGTCAAAGTTGGAACCTTTCTTGCATAATCGATGTTTGATATTGCAAGGGAAGGACTTCGATGCTTACGACAGGAATAGCCCTTGTTGCCGGCGTCTTCTACTGGCTGGGCTGCTACAAGCTGGCGTTTTGGATTCTGATTTATACGATCGTTTACGGCGGCTTGGGCATCTTGCGGGGCGACAACCAAGTCCGGTCGATTTATCGCGGCGATTCCGCGCTCACCATAGCGGTTCTTATTCCCGTCACTTGGCATATCGGCGCGTTGGCCGGTTATCTCTGAATTCACGCCGCGGTAATCCTGCGCAAAAACTCCGTGAGATTGTCGGTGACGTGGTCGACGTGCGGCGACTCGCGGCCGGCGAGCTCCCATTCCTCGCGCAGCACCGTGTGCGTGCTTTCCGGGACGACAAGCACTGTGATCATGCCGAGTGCATGCGGCACTTCAAGATTACGCGCGAGATCTTCGAAAATGGCCGCACGAGTCGAATCCACCCGGTGGTGGGCGAGAAAGCGTTCGTAAACGATGCGGCGCGGTTTGGGCTCGAGCTCGGCCGCCCTGATATCAAAGACGTCGTCGAAGTGTTTCTCGATGCCGAGGCGACGCATCACCGCGTCGGCGTGATGGCGCGTGCCGTTGGTGAGAATGAATTTACGCCCGGGCAGCGTCGCAATGGCGGCGCTGAGCGCGGGATTGGGCGTCAAGGGCGAATGATCGATCTGATGTACGATTTCAAGGAATTGATCCGGTTCAAGGCCGTGCTCTTCCATCAAGCCGCGCATCGTCGTGCCGTAGCGGCGGTAATAGTCCTTCTGTAACCGAAACGCTTCTTCCTGCGTGATTTTGAGGAAATCGACGATGAAGTCGCGGATGCGCACATCCACCTGCTGCCACAGATTGAGATGATGCGGGTAGAGCGTGTTGTCGAGATCGAAAATCCAAGTCTCGACGTGGGCGAAACCGGGATGGGCGGAACCGGGTCCGCCGGCCTGCCGCGATGACCGCGACTCTTTATTGCTCTTCTTTTCCACAAGGAAATCGGTATGGTGCCGAATCATCCAGCGAGATCCCAAAAATCGGGGCTTTCCTCAAAATGACTATTCTGCATGACTCGCCGCGCCGAGAACAAACGGTACGACGCGTATTGCGCAAGTCTATCCCATTCGTCCTGGCTTTGCTGATCGGAACGCTGGCCGCGGCGCTGGTCGCCGGAATGGCGCTATTCGCCGCGCATTTTTGAAATCTTGACCTGAACGCTTGCCCGAAAGGGTCGCCTGAACGCGGCCAGAACGCGCCGTCGCTCAGCCAGCCTCGCGCCAAGTCGTCGCGGGTATCAAACCTTTGAGCGCGTCATCGTGCAGCCGCACCGGATCGCGCTCGCCTTCCAGGGCAAGCCTCACGACGCACCGAGCCAGCTCGTCAGGCTTCACTGTCGTATTGCCGATCGACTTGAGCGTAAGCCACGCTTCATCGAACGCCGTTTCCAGGATGACGAGCGTCTGAGGATCGAAGGAGTTATTGTGGAACCCACGCATGGCTCCATCCCCTCATCTATCACGGATAATTTTTGTGATTTGTCGACGTTCGACGCAAAGTTGGCCGAGTTTGTGACACGGGACGGCAATTCGAATCAACTGTATTTGATCGCGTCGTGCATAGGCCGTCTGGCCGCGCGCTTGAGACGAAAATCACTCACTTTCTGGCTTCACCGCCACAATTGAAACGCAACCAGAGCCGCCAGCATGATGGCGGTGCCGAGACCTTGCACCGGCGTGATGACTTCCCCGAGCACAGCGGCGCTGAGGATCGTCGCCGTCAAGGGTTCGAGATGCATGATGACGGCGGTGCGGAACGGCCCGATGCGGACCGTGGATAAGAACACAAACAAGATCGCAGCGGTCGTGGCAAAACTCTGCGCCACCAGACACGCCCAACTCACGCCGGTCTGCGGCAGGTCCAGGCATGGTTTGCGAAGGACGCCGTGATGAATATGCCGGTCGAGGACAACATCGAATACCAAGTCATGAGCCGTGCATCAGCGCCGACCAGATAGGCGCGCGTCACCAGCAAGACCGCGGTGCGGCAGCAGGCTGCGCCGATCGCATAGATCACGCCCGCGACGACGAGTCCGGCCGGATGCGCATTGATCAGCAAAGCGAGCCCGCAGAACGCCACCGCAGCGCAAAAGATTCCTTTCAAGCGCAGCGGCTCAATTCCGAACAATGCGGCTGTGATGCCAGTCAGAAGCGGATAGGTGAAATAAGAGAGTACCGCGGTCGGTATGTCGATTGTTTCGATCGCCTTGAACAAGCAGAAAATCAGGCCCGC
Source organism: Xanthobacteraceae bacterium (assembly GCA_049285335.1). Classification (GTDB taxonomy): domain Bacteria; phylum Pseudomonadota; class Alphaproteobacteria; order Rhizobiales; family Xanthobacteraceae; genus BOG-931. The sequence goes on along the minus strand of JBAPZR010000159.1, from coordinate 10,395 downwards.
AAAAATAACCCCGATGACCAACGAGACGATGCGCACACCCGGCACCGTCGCGGGGCGCCCGCCGAAGCGAAACCAGGTTGCGACAAAGGCAAGACCGACAAGACTGCGAAACGAAAGCATCGACACGACATCGACGCCCGAGCCCAGCACGATCTTGGCCAAGACGTCCGAAATGCCGAGCGCAGTGCCCGCGGCAATCCCGGGAGCAAGCCGATGCATCCCGATCCCGAAACGCGGACGAATTCATTCAGCGCCGATTGTCGTGTCGATTGTCATGCCGGCTGCGTGGCGACATTCATCGCCGAAACAGCGTACCGGCGCCCAGTTCGGTGAATAATTCAAGCAGCACCGCGTGCGGAACCTTGCCGTCCAAAATCACCACGGCTTCCACGCCCTGCTCGAGCGCATTGATGCATGTTTCGACCTTGGGGATCATCCCGCCGGAGATCGTGCCGTCGGCGATGAGCCGGCGTGCGTCCTCGAGCGAAAGCTCCTTGATGAGTTTTTTTGACTTGTCGAATACGCCGGCGACGTCGGTGAGGAGCAGAAGGCGCTTGGCCTTGAGCGCGCCGGCGATGGCGCCGGCAAAAGTATCGGCATTGACGTTAAAGGTTCCGCCGTTGGCCGCGGCGGCGACTGGCGCCAGAACCGGAATGAGGTTGCGGCCGAGAACTTGATCGAGCACCGTAGTGTCGACTTTCTCGGGTTCGCCGACAAAGCCGAGATCCAAGACCTTCTCGATATGCGAATCCGGGTCCACCACGGCGCGCGTGAGCTTGCGGGCCTGGACCATATTGCCGTCCTTGCCGCAAAGCCCGATAGCCTTGCCGCCGGCCGCGTTGATGTAGCCGACCATTTGCTTATTGATGGAGCCGGCGAGTACCATCTCGACGATTTCGAGTGTTTTTTCGTCGGTGACGCGCAGTCCGGCGGTGTAGTGCGACTGCACGCCGACCTGCTTGAGCATGGCCTCGATCTGCGGTCCGCCGCCGTGCACCACGACGGGATTGATTGCGGTCTGCTCCAAAAGCACGATGTCGCGAGCGAAATCGCGCGCCAGATGCTCCTCGCCCATGGCGTGGCCGCCATATTTCACCACGACGATCTCCTCGTCGTAGCGCTGCATATAGGGCAAGGCTTCCGCCAGGATTTGAGCCTGCTGAAACGGCGTCACGTCCATAGGGAACTCCTTTGCCTGCTGCGGCTATTTAGCCGGGGCGGACACCAGGGAAAAGGGCCATTTGGCCAAGAGGTCATAGGAACGTCGGACATGGCGGGCCTCGCCGTGATCGTGCTCGGAATTCTGGCGGTCGTGGGCGTTTACACCACCGGCTTGTCGCTGATCGCGCTTCTCATCGCCGGCGCGGCAATCGTGCTGACCGGCAGTAGCCTCAGCGGCTCGATGACCGGATTGATGCGCCCGGCGCCGACCACGATCCGATCCGCCAGTTAATCGCCGGGCAAGCCGGGACACCGGATGCCACTGTGGTGAGGCTTGCGCTTTCACCACAGCCGGCCGCGCGATCCTAAAAGCGGAAAATCTCAGCGTCGCTCGGCGAGAAGCCGGGCGACGGCTGCGCGCAAGCGTTCTATCCCCACGCCACTACGCGTCGATGTCGCGATCACGTCCGGAAAAGCCGCCGGCCGTTTTTGCGTCGCGGCCGTGATCTCTGCGATCCGGTCGGCAAGCGGGGCTTCGCCGACCTGGTCGCATTTGGTGAGGACGACCTCGTGGCTCACGGCGGCCTTACCAAGAGTGTCCAGAATGGCGTCGTCGCCCGGCTTGAGCCCATGGCGAGCGTCCACCAGCAGGTAAACGCGGGCCAGATTGGCGCGGCTGCGCAGATAGCCCTCGACCGTCCTGGACCAGGCGGCCACCTTGCTCTTGGCGGCGGCGGCATAGCCGTAACCGGGCATGTCGACGAGCATCAACCGATGGGGCCCGCCGAAGAATATCAATTCCTGGGTACGGCCCGGCGTGCTTGACGTCCGCGCAAGCGCATGACGGCCGGTAAGCGCATTGATTAGGGACGACTTGCCGACATTAGAGCGGCCGGCAAAAGCGACTTCGGCACCCGACGGTGCTGGCAGCGCGTTTAAGGAGCCGGCCGCGGCGACAAAGTTCCACTCTCCGGCAAACAGCCGCCTTCCGGCTTCGATCTCGGCGCGGGAGAAGTCCGAGGTCCACGGCTTGGTTGAACTCACGCGGCACCACCTGTCCGACGCTTAGCGGGAACTAAAATTGCGGCGTGCCGTTGCATCACCGGCGGGGGATGTGTTTTGGCGCGCCTGGAGGAGGAAATGGACGACTGGTCGAATGTCCGGCTCTGCGACGGGGTCAACCTTGTCCTCAGCGGTGTGCTTTTCTTTTCACCCTGGCTATTCGACCTGCCGTCGGGGGCGCAGTGGCAAACAGCGTCGATCGTCGGGATCATCATCGCGGTGCTGTCGATCGCCGCGCTTGCCGCCTTTGCGGTTTGGGAAGAGTGGTTCATTCTGATCGCCGGGATCGGGCTGATCGTATCGCCCTGGCTGCTCGGCTTCCAGAACAGTGACGCCATGATGATCGACGTCATGATCGGCGTCGTCGTGGCCGTGCTGGCGGCCTTCGAGGTCTGGGCGGTTCGGGACGACAAGCCGCAAATCACGGCCGGTCAATAACCTCCGCGTCCGCAAAACCTGTTGCGAATCGATCAAGCCCAACCCAGCCGCTGACGGTGGCGCGTCAGGACCCTCAAATCGTCTCGCATGCGTACTGATCGCGCCAATGGGTCGATGTCGGCGCATAGGCTGGGTTCTTGGCGTCGCCTTGATAACGCGCGGCAGCGGCCACCGCGGAAATTCCGATTCGCCCGTAGCAAGCGTCCAAGGCGGGACGAGGGGCGGGGCTTCTCTCGGAAATTCTGCCTTCAGCGCTCTGGCTGCTTGCTTTCTCGGCATCGGTACTCACGTCCGGCATGCGGAACCCCGTTTTTATCCGTCTCTGGGTGAAGGATGGCGACCGCTTAGGCACCGAATGCGACGGAATTGGGCGACAAATGGCACAGCGCGGTGACATTTCCGATTGGAGTTACCGAAAATGCAGCGGCAGTGGTAAACCCTCGCTTAATGGGTGGCTGACATAGTCATGTCGCCCCCGTGACCGGAACTGGCCGCAATCATCGGCCAGCTTGGGCCAGCTTTAGGCTAGGTTATCCACGGGGACAGAGGTAACTGCGGCATTCCTGCAACACTTATCGCGGACCTTTCCGCCATGGCCTCCTATCGACTGGCACCGCGGCAGCGGTTTGGCTATTTGGATTACTGTAATTGGTTGGCGGGGGCGAACTGGCGGACGGGGGAGAGTAAACGAGTTATGTCGACACGAGCGATTGCATTCCTCATCGTTGGGCTCACGCTTGGCGGCTGCATGCAGGAAACGATCGAGCCTGCGACGCAGGCCGGTTGGAATGCGCGCGACAAGCAATTGATGGCGAATTTGCCCTACGCGCAGGCGCAGATCCCGGACGAATATAAGCGCCATATTGTCGACTACACGCGCAAGGAAGCGCCAGGCACGATCGTCGTCGATAGCGACAACAAGTTCCTCTACTACGTCCTGCCGAAGGGCGAAGCGATTCGTTACGGCATCGCCGTAGGCGAAGAAGCGCAAGCCTGGAGCGGCATCGCCAAGATCGGCCGTGTGGAAGAATGGCCGGCTTGGGTGCCGACACCGGGCGAGCAAGCGCGGCTTGGCCCGTTGCCGGCCTATGTGACTGGGGGCCCGCATAATCCTCTGGGCGCCCGCGGCATGTATCTCTACTCGGGCAACAAGGACACGCTGTACCGCATCCACGGGACCAACCAGCCGGAATATATCGGCCAAGCGATTTCGTCAGGCTGCATCCGCATGACGAACGAAGATGCGATCGATCTCTACAATCGCGTGAAGGTCGGCACGATCGTCGTGGTCTTGGCGCCGAAGCAGGGCGACGCGCCGTTCAGTCCGCAAGTGGCGACGGCCACGGCCCAGCCGAACCGGGGCAAGATGTATTGAAATCTCTTCGGTAGCGACAAAGTTTCGCGGCGCCGGCTTGGTCCGGCGCCGTTTGCTTTCAGGCCTCCGGTTCCGCGATCCGCTCGCGCACCACCCAGTCGAGCGTGTTGTCGAGCGCGCGGGTGAGCCGATCGAAGAGCTCATCGATCTCCGCTTCGCTGATGATGAGCGGCGGACATAAGGTCAGCACGTCACCCGCCACCGCGCGCACGATCAAGCCTTCCGCTTCGGCGAATTGCACGACGCGCGGGCCGACGGCGCGCTGCGGCAGGAACGAACGCTTGGTCGGTTTATCAGCCACCAATTCCACCGCGCCGATCAAGCCGAGGCCGCGCGCCTCGCCGACGAGCGGATGCTCGTTCAGCGCCGTCAATCGCGCCTGGAACAGCGGCGCGAGCTTGGCCGCGCGGTCGAAAATCCGCTCGCGCCTGTAGATCTCGATCGCCTTGAGCGCGACCGCGGCAGAGACGGGATGTCCGCCATAGGTGAAGCCGTGGCCGAACGTGCCGATTTTTTTGCTCTCGACCAAAAGAGCCTGATACAGCGCCTCCGGAATCATGACGCCGGCGATCGGCAGATAGGCCGACGACAAGGCCTTGGCGACAGAGATGGAATGCGGGACGAAGCCTAGCTTCTCGCATCCGAACGCCGTGCCGAGCCGGCCGAACCCGCAAATTACTTCGTCGCTGATCATGAACACTTCGTGCTTGGCGCAAACCGCCATGATTTTCTCGAAATAGCTTTGCGGCGGCACGATCACGCCGCCGGCGCCCATGACCGGCTCGGCGATGAACGCGGCCACCGTGTCCGCACCCTCGCTCTGAATCAGCGTATCGAGTTCGGCGGCGAGCCGCGTCGCGAAATCTTCCTCACTCTCGCCAGCTTGCGCGAAACGGTAGTAATGCGGACAGCCGGTATGCAAAAAGCCCGGCAGCGGCAGATCGAAATCGCGGTGGTTGCCCGGCAGGCCGGTCAGCGAGGCCGCCGCGATCGTGACGCCGTGATAGGCCTTCACCCGGCTGACGATTTTCTTTTTCTTGGGTCGCTCGAGCGCGTTGTTGAGATACCAAACAAGCTTGATCTGCGTATCGTTGGCTTCCGATCCGGAACAGCAAAAGAACACTTTCGAGATCGGCACCGGCGCGATCTCTTTGAGTTTTTCCCCAAGTTCGATCCCCGGATCGTGGCTTCGGCCGCTGAAGAGATGCGCAAACGACAGCTTGTGCATTTGCACGATCGCGGCTTCGACCAATTCCTCGTTGCCGTAGCCGAGCGCCGTGCACCACAGCCCGGACATGCCTTCGATATAGGGCTTGCCCTCGGTATCGTAGACGTAAACGCCCTCGGCGCGCTCGAAGATGAGCGGCCCGGTGTCGCGAAAGCTCGCGAGGTCGGTATAGGGATGCACCAGCGTTTCGACGTCGCGGGCGGCAAGATTGCTCAACGGTGACATTTTGATCCTTCATGCATAACGCATCGCGGCGCAGGCTCGGCCGTTATTGTGGAGGGGCGCGGCATAGGCCACAAGCCGTTCCCATACGGGTTCGCAACGGCGCCGGGAGTCAAACTTCACGCTGCGCGACGTGGTCAATTTAATTGACCGCTTTAATTGCGATCAAATTTCCTGGCCGCTCCCGCCGGCAAATTTGCCGCCAGCGGGCGTCGCCGCGGCAAGGGCACTTCGTCGGGCGGAATGGGCGCGGTTTCTTCATCCGCTCTGGCCGCCTCGTCGGACGGCGGCTGCGCCTCCTTCCCCGTCTGCGCTTCCACCGGCTGCGGCGGCTCGCGGACATCCCATTCGCAGATCTTGTAGCCGTTGTGCCGCTCGGCGAGATCGAGATGGATGTGCTCTTCGTGGTAGCCGTCCGATCCGGGACCGAGCACGGTCGAAAATCGCGTGCAGACGCTGGCGCGGATTTTTTCGCGCCAGTCCTTGTCGACATTGACATCGGTCAGGCCGAGCTCGCGGCCGTCGGCAAGCTTGAAATCGCGCACGTCGAGCGCATCGGCGCGGCCATGCTCGCTGAGCAGCGCGGCGCGCACGCGATTGCGTCCGCGGCACTCGTAGGAATCGAAATTGTCGAGGCCGCGCAGCGGCGGGCCGAAGTGGACAAGCGACGGCGAGACATCGTCGCGAACCCAATTGGCGATCTGCTCCGCCATCGGGCAGCGCAACGTAGCCGGCGGCGTCACTGCGATCTTGGCCTGGTCGGCAAGGGTGATCGACTGTAGCAGCACGGCATCGGGTGCGCCGCAATCGCCAGGGCCGACGATCGTGCCCAGTGCCTGGAACACCGCGAGTTTCGCCAGGCGCAACTGGCAGGCCGACGGCGCCGACGGCGCGGACGCGGCGGCGGCTGACTCCGGGAAAGACGCAAAGGCTTCCTGCGGTGGCGCGAATTGCTCCGGCATGACGCCCGGCGGCAGCGGCAGCGTAGTGGTGTGCGTGTGTGCGGTCTTGGTGGGTTTGCCCGCCGACGCGGCGGGCTGTGCGCCATCTTCCGCGGCCGCGGCGGGTGGCGCACACACGAGCATGGCCAAAACCTCTGCCGGAACCGCAGCCAAGCCTACAGCCATCACGGCAACAACTACAGCAGGCTTCACGCGGACATCTCCGACGCGACGGCAGTCTTTTTGGAAGGATCGCGCAGCCATGATTAGAGCATGCCTTGATGGAGTGAAAGCCGTTTCCGCAAGATCGCAAGGTCCTCCGAGCGTATGAAAGGCAGTTTGCCTTATTGCGACATCCGACTAACGTTGGCACTAACCTAGGGATTAAATTTAGGACCAGCTTTGAGGCAAAGCGCCTTCGGTTCCGCCGGGCCGCGCAGCGGCAGAGAGCGGCAACAAAGCACGCGGTCTCGAAGCTTGGGGATCGACCGTCCGGCGACGGGCGACGATCAAAATGGGAGAAACGCCAATGCTCGGCCTGATGCAGGACTGGCCGCTTTTGTGCCATCGCATCATCGACCACGCCGCACTTAACAACGGCGAGCGGCCAGTGATTTCGCGCTCGGTCGAGGGGCCGATGCACACCACGAATTACACCACGATCCGCAGCCGCGCGTTGCAAGTTGCGCAACGGCTCGAGCGCGACGGGCTTCGGCTCGGCGACCGGGTGGCGACGCTCGCCTGGAACAGCTGGCGGCACCTCGAAAGCTGGTACGGCATTCTCGGCATCGGCGCCGTTTATCACACGGTCAATCCTCGCCTGTTCACCGACCAGATCGTCTGGATCGTCAATCACGCCGAAGACCGTGTGATCATGACCGACGTCACGTTTTTGCCGCTGCTGGAAAAAATCGCCGACCGCATTCCGACCGTCGAGCGCGCCGTCGTGTACTGCGACGCCGCGCATATGCCGGCGACAAAGCTGCGCAATGCCGTGGCTTACGAAGAATGGCTTGCCGAAGCGGACGGCGACCTCGCCTGGAAGAGCTTCGACGAAAATACCGCGGCCGGCATGTGCTACACGTCCGGAACGACCGGCAATCCCAAAGGCGTCCTCTATTCGCATCGCTCCAACGTGCTCCACGCGATGGCGGCGCTGCGGCCGGACATGATCGGGCTGTCGGCCCGCGACACCGCGCTGCCGGTCGTCCCATTGTTTCACGCCAATGGCTGGGCGATCGGCTTTGCCGCCCCGATGGCCGGCGCCGCGCTGGTGCTGCCGGGTCAGAAACTCGACGGCGCCTCGATCTACCAATTGCTCACCGACTACAAGGTCACCTGCACCGCGGGCGTGCCGACGGTCTGGCTCGCGCTGTTGCAGCATCTCGAAAGCACCGGCGGCAAGCTTCCCTATCTGCGGCGCGTGGTGATCGGCGGTTCGGCCTGTCCGCGCGCCATGATCGCGAAATTCCAGGACGTGTACGGCGTCGATGTCACCCATGCCTGGGGCATGACGGAAATGAGTCCGCTCGGCACGACCTGTTCGCTCAAAGCCGAATATGCCAGCCTGACGGGCGACGCGCTTCTCGACGTGCAGCAGAAGCAAGGCCATTCGCCGTTCGGCGTCGAGATGAAGATCACCGACGACGACAACCGCCGCATTCCATGGGACGGCAAGACGTTCGGACGGCTCAAAGTGCGCGGGCCGGCCGTGGCCAAATCCTATTTCAAGGACGATAGCGACATTCTCGACGCCGACGGATATTTCGACACCGGCGATGTCGGGACCATCGACCGCTACGGCTATTTGAACATCACGGATCGCTCCAAGGACGTGATCAAATCCGGCGGCGAATGGATTTCATCCATCGAACTGGAAAATATCGCGGTCGGTCATCCCAAAGTCGCGGAAGCCGCGGTCATCGGCGTGCGCCATCCGAAATGGGGCGAACGGCCGCTGCTCGTGGTCGTGCTCAAGGAGGCACAGAAAGCGAGCAAGGAAGAATTGCTGGGCTTCCTCGAAGGCAAGATCGCGAAATGGTGGTTGCCGGACGACGTCGCCTTCGTCGCCGAGATCCCGCACACCGCCACCGGCAAGATTCAGAAGACCACGCTGCGCTCGCAATTCAAGGACTACGTGCTGCCGAGCGCCGCGGCTTAACTTAAGGCATGATCCGGAAAAGCATGCCCCGGACGCGATCCGGGGTGGAAACCGGCTTTACGAAAAAGATCATGCCTCGCCAAGTACCCAGAGCCGCCATCGATTCGGTTTGAAACGATTGCGCTCTAGGAGCCCACTCGGCGCCGGCCGGCGTCATCCCGAGGTACGACCCCCGGCGTGATCGGCAGGAGCCTCGGAAGATGACGCCCCCGAACAAACAAACAGGACGCGCGTTGAGCCATTAGCCGTTGTTCCGCATTGCATCAGAGTAATGGTGCGATGCGGGGGACGCATAGCTTTGCCGTGATCTCCTGTCCTACGGCCCCTTGGTCGGGGCAAAAGCCCTTATCAAACAAATAAATAACGCACTGTTCCCCGGCCACCTTGAGACCGCATCTGCTTCACGTTTGAGTCGGATTCATCGTCGCCAGCGGTGCGACGCACAATGAACACATTTCGCCGGTCTTAGGGCCCCAGTTCGCGCTCTGCGAACTATTCAACCCTCCCATCAACAATCGAATAGGGTGATCATGGCTGTTAAAAGCCTCACGAAGTGTTTGTTTGCTTCAACTCTCATTGCCGCTGTTGTCGCAATGCCGATAGTGGCTTCCGCACAAACTGGAATTGCCTCGATTTACTCGGGCGGTCGCACCGCCAACGGCGAGCGGGCATCGGCGGGCGGCCTCACGGCGGCCCATAAGTCACTGCCGTTCGGGACACTGGTGCGGGTCACCAACAGAAGCTCCGGCCGCTCGGTCGTGGTGCGCATTAATGATCGCGGGCCGTTCGTCCGCGGCCGCATTATCGACGTCACTCCCGCAGCAGCGCGGGCATTGGGCTTTTCCGGCCTTGCTAATGTGTCGGTCGACGTCATCGGCCGAAGCTAAGCCAATCAAAAAGAAAGTTGTTTCGTTCGGCTAGAGCATGATCCCGAAAAGTGGATACTGGTTTTCGGAAAAGATCATGCTCAAACAAAGAAGCTAAAGTGAAATACCAATTCAACGTAGAATCATTTCGCTTTAATTGAACGAGACGAACTTTGAACGGGAGGCGCACGCCTCCCGTTTTTTTGTTTGTTTGATCCGAAGCAAGTCCTCGCCTTGAAACAAAAGCAATCCCGTTCTCGCGGCGCGTTTTCTTTTCCTTCCCCTCGCGACAGCGGTGGGGAGGGGAAATAGAATCTCGTTCTCGCGGCGCGTCTTCGCGCCCGAGCTATGCCACGCCATTCTCAGAAGTCGTCATCATCGGGCATAGCCGTTCGCAGAACGGCGTCGTTTCACTCGCCTATGCCGGTGGTCCATGCTGAAGTGAAGCTCGCAAACACCCGGTGGAAGGCGCTGTACGAGCTTCGCGGCGGCAATGACGAACGGAGACGAACGGGAAAGAAGAAAGAAAAATCGGAAGCGAAACGCCGACAGACGCAAGGCTCTTCTGCCGTGCCGAGCAGGCACGGCCGCGCCTCCGTAAGCGGGAGGCGCACATCTGTCGGCGTTCCACCGCGGCTCTTGCCAGAGAGACTTTCGTCCCAAAGGCTCAGCGTCAGGCCAGGCTTCCTGGGACTCGGCAAAAGCGCTTGGCCTTGAACGCTCGCTCCAACCGGGGAGCGAAGACCTTGCGCATTTTCAACGGGCGTTACCCGCGCTCACCTGTCCCAGTCCAGCGAAGCACCTCGCGCTTCAGTCGTAGTGCTGAAGGGCTGATGCCCGACGCCGCCCGGGAGCGGGTTGCAAAGCCGCCCGCGGGCACCGCACCCGCCCCATGATCCGGCCTGCCGGCCGGGCCATGTCCGATTTCACGGGCGGGATGA
>JBAPZR010000158.1:0-3320 GCA_049285335.1 Xanthobacteraceae bacterium | reverse complement strand
AAGTTCCGCGCGTCGTCGAACTCTTGGAGCAGGAATTTGGCCGCAAAGCGAAGATTGAGCTTTTGCCGATGCAAGCGGGCGACGTGCCGGAGACCCGCGCCGACATCGACGATCTCATGCGCGACGTCGGCTTCCGTCCGTTGACCTCCATTGAGGGCGGGGTGCGAAACTTCGTCGCCTGGTACAAGGAATATCGCGGCCAGTGAAGGTGTCGGAATATGAGGTTTTTTCCCGGCTCGCAGCTTGGATTATAATGATGCCATGAGGGGATTTTTGCACAATCCGCGCCGCGTTCTGATCGTCGCCCACGACCTCGTCGTCACGGCGTTGGCCTTGCTCGCGACGCTCTATCTTCGTTTCGAGAACGGCGAAAACGGCGGGCTCGAAATACGCTATCCCTGGCTCGTGGTCATCCTGCCTTGTTACGTTGCATATGCGGGGGTCGTCTATTGGTACTTCCACCTGTACATGGCGAAGTGGCGTTTCGCGTCGTTGCCGGACCTACGCAACATATTCCGCGCAGTTACGGTGCTCGCAATTTCGCTGCTCGTGCTCGACTACATTCTTTTGTACCCGACGCTCTTCGGCACGTTCTTCTTCGGCAAAATCACGATCGCGCTTTATTGGTTCTTGCAGATGTTCTTCCTCGGCGGTCCGCGGATCGCTTACCGGCTGTTTCGGCTTTCGCGCACCGAGCAGCACGTCAAAGGACCGGACGCAATGCCGACGCTTATTGTCGGCCGCGCCGCGGATGCGGAAGTTTTGCTGCGCGCGATCGAGAGCGGCGCGGTCAAGAACGTGCTGGCGGTCGGCATCCTGTCGCCATCCTCGGCGGATCAGGATCACGCCGTGCGCGACGTGCCGGTGCGCGGTTTTCTGACCGATCTTGAATCCACCGTCGTGAGCTTGAGGTCGCACGGCACTCACGTCGGCCGGCTGGTGCTCACGCCGAGTGCGTTTGAACCGGATCTGCATCCCGAGACGATGCTGATGCTGGCGCGGCGGCTCGGCCTCGCGGCAAGCCGAATGCCCTCGCTGGGCGACGGCGAGGAAGCGCTGCGCTTGACCCCCGTCAATGTCGAGGACCTATTGCTCCGCCCGAGCGTGAAAATCGATTACCGCCGCCTCGAGCATTTCATCCGCGGCAAGACCGTCGTTGTCACCGGCGGCGGCGGCTCGATCGGCTCAGAGGTTTGCCACCGCGTCGTCAATTTCGGCGCCGGCCGACTTTTGGTCATCGAAAATTCGGAACCGGCGCTTCATGCCGTGCTCGAGCAGCTCGCGGCCAAATCGAGTGGCACTATCGTCGACGGGCGCATTGCCGACATTCGCGACCGCGAGCGGATTTTCGAGCTGATTGCCCAAGCAAAGCCAAACCTGGTGTTTCATGCCGCCGCGCTCAAGCACGTGCCGCTTCTTGAGCGCGATTGGCAGGAGGGCATAAAGACCAACGTCTTCGGATCGGTCAATGTCGCGGACGCGGCGCGCAATGCGGACGCCGACGCCATGGTGATGATTTCGACCGACAAAGCGATCGATCCGGTTTCGGTGCTCGGCGCGACCAAGCGGCTCGCGGAAATGTATTGCCAGGCGCTGGATGCCCATGCTGAGCACACCAACGGCGGCAAGCCGCCGATACGCATGATCGCCGTGCGCTTCGGCAACGTGCTCGCCTCCAACGGTTCTGTCGTCCCGAAATTCAAGGCTCAGATCGAAACCGGCGGTCCGGTCACCGTGACGCATCCAGATATGGTGCGCTACTTCATGACCATTCGCGAAGCCTGCGATCTCGTCATTACCGCGGCGAGCCACGCGCTCGCTGCGGTGCACTCGGGCACGTCCGTTTACGTGCTCAATATGGGGCTGCCGATCAAGATCGTCGATCTTGCCGAACGCATGATCCGGTTGAGCGGACTCGAGCCGGGCCGAGACGTCGACATCGTCTTTACCGGCATCCGTCCCGGCGAACGGCTGAACGAGATATTGTTCGCACGTGAGGAGCCAACGTCCGATATCGGGATCGAAGGGGTGGTCGCTGCGGCGCCGGTCTGCCCTTCGATTGAGGTCGTTCAGGGCTGGTTGGCGAGGCTCAAGCGTGAGATCGAAACCGGCGAGCGCGCCGCAATCTATGGCGTATTGCGCGAGGCCGTTCCGAATTTTTCCGCCACGATGGAGTCGGCCAGGCCGTGATCGGCCTTTCGTTTTCGTTCCCATCGTTTTCCCGTCGCAAACCCAAGGACTTATTTTTCATGACCAAAGCGGTGCTCGGCATCATTGGCGGCTCGGGCCTTTATGATCTTCCCGGCTTGGAAAAGGTGCGATCGAAGACGATCAAGAGCCCGTGGGGCGAGCCGTCCGGGCCGCTGCGCGTCGGCGAGATCGCCGGCCTGCCGGTCGTCTTCTTGTCAAGACACAGTCAGGGCCATCGCCGTTCGCCGTCCGACATCAACTATCGCGCCAATATCGACGTGCTCAAGCGCGCCGGCGTAACCGACCTTGTCTCTTTGTCGGCCTGCGGCTCATTTAAGGAAAACCTGGCTCCGGGCACCTTCGTTCTCGTCGATCAATTCGTCGATCGAACGTTTAAGCGCGAGAGCTCGTTTTTCGGCACGGGCTGTGTCGCGCATGTCTCGATGGCGCACCCGGTGTCGCCGCGGTTGCGACTCCATATCGCCGAGGCGGCGATGGCCGAGAATATCGACATTGTCCACGACGGCACTTACGTTTGCATGGAGGGGCCGCAATTTTCGACGCTCGCCGAAAGCCTCACATATAAAAATCTCGGTTATTCGGTGATTGGAATGACCAACATGCCGGAGGCCAAGCTCGCAAGGGAAGCCGAGATTTGCTACGCGACGGTCGCCATGGTGACCGACTTCGATTGCTGGCATCCGGACAACGATGCGGTCACGGTGCAAGACATCATCAAAGTGCTCACCGTCAACGCCGAAAAGGCCCAGCGCCTGGTGTCGCGGCTGGCGCGGGATTTTCCGCGCGAGCACGAACCTTGCCCTATCCGCTCCGACCGCGCTCTCGACAATGCACTGATCACCGCGCCGACGGCGCGCGATCCGAAGCTTCTCAAGAAGCTTGACGCGGTTGCTGGCCGCGTTCTGCGCCGGAAGTAGCAGGCGGGATGATGCGAAATGGAGACGGTGTTTCTTCTTTCGCCCATTCGGGAATCGCGTAGGCGTCGTTAGGTAATCCCTTGGCTCAAACGATGATCATGTGCGGCGGTGCCGGCACGAGGCTTTGGCCGGCTTCGCGCGAAGGGCGGCCGAAGCAATTTTTGCCGCTGTTCGGTGAGCATTCGACATTCC
>JBAPZR010000157.1:0-3141 GCA_049285335.1 Xanthobacteraceae bacterium | reverse complement strand
GCAATGAGTTCACCGACACCAGCGCGCACCTACAACCAGTATCATGTCCCGCGCAAATACACTCCAGCCAAACGGCGCATGAGCATCTATTGGACGTGGAGCTACCCGTGGGAAGCTCAGCGCGACCCTGCGGCGATGGAAAACCGTTTCTCAACGATGACTGAAGTCCGAACTGTGGTGTGGCCGAATTACGAGACGCCGGAATATAGTGCTGCCCAATTCCTTCAGGGGATTGCTGGCTCGCTCGAATTATTCCACCGCTCCACCCTCAGCTTCCTGCAGATTGCAGGCGAGGCCACCGGCCGCCCGGTCGCCGTGTTCCAGCGCATCGACCAGGCCGGCTACAAGCTGCCAATCGACGAACGGATTTTGGCCGACACCGACACGCTCCTGGTGTTCGGCCTGGACCACCTTCTTTCCGAGCAAGAGGCGGCGCCGGAGGAAATCGCAGCGATCCGCGAATGGCTCAAGCGTGAAGGCACCTGCCTGTTGCTGGCACCGCACCATGATGTCGGCTTCACCGACGACTTGAAGCAGCGCCAGATGGAATACCTACATCACGGCGATGCACTCATACCCCGTCAGCAACGCTTCGGACAATACACCCGTTCGCTGATGAAGGCGCTCGACGTGCCGGTCCACAATACTTACGGCCTGCGTCCGGCGGTAGTCAAAGGCACAAAGGAGCTTGCGCCGCTCACCGCGTTTCGGGATCTTGACAAGCTCGGCCTGCTTAAGAACGTTCCGACATTGAACTTCCATCTGCATTTGCCGCATTACGCAATTACTGAAACAAACGGCAAGTCGATCCATCTGCTGGCCCGCCAGCCTATCGATCTCGACCGTCCGCATCCCTTCACCGCGGCCGGCAATACGGAGTTCAACTGCCTACTCTGGATGCCACCAAACAAGCAGCGGGTCGGTGACATCGTGCTTGTGGATTCGACAAACTTCATGACGCTCTTCGGCGGCACAGACAGTTTGGAAAACTTCTGGCGGAATCTCGCACTGATGAAATAAGCGCCGCTGGGTCATGGCCAACCGCATTGACCGCGTACGCGTCTCTATACGGGAGGACCAGCCATGCTGATGGACCTGCTGAACAAAGCGGTCACCGTGGCCATGCTTGGTTTTGTGATTTCAAGCATGCTGGCAATGGGTTCGGGGCTCACCATCCGGCAGATCATTGAACCGCTGCGCAATGCCCGTCTGGTCTTGCTTGCGCTGTTGGCCAATTTCGTCCTGATGCCCCTTGGCGCGCTCGCCCTGGCAAAGGTGCTCTGGCTCGACGAACCCTTTGGGGTCGGACTGCTGCTGCTCGGTTGCGCGGCCGGCGCGCCGTTCTTGCCGAAACTCGCTGAACTTGCCAAGGGCAACATCGCATTTGCCGTTGGCGCGATGGTGCTGCTGATGGTTGTCACGGTCGGTTACCTGCCTGTCGTCATGCCGCTGATGCTCCCGGGGGTCACTGTTGATCCGTGGAATATTGCTCGCTCCCTCGTCCTGCTGATGCTGCTCCCGCTCGCCGCCGGGCTTGCCCTGAAGGCGCGTTATGGGGACTTGGCCGCACGGGTGAAGCCCGTGCTCGACTGGATTTCCAACGTTAGCCTCATCCTGCTGGTAGTGTTGATCACCGCGGCGAACATCGACAAGGTTCTACAAGTCTTCGGCACACGAGGAATTCTTGCAGGGCTTCTGTATATCGCATTGGGCTTTGGGATTGGTTGGTTGCTCGGCGGTCCTGGCGCCGACACGAGACGGGTCATGGCGCTCGGTACTGGCCAGCGCAACATTGCCGCTGCGCTCGTAGTCGCGAGCCAAAGCTTCAGCGACCCAAAAGTGGTCGTCATGGTAATTGTTGTCGCGATCGTCGGATTGATCATCCTCATGCCGCTTTCTCGTGCGTTGGCCAATCATTGAGCCGATACGGCATGTTAGACTATGGCTGTGCATCACACCCCCTGCCAGCCCTAGAGCTTTATCGGGCGTCAGTGGCCTTTGCCCTGCCCCTTGGCTTTCATCTCCGCAATTGTCGGATAACCGGCGCATCACCTTCTCAGAATTGCGCCGTCGGTCGTCTTGCAAATCACGTCACACTGGATCGTGGCAGTTCGGGTCTGACAGCACTGTCGTTGCGTCCATGCGACCAGTTACTCGATCAATGTTGCCCCTGATGGCGACGCTGAAACCGTAGTCGACGATCTGCCTTCCGCCGAAGTTGATGCTGGCCTCATCGACATCGTAGATCGGAACGACGTAGCCCAAAAAGAACACGGTCTGCTCATCGAGGTTTACGACCAGGCCGCTCCTTTGCAACAGCTGCGGGACTTCTGGTTTATTAGCACCGTAGGTCGGGGTGAGCGTTCCGCCACAGGACAGCGTGATCACCTTCGGTTGGTTCTCGGCAGCTCGCGCGTGACCTCCTAAGACAAGTAGCAATAAGGCCAATACCGTTTTAATGATGCGCCTCACATCGCCGGCTCGATCTTTAGCCAGCAGGGTCAGCCGTTTAGCAATGTTTGTAACAATTCTTCGCACCTCATACTGAGCTAGGGCCGGCGCAGTTTTATCAGCATTGCTCACGCCGATTTGTAGTGATTGTAACAAAACCTTCGAGGTCACACGGGGGTTTTCGTCTGCACGTGCGTCGGGTGAGCATGCGGTTTGGAGGATGGTTATGACCACGACCACCTTGAAACATCTCGCGATTGTCACCGCGCCGCTCGCGGGTGGGGGCTGCGCTAGCGATGATTGGCTTCCTCACCGCACAACAAATCATCGCTCGTCAGGCCTCGGCGCCGGTAGGCGCACCCATCGCCCAGAACTCCACGCCAGCAGATCAGATTGGCCAGGCCGGTGCATCGGTGACTGTGGCGCCCCCCGTCGCTACCACGCAAGAGGCGCAATCTACCCCAACCCCTTCCGCCGGGCTGGCGGGGGAACGGATCCGCCGAAAACTCACCCGCGCCGACGACCAGCGCCATTCCGCTCTGCGACAAGCCCGACGGTCTCGGTCTTAAACGCATCGTCCAGATCGATACGACTGGGGGCCCGAATTCGGCTTCCAACATTTCAAGGGGTACGCCGATTTCCTTCGCGACAAGGAAGTCGTTTTGACGCGGTCGGTACACACACTTGGTC
>JBAPZR010000156.1:0-6580 GCA_049285335.1 Xanthobacteraceae bacterium | reverse complement strand
GTATCCAATGTCGCCTCGCGCCTTTGCGATGAAGCCAAGTCCGGCCAAATCCTCATCAGTCCGCGCGTTCTGATGGCAGTTGATGAGGCCGTGACCGTGGAACCGGTAGGCGAGTTCAACCTTAAGGGCATCCGCCGACCGATGGCGGCTTACAATGTCCTGGAGCACTCACTTTCCAAATCGACCTGATGTCCGCTTTTGGCACAAAGCGGACATCCCAGCCCTTCTAATCGATGTCCGCTTTTGCACCGACACCCGGGACCGTCATCAGCCGCCGACACACGTCATCGTCGCGGACAATGGCCAGCAGGCGGCGATGCAGAATGACGATCTGTTCGCGTAGGACCCGCCGGACAATGAGCAGTGGTTCAACCAGCACCGCCAAGTCGGGGCAGCTTTCGACCAGCTCCTTGATGCGAGCTTCGAACTTCACCTTCCCGGCTATTCCAACCTTGAGGCCGAAGTTGCGTAACGTACCGCGCAGGTCGTTGTCGATGGCAATGGCTTTCGACTGCAGCAGCTTGCGATGGGACGCGAACTTCAGCGGTCGTGGAGTAATCGGCGTGAGCAATTGTCTCCGGACGCGGGCTATTGGGAGGGGAAATCAGATTGGGTCCCTGGCGAGACCTGGTGACCACCTTTGCCTCGACCGACCAACAGGTTGACTCACCTAATCACGCGTGGTGAGGCGGACCTTTGCCAGCCTACTTACTCGATCGTCTCGACGGCAATCGCTAGAAGCGTGGGTACCATGTTAGCTGAGGAAACGAAGAATCAGGGTAAGCAAAACTGAGAGGACGATCGATGTTACGATCGGGAAATAGATGCGGACATTTCCGTTTTGACTCTCGTATTTGATGTCACCTGGAAGAAACGAAAGCCCAGGCGTGACGTTGAACCTATTGTTGGTGGCCGCGCGTTGGTCAGCGAGCCAGCCGATGACAGCAAGAGCAAGCACCACGACAATGAAGATTTTAAGAAACGTATACATGACGCGCGTGGCAATCTTAGATCTTGGTCCATCTCGGCGCTACAGTAGCGATGGGCAAAGAGTTGCCCTCCTTTCGGATATCAGAGTTGTACCAACGTAGGGATGGAGCCACGACACTTAGGAATTTAAGCTGTTGTTTGAGGGTATGGCGTGCGGGTATTGCGAGTTAGGAGTATCCCATGGCCGCCAACCTCGTTTCTCTCGTGATGCAGTTTCTAACGCCCGACATGATCGGGCGTATTGCTGCTGCGCTCGGACTTGATCGCAACAAAGTAGGGTCTGCCATCACCGGCGCCGTCCCGGCGTTGCTGGCGGCGTTTAATAACACCGCCACTCAACCGGGCGGCGCACAAAAGCTAGCCGACGCCGCAAGGCAGCAGGCAAGTACGCTTGGAAACTTTGCCAGCGTGCTGGCAGCCGGAGGAGAGTCCTCGTTCCTCGAGAAGGGAGCGCAGATGCTCTCGTCGTTGGTGGGTAGTCAGAACCAGAATGCTCTTACCGATGCGATTGGCAGATTTACTGGACTAGGCCAAAGCGCGAGTGGTTCGCTGCTTGGAATGCTGGCCCCGATCGTCATGGGCACTATCGCCCAGCACCAGGGAACAACGCGCGGAGCGGATGCGAACGGTATTGCTAACCTCTTTGCGAGCCAGAAAGACAATATCGCGGCTGCATTACCCTCTGATTTAAGCAGTCTGCTCAGCGGTACCGGTCTATTGAACTCGCTCGGTGACGCGGCGCGCACAGCAACAACCGCGGGCAGCGAGGCAATGCGGGAGGCATCGGCTACCCGCCTGGTTGACGCGGCGCGCCAGCGTGGTGCCGGCGCGACTTCTGCCCCGTCCAATTGGCTCTACTGGCTCCTTCCGCTTGCGGCGGCAGCGGCCTTGCTCATCTACTTCGCTGTCAGGCCGACAGAAGAAGTCGCCCAGCAAGGCATGAGCAAGGTACAGAACGCCGCAGTCGAGGCACCCGGCCTTGGCAAACAGGTCACCAACACCATCACCAGCCTGCGCTCGACGCTTGACGGCGTCAGCGATGTCGCTTCGGCAAAAGCGGCGCTCCCCAGGGTGCAGGACCTCGCGTCGCAGATCGACAAGACTGGCGGCGAAGTCGGCCAGTTGTCAGCGGATCAGCGGAAGCAGCTCTCTGGGTTGATCGATCCGCTGATGCCGGCACTCAATCAACTTTGCGACAAGGTGCTTGCCATCCCTGGCGTTGCCGAGGTGCTGAAGCCGAGTGTTGACGCCGTGAGGGCTAAGCTCGCGACGCTTGTCGCCTAAGGCTCGCAAATCGCAAGCGACCGTTGCCCTG
The DNA here is from genome assembly GCA_049285335.1 of Xanthobacteraceae bacterium. Classification (GTDB taxonomy): domain Bacteria; phylum Pseudomonadota; class Alphaproteobacteria; order Rhizobiales; family Xanthobacteraceae; genus BOG-931. Next base: position 4,275 of record JBAPZR010000156.1, on the reverse strand, counting down.
TTCCACCGCGGAGGCGACCGAATAGTGCTGGCCTAATTGGAGGAGAAACGATCATGGCGGACAAGTCGAACTTCATACCGGACGAATGGAAGCTTCTTTTGGAAAGCGTGATGATGGCTGGAATTGCGGTTTCGGCCGCAGATCCGAGCGGTCTTTGGGGCCTCCTCAAAGAGAGCTTCGCCGAGGGTACAGCACTGGTGGCCGCCAAAACCGACCCCACGACCGCGCCTCTGATCAAGGCCGTGGTAGCCGATTTTGAAACTGCGCAAGGCCGAACCACCGCGCGCGATGGCATGAAAGAAAAGCTCAGCGGCCTAAAGCCGGCCGAGATCAAAGCAAAGTGCATCGAGACCTTGGGGCAGGCTGGAGCGCTCGTCGACACGAAGGCACCGGACGATGCCGCGGCCTTCAAGGCGTGGCTCCGCCAGATCAGTCAGCACGTTGCCGAGGCCGCAAGCGAAGGTGGCCTGTTTGGTCTTGGCGGCGGGTCAGTGAGTGATTCGGAGAAAACAACGCTTCAAGAAATCTCAGGCGCACTAAAGTTGGCGGCATGATTTCTTCCAGTGAAATGGACCTACGGTGCAGTCAACGGAAGCGAAGCAACAGGAGGAAGCACAGGTTATGACCACACGTTATGTCGCAATATTTGCGTGCACGGTATTTGGCGTCGTCGCAATGCGAGATACGTCGGCTCATGCACTTTCGATGCAAGAGTGCAGTGCCAAATATAAAGCGGCCAAGGATGCTGGAACGCTCGACGGCATGAAATGGAACGATTTCCGTCGAGCGCAATGTGGGCCCGAAGCGACTGCGGCGCCGGCCACTGCTGCTGCACCGATCCCTGCACCCATGGCTGCGCCGTCAGCTCTGCCGAGTAGAGTCGGGAATGCCGTCTTCCCGCGTGCTGTTAGTCCCAGATATTCGAATATGTCCGCGGGAAAGGCGCGTATGGAAACTTGTCTCGATCAATACAAGGCAAACAAAGCAAATAATGACAACGGCAGACTAAAATGGATTCAAAAGGGCGGCGGCTACTACAGCGAATGCAACAGGCGGCTGAAAGGGCAGGCCTGACGCAATAGGGACTGCAATTTCGCCCGCAGGCTGACCCGGCATGGCCGTGAATTAGTTCTCGTTGGCGGGATATCGTGTGGCTGAATGGTGCGCGCCGAGAGGTTGGGCGAGAGGTAAGGGAAAGTTGCACCCGGTTAAATACTTGATTCAGATCAAAGCTCCTAGATCGCCCTTACTTACATTTCTCAAACGAACGATAGAGGTGGCGCGCCGTGATCAATATTTGGACGCCGGCCATGCGTGAAAATCGATAGATCACGAGTGTCTCTATATGGTCATTGACGCCTTGTTGGCGTCGGACCCACTGCTGACAAGCAGGAGATGGGCATACCCGGCAAGGGAGGCGGCGATGGATCGCTCAGATGACAGTCTCGAAAAGATCAATGACCAACGGGATCAGCTCGAAGGCAAGACTCTGCAACACGATCGCGACGCCAATAAGCAGACGCGGGCAGCGATATTTCCACTGGGACTTGGTTGGGCGCCCGGGCGACACCCGGCATCATCATTCAAGTCCAATCTCTCGGTGATCGCAGCATCGGCAAAATTAATCGTCTTCATAGGTTTGGTTGCGATCCTCTATTTCGGACGCCCAGTCTTCGTTCCACTCGCTGTCGCGATCCTTCTCGCCTTTATCCTTGCACCGCTTGTGCGCGTACTACACAGATGGCACTTCGGCCGCATTCCGTCGATCATCACTGTGGTCCTCATTGCCTTTCTTACAATCTTCGGTCTCGGCATGGTTCTGGGCGAACAAGTGACACATCTCGCCGCGGCCTTACCACAGTACCAAGACACACTAACGAAGAAGATTGATGCGCTTCGGGGCATGACGGCGGGAAAAGGAACCCTTGGACAGGCGTCGAATGTACTCCGTAACTTGAACCGCGAACTGAAGACTGATCAGCGGGCACTCGAGCCTGGCGCGACGACTGAACAACGGACGACCCCTGTTCCGGTGGAAATCCAACAACCGGTTCCAGCTCCGCTTGAGATCATTCAAAAGATCATTAACCCTCTCCTCGATCCACTGATGACGACAGGGATCATCATTGTCTTTGTTATCTTCTTCCTGGTTCAAAGGGAGGATCTCAGAGATCGGCTCATTCGCCTTGCGGGCTCCACAGACTTGCACCGGACAACGATCGCGATTGACGATGCTGGAAACCGGCTGAGCCGATATTTGCTCACGCAAACGGCGCTCAACGCGGCTTTCGGAGTCACCATCGGCGGCGGTTTAGCCCTGATCGGAGTTCCAAACCCGGTGCTTTGGGGAATCCTAGCGGCCGTGCTTCGTTTCGTTCCCTACATCGGCGCATTCATTGCCGCGGCCTTCCCACTGGCTTTGGCTGTTGCGGTCGATCCTGGTTGGACCACAGTGATCTTGACCGCCGTGTTGTTTCTGATCGTCGAGTTGATTGTTGGCCAGGTCCTGGAGCCGTTGCTGTATGGTCACAGCACGGGCATTTCTCCGGTGGCTGTGGTCGTGGCGGCGATGTTTTGGACGTGGCTGTGGGGACCGATCGGTTTACTTCTTTCTACGCCGCTTACCGTGTGTCTAGATGTCCTTGGGCGTCACGCTGATCGGTTGCGATTTCTTGATATTCTTTTGGGATCTAAACCGGCCCTAAGCCCAGCGGAGAGTTTTTACCATCGGATATTGTCGGGCAATTCCGATGAAGCGTCTGAGCAAGCCGAAAACATGCTCAAGACAAAGTCCCTTTCAAGCTTTTACGACGAGGTCGCCATTGAAGGCTTGAGACTTGCCGCAATCGACGCGCATCGCGGCGCGCTAGCTCACAATACGCTCCAGAAGATATGCGTCGCGGTGGAGGGGCTGGTCACTGATCTCTGCCATTTTGACGATGTGATGACTCCAGCCGCCAAGGCAGTTGACGACGCATGCAAGCCCACCGCATCACAATCAGCGGAAGTGCCCATGCTACGCCGAGATGAACTGCAAGGCGCCTGGGCAAGCCCGACGGCGGTATTGTGTATTCCGGGTCCCAGCCCGCTTGACGAAGCCGCAGCCAACATCCTGGCGCAAATTCTTGAAAAGCGTGGATTTGGCGTTCAGGTTGCAAAACATCAGGTTGTGTCGTCAGGGAACGTGTTTCATCTCGGCGGTGAGGGTGTGGCGCTGGTCTGCCTCTCCTACCTTGATGTTGGCGATGCGCCGGTACGGGCCCGAGCTGCCATCAGGCGTGTGCAACGACAGATCTCAAACGTACCCGTCCTGGCGGGATTATGGGGACCGAACAAAGATGAATCAGGTGCAATTCTGAGTGAGCTGAAAGCAAGCTACTATGCTAATTCATTCAGCGAGGCAGTGAGACTATGCATCAAAGCTGCTCAGCGACCACGTTTCTGGGCCGCTTAGGTACTTGGCCGTAGCGCCCCAGCCAGCGCTTCTTGAACGGTTGGCGCTCGTCCGGCCGCAAGGTCTTTGCCGACGGACTGGTGGCGAAGAAAATCTCCTCGATTGGCGACAGTCGGGATTGCCAATCCGGCTCACCCATCAAGCGTACGACGCGCATGATAGCTTGTTCCGGCGCTGTAATGCGCCCCACCTACAAATAATACGAATGCGATACCGATTTGTTCGTTTGTTTGTTTACGTTAACGACATGGGAAGCGCGGACGTGGCAGCGTTCTGGTCGACTTTTTGATCTAACGCAAACATTTTGTCCGATGTCCCATTTACGCTTCGCCCCATTGAGAGGATGGCCGTGCGCGACGGTTGGATCATCTACGCGATATTTGGCGTTCTCGTGTGTCTCCTCCTGCGGTGGGTAGTAACGCAGTGGAAGGACAAAAGCGCAGAAGCTGAAAATCTGCGAATCTCAGTTGTAATCCTTGGCTTCATTGCGTTTGTTTTCGTCCTTGTTCAGGGCATGCGGCTGGCCTTCCCAATCGCCGCTGATTCTCAAACCAAGACCATCACCGTATTTGCCGCAGCGTCGATGAAAAATGCGCTCGACGACGTCAATGAGGCTTTCACTAGGAGAACCGGTGTCAAGGCTGTCTCAAGCTATGATGCGAGCTCGGCGTTGATGAAGCAGATCGAGGGCGGGGCTCCGGCCGATGCATTCGTTTTTGCCGACTTGAAGTGGATGGATTACGGCGTGGAGAAAAAGGTCATAAATGAGAGCAGACGAATCAATCTGCTCGGCAACGTTCTGGTACTGATCGCCGGCAAAG
>JBAPZR010000155.1:0-2754 GCA_049285335.1 Xanthobacteraceae bacterium | reverse complement strand
CGCACAATATCGAGCGGATAACAAAACCCGCCAAAGACCCCCCACACCGTACCAACCGAGTAATCGGACAGCTCCGTCGCCTTCATGGCGGTGTCCCAGGAGATTACGATCTTTTCAAATTTCAGCCGCTCGTTTGGGTCGTACCACTGGAACCAGCTCCAGTCGATCATGTTACCGCCCGGCGGCACCGGCGATTGCTGATATTGGGCGGCAAACGTAGGCGATCCCATGCTCCTTTTGATGCTATCGAGGACAGTCCTCGATTCACGTTCTGGATGTAACAGATCGCCGACTTGTCGCGTGTGAAATTGGTTGGGGCCAATCTCAATTTGCTGCTCGAGTTCAGCGATGGCCGGCAGGTTGAGGTGCGTCCATCCCTGTTGCTGAAGCAGGTGGCCGACGAGGTCGCCCTGGTGCAAACGCTGCATCACAACGACAATCGCATCGTGCGCCTCATCGTTGAGCCGTGAGATCAGTGTGCCGCCATACCATTCGATCACCCGTGCGCGTTCTGTCTCCGACATGCCATCAGCGGGCTTGATTGGGTCATCAATGATGATCAAGTTTCCGCCTCGGCCAGTCAAAACGCCGCCGATCGATGTCGACAGCCGCGAGCCTCGCTTTGTCGTCATGAATTCGGTTTGGGTATTTTTGTCGTCGTCGATCTTGGCGGCGGGAAAGATTAGCCGATACCATTCGGAACCCATGACTGCCCGACAGTCATTGCCGTGCTTGACGGCGAGATCCTGCGCGTAGCTGACGCAGATGATTTTTCGGGTCGGATCATGGCCGAGCACCCACGCTGGAAACGCCACCGATGCGCAAATCGATTTGAGATGGCGCGGCGGGATGGTGATGATGAGGCGCCGGGTTGCCGCGCATCACTTTTTCCAATTCATGGCAAATCGCTCTGATATGCCAGTTGGGCGCGTAGCGATCTCCGGCGCTAACTGTACCGAAGACTTTTTGTACAAAGGCAGGAAGGTTCGTCCGCAATACCGCGTCCAACAAGGTCACGGGCGGAGCCGCGTTCCTATCATCAAAACGATCACTCATGGCTATCAGCTCCCGAACCCGCTGGATTGGATTCAGCGGCGCCCGTTTGACTCTGGACATATTCCTCGAGGATGGCGCGATCCTCCTCGGAAAGTGTGGTGACGCTTTCCCGTTCGACGTCCGCGAGCAAACCCAGTTTGGCGACGAGACCGAGCACCAAACTGGCAGATCGGGCATCACCCTTAATCGCCTTGACGAGATGCGCTTGCAGCATGCCCTCAAGCTTTGTCACATCGCGGGCTTTGTCACCCTCCCGGATCGTGACCTTTTCGTTGATGGCGCGCGAGACGATGGTCTTCGCGTTGGCACGGCCTTTGGGTCGGCCCAGCGGATTCCCCGATCGGCCTTTGGCGAATCGAGTTGGCGCGGCGGGTGACCATAGCCGACCTGGTAGTCCTCGCCAGCGGGCTGTTCGCTGCTGACGGTAGGCCCAGGCGGGCTAAACTGCGCCGCTTGACCATTTGTTTTCCGCTGCGTCATCACGCGCCCTCCTGCTGTGCCGCGGATGAGCCGTCGCCGGCATTCGGTGAGACAGCGCTGGCCCGTTTCTTCTGGACATCGGCGAAGGTCTGACCGGTGCCGGAAAGTCGTGCCGCTTTTTTGGTGAGTGTCTGCCAGCGCCGGATGGCGGCATCGATGGCGGCATAGTCCGGTTCGCCCGCGTCGCCGCAGAACAGCCGATGCCCTCCCAGAACCCACTGATCGCCGGCTTGGCTGATGGCAGGACGAGAAGGGCGCTCGGAAATCTCGTCGCCGACCTCGACACCGCCAGAGCGATCCTGATTGCCGGCGTTGAGGATGAGGTCCACCTCGCCGAGATCGAACCCGGTCAGTTCAACGCCGAAATCGAGGTCAATCAAGGCCTGCAGTTCGATTGCGAGCATCTGCCGGTCCCAGCCTGATTGTTCGGCCAGCCGGTTGTCGGCGATGGCATAAGCGCGTTTCTCGGTTGCCGATAAATGAGAGAGTCGCAGCGTCGGCACCGCCGCCAGCCCAAGGAGCTTTGCTGCTTCGACGCGACCGTGGCCGGCGATGATCTGGCGCTGGTCATCGACCAGAACGGGAGCACAAAATCCGAAATGCGTAATGCTGTCGGCAATCTGCTGGATCTGCTGGCGCGAGTGGACGCGGGAGTTGCCCTTATACAATGCGAGCTTTTTCACCGGTACATATTCGAGTTTGTTGCTGGCGAAACGAACTCCCTGGTTTTTCTGTTCATGGATGCCTTCGCTAAAGCTCGCGGGGCGCCCACGGCGGTACACGTTCTTATCAGTTTTAAGTGTCATTGCTTTCTCTTCTCAATCATGGTCGACGGACTATTCCGACGAACTTGAGTTGGGTTTTATGCAGAAAAGAAGGGGCTTGCATTACACGCAATTGCAGAAATTTATGATGCAATTGAGGGTAATGAACAGGACTGAGGGTCGGCTCTAGTCCGCGTCGGGGTCGATTTCGGGCCAATTGACCAAGCCGTGCTCGCCCTCACGGTAATCGCTGATCTTGCCGCGCAATCGCTCGATGAGCTTACTTAGGGAGCCTCTACTTGGGATCGCTAACGCCGAAAGAGCAGCGTATTTTCGATCCTCGGTAAGGCGCGACGACCGAATTACCTCTTCTGCGATTTCTAGCGCCTCGACAACGAATTGGAAGAAATCAGGCGCTGGCCGAGGATCCGTGTGACTTCGGAGCGCGCGACCC
>JBAPZR010000154.1:0-1627 GCA_049285335.1 Xanthobacteraceae bacterium | reverse complement strand
GCTCCGGTTTGGGCATTCATTGCTGAACCATCTACCTACGACACCATCTCCGGCAGCTTGGCGATTGCGGCCGCTATCGATCGCGCTTCCTCACGGCTCAGTAGCTTTACGATCGATCGCCGCCTCGGGTCATTCTCGTAATAGATGTAGGCCAGTTCCTGATCCGCTCGATCCTTCACCACAAAGCAGCTGGCGCGATCCTCCACCGACCAAGGTGGCCGAAAACGACGCGGCTCGGGCACGGCATGATGATCTGGGCGATATGCGCGAGCCCCACCGAGGACGAATGTGAGCAGGTCGGCTGTCGTCATTTTGTGATAAAGGCAAAAATGCTGCCACTAACGATGGTGGCGACCAAAAACAGGAAGCAAAGATTCGCTTTCCACGTCGGCTTTAATCCGACGCAACTTCGCTCATAACCGATCATGGATATGCTGAGAGCGTCTGTCGACAACCCGGACCCAAGCCGAGCCGACGACTTGTCGCCCATCCCCCTGTCCCCAACGCCATCATCAGAACCGAGAGTCACGGCGGAATTGAGAACAGCAGATGATGAATTGATGGTCACACGCCTTGAACGAGGGGCGCAGCATGAAGTCATTGCCGCAACTTGCGTCGACCATCCATGCGCGTGCCTGTCCGCAGTCAGTCCTTCCAATGCAGCCTGTTATCCACGATGTTCCAGCGCGGCGCCGCGCGCGGTTTCCCAAGGATCCAATAGCCTCACGTGCGCGCATGCATGCGATTTCTGTATCGCCGAGCAATCAACAAAGCGCGCCCCTAGGCAGAGAGGGATGCTGGCGGCGATCCGCCGCGCGGCCATTGGCTACCGCAAACATCGGCAAAATCTCGTAATGTGGCAAGATGAAATGGGGAGAAGCCAGCGCTCTCTTTGGCCTCGCGTGTGTTTGGGTTTTGGTACTTTTCATGGTTCTTAGGGAGCCGAACACCTAAATGCCGCCCGCGAGCGTCACCGCAGGAGCGGTAAGCAACGAGCACTTTTAATCTATTCCCTATGGCCCGCTTCCGTTATGGTGGGAAAAAGGCTGGAGGGAGCCCAAGTGCGCGTTTTGAAAGGCGTGCGTCCCCTTGCCGTGTCGCTGGGTGTGATGGCGGCGGTCACCGCCATTCTCTGGCACATAAACTTAACTACCGCTGGCCCCCGGGGCCTCATCTATATTTACCTCTTTCCTGTGGCTTTGATCGCAGCTCTCTTTAACGGACGCCTCGCCGGACTGTGCGCCGCCCTCGCGATGGTCTGCGCCGATTTATTCTTGCAGGAGCCACTATACAGTCTCGCCAATGATAATCCTGTCGAATATGGCGACCTTATCTGTTTTGCACTCTTGGCGGTGACAGCGATCAAATTTATCCGAGTATTGGCGCGACCTGCTACCAAAGGGCCTGATGCTGGATCGCGCTACGGGTGGCGCTAGTGACCGGCTCCGCGACTTTCCTTTTGTCACGGTCCTGCGGTCCCGCCATCACCGCGCCGAGGATTCCGGCGACGTGATAGCCGATCAGCGTGACGAGGATCACGTTCGGTCCCGGTGTCAGTTGCGCCAGCGCGAACGACTCGCTGAACTGCCGATCCGACAGCCAATTCTGGACGTTCACCGCGAATCGG
>JBAPZR010000153.1:0-1817 GCA_049285335.1 Xanthobacteraceae bacterium | reverse complement strand
CTTTTTACGTCAATGATAGTTTTCGGCTTTTTGAAGAAACCATCCTCGTGCATCTCGCGAATATACGCTCTTGGCCCAGCGCCACCGCGTTTCGGCGTGCCGCGTACCGCCTTTTCACGGGGCCGCCCTTTTGGGGCCGCTCAGTTGTGCTGCGTCCGCCGCTGAGCAATTCTTCAAGCACTTTTTGGAAGGCAATTCGCTTTAATTCGGGGTCCTTGACTCCTTGAACTTCCTTCTCCGCCTGCGCCACCAGGCTGGGATAGTCCGCTGGCGTGGCCATGTACCCCCCCTTTGATCGCAAATCGCAAACAAAGAATGCAGTGTAAGTGAAGGCTCGGCAAGGGCAATAGCCACTCCGCCCTGACAACTCCAAAAGCCACGTCAATTTTGCAAAGGCAGGAATTTTTCACAAAATTTTGCGAGGGGGCATTGCGCGATCAGCGGCGCGCAATTTTGGCCCCCGGGTGGCCCACATCGGGAAATTTAAGAATGCTCGCACGCGGCACGCTGAGGCAAGAACGGAGCAAACAACAAACGAATAAATGCGCAGCGTTGAGCGAATTAATTTATTAGATCGCTGTGCGACGTGATAAAATGCGCTTGCTGAAAAGCGAGCCCCACGATCTGTTGCGGGATCGCGGGGCTCTAACCTAACCACGGGGGAGAGCCTATGGCTAAGGCTGATCACAGACTACCGCAAATCCCAACCATTGCACACGTCCGCATAATGAGAGCGGCCCGTGTTTTGGCGCAGTTCCGCGCATGGCAAGCGGTTATCGCGAGGCCGCTGTAGCAGGCGGCTTATGAGCTACGGCGCGGACAGAATCGACACTTGGCGTCAGGTCGGCAATTACGTCGCGCGTATCCTCAAGGGCGAGAAGCCTGGAGACCTACCAGTACAGCAGCCGATCAAGTTCGAATTTGTCATCAATCTCACGACGGCCAAGGCGCTTGGGCTGACTATCCCTGCATCGTTGCTGTCGATCGCCGACGAGCTGATCGATTAGAGACACATTTTGTTGCGGTGCATGAGTCCGCTCTTGGCCGATTATGTCGCAAAAGTCGTTTTGCGTCCTTGATCACAAATCTTCTGAGCCATAGCTGCTCACAGCGGAATGGTTCTACTCGGCCTTGATGTCAGCCGCCTGAATCACCTTGGCCCACTTCTCGGTGAATTCGACGATAAACTTGCCGAATTCGGCAGGCGAGCTGGCAAATGGGTCCACGCCCAAATCGGCAAGCCTGGCTTTGAACGTGGGATCAACGAGGGCGACATTAACTTCTCTATTGAGGACGGTGATGATTTCGGGCGACGTACCAACAAGAGCATAGTCGCCCACGTGGACCTGCGTACACCTGCAAATGGCTGGTAGCGTTTATTGCGTCTCCCCTAACCTCTGGCCTACTTGGCCAAGAGTAAATATCCAGGTGACCTCACTTGTGAATTAGCCTCACGGAACAATTCGTCGGAGCCGTGCCGATGGCACCATTCCCAGAACTCCTCAAAGTCGTGAGGCTTGCGTTGATGCCGCCCGCGAAAGTCAAGCATCGCAAGCCTCACCAAGCCGCGGTATTCGTCCGGCTCCTTTATCTCGACCGCGTTCTTCTTTCTCGCCATCGGCTGCTTCTCTTTGGGTCTGCCGAAGCTTTTGCGGAAGCCGATCAGTGGAAGGGATTCAGTGGGGGTGCGTATGGATATGGTTGATCAGCCGCCTTCCTCAGCGCAGCTTCGTCTACCTTGTTTCCGTTTATGTCCTCGATCCAAACCTCCAACCCGTGGCTCCGCCATTGATCCGCTTTGAAAATGGCGTACTTGG
>JBAPZR010000152.1:0-5178 GCA_049285335.1 Xanthobacteraceae bacterium | reverse complement strand
TCCCTGCACGCAGTGATCCGGCCACAGCACCTGCGGGCCGTAGGGGGCAACGATGGTCTCATAGGGAGACCGACCGCGATGCGACGAAGCAAACGACAGGTGCCCCGGCGGATGCCAGTCCTGGGTCAGAACGACGTTGGAAAATTCCCGCGCCAGACGATTGACGATCGGAACTACATCGTCGCCGTGCAAAACGGCGAGCGCGCCATTCGGACAGAAGTCGTTCTGGATATCGACAACGATGAGGACATCGCTGTCGCCGATCGATTGCGCCACGGCCAGGTCGTCAGTCGAGTCGTCAGCCAAAGTCGTCAGCCTCCGATCTTACTTTCCGGCAGGAACTGCCGGCCAAGTTCAATGCCGCCGCATCCGGTCGTCGACCTCCTCGGCCAGTTTGATCAGATCGTCGGCGATGTTTACCGGGTACGTGGCGCCAGGCTCGAGCCGCCGCAAGTCGTCCGGCAGGCGCGCAAGCTCGCGCTTCGTGCGCGCTCGGATGTCATCGAGCGAGGGCGATGGCGCCAAGCGGCGGCCGTCGCGCATCACGCATTGGATCAGCGGTTCGACGGCGCCCGCCGGATGCGCGCTGCCGCCGGGAGGAGCGGGACGATCGAGCGATATCAGGTCGCCGGCCATGCGGCCGTTGGCGTCGGTGTGCCGCCACACCTGTTTGCGTCCGGGCCAGGTCGCTTTTTTCTCCGAACGCTTGCGCCGCGCCAGGCCGGCATATTCTTGCAGCTTGTAGACGCAGTCGATGGCGGGAACATCGGCCGACGTGGTCAAGCTGGTGCCGATGCCAAAACCGTCAATGGGCGCGTGGGCGCGCAGGATGGCGGCAAGCGCGTCTTCGTCAAGTCCGCCGCTCGCGAAGATCGTCACGTCTGGCAGTCCGCCCCGATCGAGAATGGCGCGGACGCTTTTCGACAGCGCGATGAGATCGCCGCTGTCGAGACGGACCCCACGAATGGCGATGCCCGCCGCCTTCAGCGGCGGCGCCAGCGCCACGACCTTTTTTGCCGCCGCTTCGGTGTCGTAGGTGTCGAGCAGCAGCACCACGCTATCCGGCCGCGCGCGCGCGAAATTCTCGAACGCCGCCATTTCGTCGTCGTGCGCCTCGATGAAGGAATGGGCCATGGTGCCGTAAAGCGGAATGCCGAACGCCTGGCCGGCCACCACCGTAGCCGTTCCGGCAAAACCGGCGAGATAGCTCGCGCGCGCGGCGAGGAGACCTGCTTCCGCGCCGTGCGCGCGCCGCATCCCGAAATCGACAAGCAACTTATTTGGCGCAGCGAGCACGCAACGCGCGGCTTTGGATGCGACGAGCGTTTCAAAATGCAAAATATTGATCAGGCGGGATTCGACAAGCTGCGCCTGCGGTAGCGGCGCGGTGACGCGCAGTATCGGCTCGTTGACGAAAAATGCCGTGCCCTCCGACATGGCCTGGACTTCACCGGTGAAACGAAAGTCGCCGAGATAATCGAGGAGCTTGTTGCTGAACCGGCCGGTGTTCTTGAGCCATGCGATTTCGTCGGCCGAGAAGCGAAGATTTTCGAGATAGTCGAGCGCCTGCTCGAGCCCGGCCGCGAGCAGAAATCCGCGTCGCGCCGGCAGGCTGCGCACGAACAGCTCGAAAACCGCGGTGTCGGTGTCGCCATGGTCCAGATAAGCCTGGATCATGTTGATCTGATAGAGGTCCGTGAGCAGCGGGCTGACTTCTTGCATAGTTTCGGCTTCCGCGACTGTAACAGGCCTAAGATATCTCTCTTTTGACGGCAATAAGCAGCAATCGAGCCGGGCACCCGAGTTGTAGAGTGGTCAAATGCTGGGACCGGTAGTTGGGTTTAATCGTATGGTGCGGCGACGTGCCAATCGGCTCCTGCTCCTTCCAATAAGCTAACCTAAGCCGCTACGATGACGTTTCTGATAACGAGAGAGTACGGTTAACGTGTGCCGGTATGCGGGTGGGCGTTTAATATGAGGCCGCTACTAAAGAAAACGAGCCGGACGTTGGCGGTTGGCTCGATTGCAGTGACGGCGGCGCTTGTCGGAGCAATTTGGTCATCAGATCGCACTTCGGAACGTGAGGCCGCAATTTTTGCGACACTCAGCGGAACTGCCTTTGCTCAAGGTTTTTGCGATCGCGCGTTACGGTTCGCCATAGCTGGGATGCCGCCTATCGAGGGAGCGTCGCCGCTGTCGTTTCGTTCGCCACTTTTGCAAGGCGACCTCTCGTTTTTTGGGTCCGGACGTGATTGTTATTTCCAGTTGGCACTAGCCGGTCATACGGCCTTGGTGAATGCCGCAGTATTCAAACGCACACGGTTCTCAGGTTGTCACTGCATCTTGGGACAACACGGCGCGCGTGTGGGACGCGGTGACAGGCGCGACCTTGGCTACGCTCTCAGGGCACAGCGGCTGGGTAACTAGCGCAGCATTCAGCCCAGACGGCAGTAAGATTGTAACAGCTTCCTGGGATAAGACCGCGCGAGTATGGAATGCCAAGACAGGGGCCAACGTCGCGACGCTTTCGGGCCATACGGATCGGGTGAACAGTGCTTCTTTCAGTCCGGATGGTCTCCGGGTTGTAACCGCTTCTGACGATGATACGGCGCGGGTCTGGGACGCCAAATCAGGTGGTCTACTTGTCACCTTGTCCGGCGACACCGAGTCTGTGAATAGCGCGGTGTTCAGTCCAGATGGTTCTCGCCTTGTCACCGCGTCGTTCGACGGGACCGCGCGCGTCTGGGATGCCGAGACCGGCTCCCAATTGGCCACGCTCTCGGGTCACAAGGCTTTGGTATGGAGCGCACGGTTTAGCCCTGATGGATCCCGCGTCGTCACTGCATCCGACGATAAGACGGCCCAGGTGTGGGATGCGAAAACGGGAACTGCGGTCGCAACACTCACAGGACATACGGGTCCCGTGTTCGAGGCGGTATTCAGTCCAGATGGTTCTCGCATCGTCACCGCATCATTCGACAATACGGCCCGTATCTGGAACGCTGAAACCGGGGCTTTACTAATTACGCTCTCGGGACATGCCGGTTGGGTATGGACCGCAGCGTTTAGTGCTGACGGTTGCCGTATCGTCACGGCATCGGAGGACAGGACTGCGCGCGTGTGGGATGCCGAGACGGGCGCAATTCTCGCAATACTACGAGGCCATACGGGTGCTGTATTTAGGGCGGCGTTTAGCGCAGACGGATCGCACGTCGTCACCGCGTCATTCGACAACACCGCGCGCATTTGGAACATCAGGGAAGGCGCACCGCTGTTCACATTGTCAGAACATCGCGGTCCATTGAATAGCGCGGCGTTCAGTCCTGACGGTTCCCACGTGGTCACTACTTCTGAGGATGGGCAAGCGCGCGTTTGGGACGCCAATACGGGTGCCTTGGTCACGACGCTGTCCGGGCATCAGAAGGCAGTCAACAGCGCCGCATTTAGTCCTGATGGTTCTCGCGTTGTCACCACCTCCGACGACGGTACTGCGCGCGTGTGGAATGCTAGGACGGGTCATACTGTGGCCGTGTTGTCAATGGATGAGGATCGCGTGGTCGATGCCAAATTTAGTCCAAACGGTTCCCGCGTCGTCACCGCATCCTTCGACAATACGGCACGAATTTGGGACGCCCGAACGGGCGCCGTTCTCGCTACGCTTGTTGGACATATAGGCTGGGTGGCCAATGCAGCGTTTAGCCCTGATGGTTCCAACATCGTTACCGCGTCATTTGATGGCACGGCGCGAGTGTGGAACGCGGAGACAGGCAGGCCGGTCGCTATTTTGTCAGGGCATAGCGATCGCGTGCTCAGTGCGGCGTTCAGCCCCGACGGCTCACGTATCGTCACCGCATCGGCGGATAGGACTGCGAGAATTTGGAACGCCAAGACGGGGACTGTTCTGGCCACGCTTGTTGGACATAAAGGTTGGGTAAACAGTGCGAGTTTCAGCCCGCGCGGCTCTCGCGTCGTCACTGCGTCGTTCGACGATAGCGCGCGTGTCTGGGATGCCAACACGGGTGCACTTCTGGCCACGCTTCTCGGGCACGAGGATCGGGTTCTCGGTGCAGTATTTAGTCCTGATGGTTCCCGAATCGCCACCGTCTCCGCCGACCACAGTGCGCGCATCTGGGACCCCGCGGGGATCGCATTGGCCATCCTTTCGGGCCACGCAGATCAAGTGGTCAGTGCGGCATTCAGCCCTGATGGGTCACGCCTTGTCACCGCATCCCTGGACAAAACCACCCGCATCTGGCGCCTTGATCCGATTATCCTAATGCCGGCCGACCAACGCCAAGAGTACGTCTGCCGCGCGCGTCTTATTGGGGTTCAATCGTTCACCGACCTGGAGATACAGGACCCGATGCTGCGCGGGCGCGACGACCTCCGCAATCCGTGCGACCGCGTCGGGCCTTTCAGTTTAGAATATTACCGGCGTGAAGTGACGACGACAGTGGCTACGATCCGAAATTCCTTCTCGTATTGGGTGATCGCCGCACTCAATCTCACTGGGCTACGTGGACCGCATCCTCAAAGGTGAGAAGCCCGTAGTGATCGTCCGATATGCGCGTAACGTCGAGACTCCGCAGTTCTCGTCGTAAGCCGTAGCGTTATGTGCTCCATGTGTAGTTGTGTATTTACGTACTAAGCAGCTCTGGTTCTATTTTCTCTAAAGTAGTAAAAAAATAGATCAAGGGACCCTTTAGTGATCTTGCTACAACCGTTTGAGGTTTCTTCATTTTTTGGCAAAATACAATCATAGCATGTACTTTATGACGCTACAATCTTATACAAATGTCGGCTACAAGGTCCATTAATAGCATTCAACTTTAGGTGGCGGCGATCTCAAATTGGGTTCGTTTCGTAATTCACTGGCACTCTAATCATGCGCCAGATGCGCATTGCCTTTCATTTCCGAGTCGTTCTTCGAGTCCTTCGAAAGCCGACACCCTCGCTGGTGCCGTCTTCGTCAATGATTTCGATTCTGGCAGCTCCAAGTGCGCTGCCGAATGGCCGCCGCTATCTACTGAGCGCCGCTAAATAATGAGGGAGCCGCTGTATAGTGAGAGAGCCGCCGTATAGTGAGAGCCCGGCTGTATAGTGAGGGCCCGATTGTATAGTGAGGGCCGCTGTATAAGGGCCGCTGTATAGTGAGGGAGGGCCGCTGTATAGTGAGGG
>JBAPZR010000151.1:0-5002 GCA_049285335.1 Xanthobacteraceae bacterium | reverse complement strand
CTGCCCGCGATCGTGCATTCACCAGTTGGAAAATGGACGCTGTGACCCGTTCCGATATGCGTCGGCATAGCCCCACACGTTTCCATAGCCATAGTTGTTGTTGCGCTGACGAGCGAACACTTTGCGCTTGTGAGGCTTGCTTTTTTTTGCGTCCGCCTTTTCGTCGGGGGCTGCAGCAGAGCTGCCTTCTACATTCTTTGCAGGCGATCCGTCCTTTGTTTCAGGCACGGACATGAAGAGACGCGGTTCCCCGTTCGGCGCCGTGACATTGCGTTCAATTGCAGGGCGCGGGTGCGGAGTGTGACCCACCCTTTCCGACGTTGAAAAGTTGAACAAGCCGATCATAACCCCGACGGCTGCGGTCAAAACCATGATCATTGACAGGAAGTAGCCGAGTATAGAAAACACCACGGCAACTGGCTCCGAGAAGAACGCACTCGGACAGAGCTATAGCCACCCTACCGCGTTCCCACTTGATCGAGATCAATTGTGGACAATACGGTTCATCACTTAGCTGTGCTCAGTTTTTATGTGATGCGTTAGGCTAGACGTTGGAGCGCACCACTCGTGTTGGCTGCTCTTGCAGGAGTTATTCATGAGCGCCAGGGCGCTAACGATCAACAGCACAACCGCGGCGAGGACAATCAATAAGGGCCTGTGCATAGCGCAAACCTCGACCACTGCGGATCCCCCGAGGCCCACTTTGCGAGCGGGGTTTATCGAGGCTCAGATGAACCTATGGTGAACGCGAGGTTGGAGTTACTGACAACCTGCGTATCGCGCAATGGAGCGGGCGGGCAGGGGAATTTCCCCGATATGGCCCTGCGAACAAGAGAGTATCTGACCTACCCCTAGACGGCTCCCCGATATGGTCCTGCGAACAAGAGTATATGACCGAAGCGGTTCAAGGATTTTTGGCAAGAGTAAACGATTCTGTGCCAGAGGTAGCGGATACCTTCTTTGCCCGAACTGAAGCCGTTCTCATGGAGGAAGGCTACGAGTTGGTTGAAAACGCTTGGCAAGAACTCGGGCGGCGTGAATGTAACCGGTCATCATTTTCAGGAGCGTGAGATGGCTGATGCAAACCTTTACAGCATGGACGGCAAGCATAGCTTCTATCAGAACGGAAAATATTTTTACTCGGCAGAAAACGGTGAATACGTGTTCTATCGACAGGGAACCAGTTTTTACTCAACGAAGACCCGGGAAAGATTTTTTTATCAGGACGGCGAATGTCTGTATTCGATAGACGGAGTAGCAAAATACTATTTCAGATAATGTCAGCTTGGCCGGGGCAGATGCAGTTCAGATCACTACCATGGTGGCCGTGGCTTACCCCAACTGGGTTGCTTTTAATGGCAACCTTGAGCACGACAGTATGCCAATGTTTTGCCCTCGATATTCGGACTTGAAGTTAAGGCGATGCGATGACGAATTTTAAAAATAAAAGGGGGATGGACCAAGCAATCCTCGTTGTTCTATTGATCGTCTGATTCAATCTTATAACGACACCAAAGCCCCCTCCATCATGAACCTTATGAGAATACAGCCATGGCAAAGGACAAGGAGCCCCTAGAAGCCTTCGCGGCCACAGCGGTGCAGACTGCTGAACAGATGACGACACAAACTCAGTGGGCTATGGAGATCAGGTATGCGTTCAGGAGATTTTGCCGCCCGAGAAATAGCCGAATCGGTTCCTGACTTTTCGATGACGACTGAAACGATTTCCGTCAGCTAGATTGCAGAGAGCCAATTGTGGCAACCCTGCAACTAAGAGCCAAATTCAACATCGCTCAGCCGACTGAATCCAAATTAAGACAAAATTAACTCAGACTCTCGAGCGTTGGGAACGCCCTGCCGAGCACATGTAACTCGGGCGATCGATGGGGTGTCTCATGAAGAGTGCGATAGTGACGCATTGTATGCCGCGCGGATGCTATGTCCTCCGAATCGACGGACGAGTAAACTCGACGCATCGACGCTTTGTTGAGGCGCTAAGAGCAGGCTTACAACTCAAAGATCAGTTTCCGAAGCGCGACATCAAAGTGAGTGTTGCGCAAGAGGGAAACTCAATTGAAGAAGTAAGGCGAGACAATGTCTTGCATTGATTCGAGCGCAGCAAGCACCATTTGGACCGATCGGGCTTAGCTACAAGCGCCAACGCCTACCCCAACGCCCGTAACCCCAGCCACCGCCAATCAATCGAAGGATGAGCAGAAGTACGACCGCTCCGATAAAAGCGTTTACAATCAGTGCAATGATCCCCACACCAAAGTGAATACCAAGTTGCGGCAGCAGCCAATCGCCGATAAACGCGCCGATAAGGCCGACGACCAAATCGCCGATCAACCCGAACCCGCCACCCTCCATAACCTTACCTGCCAGCCATCCAGCAACAATACCGACAACGATTATGACCAGCAGACTTTGATTGGAAAGGTACACGGCTCAACCTCCTGAAAAAATCGAGTAAACGCTAACCAACTAAAATATGCGTGTGTTGAATAATGCACGACAGTCAAAAGAGTTCCGTTAGCACGTCATCGCGCAACTGGATCGCGCTAAGCGTTCGTCGTCAGGCAGCGAACTCGGTCAAGAGCTGCTTTAGCGCCGCTTTTCCAGCCCGCATAGCAGCTGACGCGGTTTCATAAAGCACCGATGAAAATTCTATTGGGCTGTTTCGGCCAGCACGATAGATTTCCCACCTCCACGGTTTCGGAGAAGGCGCGCGGTGCTTAACAACAACCGAAAAATAGTCTTCTTCCAAGAGAGCGGTCATGGCTTGTCCTATGGGCCCAGGGCATCCGAATGCCAGTAATGGTCAAGCGCCTAAGTGGCTTGACGCTTCTTGTCGTACCTGGGGCCGCCTAGTATTGGCGCCGTCATCAACGGAGATGGAAATGGCTTCAGGCACGGTAAAGTGGTTTAATCCGACAAAGGGATACGGGTTCATTCAGCCTTCAGGCGGAAGTGCGGCCAGGGTCGTGTTTGTTCACATCTCAGCCGTTGAGCGGGCCGGCCTCCGCTCGCTAAACGAGGGACAAACCGTGGAGTACGAGATTGAGAGCAATCGGGGAAAAGAGCCGGCCGTCAACCTCAGGGTCAAATAGCTGCTCGGATGATGGAAATTATTGAATATCGGGGCTATCGGCTTCAGGTTGGTCCAGTCGGAAAAGGTTGGCGAGCGTCCATCTACTCCGCGGGCTCTGCTTCTGCACTACCGGACAGCCCAACCAATCTTGAGAAAAGTCGCAAAGACGAAATCGTTGCGAAGGCGAAGAGGATTATCGACACGCGCTTAAAGTCGCGGTCATAGAAACGTCTGACGCACTCAATCCGATATCCTGCAGATTTCAACCCGGCTTCCGCATGCGACGGCGCCGAGGATAGCCATTATCGTACAGGCGCCGGATGTCATGACCGTTGAAGCGCTCATCTCCCACCCGCATCCAGGCACGAAGTGTGTGAATGGCGGGAAAATCTTCGACTGCGAAGCGAATTGCCTCTGCCGCCGTGGCAAAGCGACGAAAACTGACCGGCTGACGCAGGCCGGCTTTGCCCTTTTTTGGTATGAACAGTTCGGCCGACGCGGTGTAATCGAATGTCATCATTTTGACCTTTCCAAAACTATGCAGGAGTGAGCTGACTTTCCTTGACCATCCGCTCATGCGCCTCGGCGGCACTTTTGATTTTGTACTGAAAGTCGTCGCCATCGGGCGGCAAAAGTTGCGTGACCTTATAGATGCCGCGCGCACTGCCAGCGACGCCAAACCGCCCCGATGTATAATTTACTGATTGGCCGATCTTGAATTTGTGGTTGCTCACCACGTTCTCCATAGTAGTAGAAGCGCGACACTGCCCTCGAAGGCTGGCATGACAAAGTGGCCACGCTGGTCCGCTGGTGGCCAGTGTTGAGATTTTAGGGAACAGTCAGCCCACGTAGGCTGTGCGCCGCTGGGCCTCAGCCTCAACGGCAGTCTTAGGTTCCGTTGGTAACTGGAGAACCGTAGCTTGCTGACCTTCGCTCAGAAATGTCAGGAGCACGACCTGACCGTCGGGAAATTCCAGCGCATCATGATGCGCCGCCATTTTCTCTTTATTGATCTGTCGAAAGATCGCAGTCGTGTGCTTCATTACTCGGGCTTGCCACACCCACAGTCTAGTCGGCAAGCGCTTTACCTCCTGAGCAAAGGCTAACTCCGTTCCCGGTAGAACACAGACCGCGACGGTCGCATCTTCTGACGCTGCAAATCCCACCGTGCCGGTGCCAAAGTCGCGCGTGGTCAGCTTATCGCTAACTTTGGCAGGTCGCGACGTAATACTGTGAAGGCTATAGTCGCACATCGGAACTCTCCTATTGGAAAGCCCCTCAGCCAGCTCAATCTTACCCTCTTTCTTGTTCCAGCGCATTAGCCAAGCGCATGATTGCAACCTCAACTAGACGCCTAGCTCTGATTCGTAACCCTCACATTCGCGTCTCGAATTTCGACAGCATCAGTCTCAAATTTGGATAACTTGGCGACTGATCACAAGATATCATTCAGTGTAGCGCCCTTTTCGTTGCTGTTGGTCTTCTGTTTTTCGCAACGCGATTACGCATGCAATAAATTCGCGAAGCCATTATTTTAACGACGGGTGATGCTGGCGTATTTCAGGAGGTAACGCCATTCTTTTTAGGCATTTCTGCGCAGGACAAGATCGATCTCTTGCCACCCAACGGATACCGACTCACAGACGCGGTCCGTCACCCTTCGCGCAATCGTTCGACCAGAGTGCGGCTCGCGGGCAGCTGCGCTTCGTAGTAAGCGGCGAACGGCGCATGATGTTCATCGCGGCACGCTTCAAAAGCCCGGTAGTCGTATCGGAGAGCCATTCGTCAATGTCCGTTCCGTTGAAACGGCTATGAGAGTCGAGCATCGCGTAGCTCTTCCTGATTACTTTCACGCACGTCTCATGTCTGTAAGCGACAACTGCAAGCTCCAGATGATGGGAAGCGCCGCGC
>JBAPZR010000150.1:0-1945 GCA_049285335.1 Xanthobacteraceae bacterium | reverse complement strand
GCGGATCGAGCCCGGCCAGCATGCCGTTGATCGCCGATTCGACGAGCTTGCTGTCGTCCGGCTTTTCCACGTAGTCGGCGCGCACGCGCTCGAACACGTCGCCGAACAGATTGAGCTCCCGGTAAGTATCCGATGATGCCGCACGTGCCGCGGAACCCATCAGGAGTGTGTGGGGCTGCGTCAGCAACAGTGTTGCCACGACGCCGGCCAGTGCACCGAGGAAGATTAAGGAAGTTTTGCGCATTATCCGCGAACCTTTTCGCCTTCGTTAGTCGCCCACCATGGATTGGGATCAATGGGGTCACCGTCTCTGCGGTGCCGCCAGCGTTCAAGATCAAGAGTTGCCCGTAGTGCGAATAGGCCGTCGTAAACCAGCCTGAGTCTGCGGTCCACTGAGGCCACCGTGACCCAGACCTTAATTGTTTGCGGCCTGACCGAGGCTCGTGACACAGGACCCATTAGTTCCGCCACACAGGTGCGCGGCGGCGAGCAAGTTTGGAGAGTAAATGCCGTACGCGCTGAAGTTCTACCACCGGGGCCGGTCCGATGCCCGTTTTGTAAGCGAGGTGACTAAACGCTGTGCTAATCCCCACAGAGTTCATCGAGCTTATCAAGTATCGAGCCGATCTCCTTACTTTCTTCGGAACTTGGGTCTAGTTTGCCCAACTCGTTAGCCAGCTCGACAAATTCAGGACCTAGTTTTTTCCCCGATTCGTCCGCCTTTTTGGATAACTCGTCGGCTTTCTCAGTGTCTTGCTCCTCGTTCGCTTGGCCGATTTGATCACTGAGATCAGCAAATTCGCAATACGTCTGGGTCTTCTGCTTGTCACCACTGATCATTTTGACGAGCTTTTCTGCGTCCGCCTTCAGCTTCGTAACGCTCGGCTGATCCTGCGCATATCCAGGCAGGGCGGAGGTTATTAAGCCGGCAACCACCAGCATCATCTTCATAAAAGAACTCCTGGCTTCGTTTGGTGGCCAGCAAACACCATGCCAGTTGGGGCGGGAAGCGCAATACGTCCATGATCACGCGGCAAGGCCAAGTGACGATACTGCCGGAACTGTTGCGCAGGACTAGTACGCCCCCTGACCTTATAATGGCTCGCAGTGGTGTTAGGAGACGGAGAACACCACAATGCAGCAGATACAACTTTGGACTTTCTGGGCAATAGTGACGGCATTCATAGTCCGGCTGCGTACTCACGCAAAAACCGAGAAAAAAACTATCAACGGAAACCGTGCGGCCAACAGCGCCGAACAAACGTCTGCTCACCTGTTTTGCACTCGAAGGAGAAAAGGGTAGTGATTGGAAAGGCGGCGGGGAGAACAGACCTGTCATTAAAGAAGTTAAACCGAGTCTGTGACCTAGGGGCAGCAGCTCCTAGGGCCAGAGCAGAAAACGACGCCCGGTTTAGCAGCAGCGAAGGCTCGTAGGAGGCTTTGAACTGCATGAGGGTTCTGATCAGTGGGGGCCGTGACTACACCGATCGCGCCGAGTTGTATGCGGAGCTCGACCGCCTTAACGCGGAATATGCGTTCGGAACGATCATTGCTGGCGGTGCTCATGGAGTCGATGCGCTCGCCGTTGAATGGGCTCAGGCGCGCGGCATCGCGACGCAAGTGTTCACAGCGGAATGGGGAACGTTTGGCCGCATAGAGAGATCCGGTCCGCTTCGCAATGCGCGCATGCTGGCGGAAGGCCGACCGGATATCGTGGTTATCTTTCCGGGTGGTCGCGAAACGGCAAACATGGTGAAGCAGGCGAAGGCAGCCGGGGTTTGGCTTGTGACGGTTGATTGAAAGCCAATGTCTGTTTTTGGCCCAAAAGCGGACATCCGGACTCGCCGACGAATGTCCGCTTTCGGAGGTAAAGCAGACATCAAATCGAAGCGCATCGATATCTCCTTATGACCTAAAGCGGACATGGGGGCTGCCTGCTTAGGTG
>JBAPZR010000149.1:0-14496 GCA_049285335.1 Xanthobacteraceae bacterium | reverse complement strand
TGCGGCTACGAGGCGACCGCGGCCGAAGCGATGATGCAGCACCCGCTCCAGGCGTTCGGGATCGCGCTGCGCGGCGTGCGCACCGAAGGCGCGATGGCGCCGGAGATCGATCTCTCCGAGCAACGCCCGGCGCAATACGTGTTCGACAGCCAGGTGCAGCTGCGGCTGTCTGAAATCCGCGCCAACGAGGCGCGAGAGAAGGCGGCCAAAGAAGCGGCCCGCACGTCAGCCAGCGCGGCGTAGCTGGTCGTCATTCCGGTCGAGCGTAATGATGGAACGATGAATGAGGCCACTCGTCCACTCGTGACACAAGCTTGTGCTTCACCGGATTGAAATGAACGTAATCGATATGCCGTACCAAATCGGATGCTGCTGGCCCATCGTCCCCCGGATTACGCTGCGCTCCATCCGGGCTACACTTCTTTTACTCACGTCGCCGGTTTGCCATCCGATAGTGGCGCAGCAGCAGAAGAAGGGGTGATGTCGCCCTCGGGCGATTGTGGCGGCTGTCCGGAAACGTCAGAATCGTCATCCCGGTCATCCAACCCATTCCGCTTTGCTCTCAACCTCCGCTGCAATTTCTTCAGAAACTGGGAAGCCGATTTTGCCTCCTCTCCGTCAATCAACTCGCGCTTGATGACTTCATCGCTAAGCAACGATCTCAATTCGTCTGTATCTATTCTCACTTGCGACATCCGCCTTATTTGCAGGCGGAGGCTATCCAAAATTTCATCGCTGAGCACAAGCGCCGCAATGGCGAATTTGCTCGTGATTTGCTTCTCATGAAACCAGTCAGACAATTGATCTTTTGAAAAAGCCTCCAAACTCAAATTTCCAAAGCATTCGATGGCCTCGGGACTTTTTGGATTTGCGGTAAGCGCATTGAGCTCGCAAACTAAGACCTTATCAATTGGTTTTGCAAATACGACCTTGTAGACGCGCCAAACAATGCCGTTTGTAAGAACGACCCAATCGACTCCCTTATTTGCAGCATAGTCCACCGCTTGTTTA
Organism: Xanthobacteraceae bacterium; assembly: GCA_049285335.1. Classification (GTDB taxonomy): domain Bacteria; phylum Pseudomonadota; class Alphaproteobacteria; order Rhizobiales; family Xanthobacteraceae; genus BOG-931. The sequence goes on along the minus strand of JBAPZR010000149.1, from coordinate 13,485 downwards.
ATGTAGCTATCTTTCAGCTCAGTCCCGACGGGCTTCACCTCAACAAGAAATCGCGGCTTGTTATCCGCCGACACCATCAAGTCTACGTAGGTGCCGCGAATCGCATGTTCGTTACTTAAGTCTCCATACTTGTCATAGCCTAAGATGTTGGAGATCATATCTGTAACGATGACGACCGTATCGCCTTCGCTACTATCCTTCTTCATCGCCTGCGCGAGTATGCCCTGATAGATCTTGATCTGGGCGGAAATGCGCGAAACAACTTTGGCCGCAAAAGGCATATCAGCCACTCCCCCGAAAGAAAGCGCCAATCTTCCTTAAAACTGTAACTGGAGCAATGACTGCACCCTTAAGTTGCCTATGGTAGCAGGCTTTTTCGCCTGCTGACATGCATAGAGCTGAAGTCGGCGCACGATTTACATCCCATACGCCGCGGCGCGCTTATTGCCGCGCTTGAGATTGCGGTAGCGCGCCAGCGCCCAGAGCGGAAAAAACTTCGGATAGCCGTGATAGCGGAGATAAAACACGCGGGGAAAACCGGTCGCGGTGTAGCGCGCCTCCTTCCAGAATCCATCGGCACCTTGCCGGTCGGCAAGGTAGACGATGCCGCGCGCCACCGCAGGCGAATCGACTTCGCCGGCCGCCATCAAGCCGAGCAGCGCCCAGGCGGTTTGCGATGCGGTCGAGGACGCGGCTTCGTAGCCGCGGTAATCGAGCTTGTAGCTTGACGCATCTTCGCCCCAGCCGCCGTCGCTGTTTTGAATAGCGGCAAGCCACACGACGGCATGGCGCACTTCCGGCGCGTCGTGGGCGATGCCCGCGGCGTCAAGCGCGCACAGCACTGACCACGTGCCGTAAATGTAATTGATACCCCAGCGGCCGTACCAACTGCCGTCGGCGCGCTGGGTGCGGCGCAGATAGTCGATGGCGCGTTTCGCCGCCGGACTTTCGGTTTGACCAAGCTGGGCCAGCATCGACAGGCAACGCGCGCTCACGTCCTCCGTCGGCGGATCGAGCAGCGCGCCATGGTCGGCAAACGGAATATTGTTGAGGTAGTCATAGTCGTTGTCGGCATCGAAGGCGCCCCAACCGCCATTGCCGCTTTGCATGCCGACGATCCACTCGTGAGCACGATCGGTCGCGGCAGCATAGTCACCTTGCCCGCCGCTCTGCATGCGATCGAATGCCATCGCCACCATGGCGGTATCGTCAACGTCCGGGTAGTGCGGGTTGGCGTACTGAAAAGCCCAGCCGCCCGGGCGCAGATCCGGCCGCCGCGCAATCCAATCGCCGCGCACATCGAGCACCTGCATCGGCACGAGCCAATCGAGGCCGCGCTTGGCCTGACTGACCGCGCGTTCCCCGCCGACCTCCATCAGCGCATGACAGGCAAGCCCGGTATCCCAGATCGGTGAAACGCAAGGCTGGCAAGTGATTTCGCCGTCATCGGCCGTCAGCAATTTCTCGACCGATTTGCGCGCGATCGCGCGTTGCGGATGATCGGTCGGATAGCCGAGTGCGTCATACATCATTACGCTGTTGGCCATGGCGGGAAAAATCGCGCCGAGGCCGTCCTCGCCGTTGAGCCGCTCCCCGACCCAGCCCACCGCGCGATCGATAGCGCGCCGCCGCATGCGTTTGGGAAAACGCGGCTCGAGCGCGCGCAGCATGTCGTCGACGATGCGAAAGAACCAGAACCACGACGCTTTCTGCTGCGGCGCTTTCGGCGTCGGCCCGAGCGCTTGCGGCGGATCGAGAAAGAGCTCGCTGACGGTGACGTTTTTCGGGTTGCGGGCGCGTGGCCGCTTCGCCATCAGGACTAGAAGCGGCACGATGACGGTGCGGCTCCAATAGGAAATCTTGTCGAGGCGAAACGGAAACCAATTCGGCAACAGCATGATTTCGACGGGCATCATCGGCACCGCGCGCCACGGTACGATGCCGTAAAGTGCAAGCAGGCACCGCGTGAAGACGTTGCTCCGCTCGGCGCCGCCGCGCATGCGGATCGCTTCGCGTGCGCGGCGCATGTGCTCGGCCTGCGGCGGGTCTCCGATCATCTTGAGCGCAAAATAGACTTTCACCGTCGCACTCATGTCGAAGGCGCCGTCCTGAAACAGCGGCCAGCCGCCATACGGTCCTTGGGTGCGACGAAGATAAGCGGCGATTTTCGCTTCGAGCGCGGCGTCGACTGGCTCGCCGAGATAATGCCGGAGCAAAACATATTCGGCCGGTATGGTCGCATCCGCTTCAAGCTCGAAGAGAAAATGGCCATCCGGGCGCTGGCGAGCGAGCAGCGCTTCGGTGGCGGAATCGATGTGGCGATCGAGATCGAGGTCGCTCATTGCGGCGTCATCGGCGCGTGTGGATGAGAAGTTCGGCGGCGCGATTGCCGGATCGAATCGCACCTTCGATGGTTGCGGGCAAGCCGGTATTAGTCCAATCGCCGGCGAGGAAAAGATTGCTCCACGTAGTGAACGCGCCTGGCCGCTTTTGATCCTGCGTCGGCGTCGCCGCAAAAGTGGCGCGACGCTCGCGCACGATTTGCCAAGGCGGCAAGGCGGACGGCAGCGCGGTGACGTTCGCCACGTCGTTCCAGATCGTGCGCGCCAGTTCTTCGCGCGGTGTGCTGATAAGCCGGTCGCCGGCGCTAATGGTGACCGACAACCGTCCGGGAAAGGCGAAGATCCACTCGACCGTGCCGTTGACGACGCCGACGATCGGCGGCTGGTCGGGCGGCGGCTCGATGCGGAAATGCGCGTTGACGATGGCGCGAAACTCCGTCGGCGCGGTGAGGCCCTGGATCAGCGCCGTCGCGGCATAAGGCGGCACGGCGAGGATGATGGCATCCTCCTTTGCAAGCGGAACGACGTCACCGCCGAAATCAAGGGCATCGACACGATCCGCGCCAAAGCGCATCGCATGCAGTTCGTGCCCGAGCTGCACCATGGCGCCGCGCTGTTGCAGATAAGCAAGCGCGGGCTCGATCAAGGTTGGGCCTAGCCCTTCGCGCGCGATCAGCGGCCGACAGGCGCGGCCGCCGGCGGCGAGCGTTTCGCGAATGACCGCAGCGGCAAGTTTGGCGGAGCCTTGCGGCGGATCGATGTTGAGCGCGGCCAGAAGAAGCGGTTCGATCAAACGCGAATAGATGGGGCCTTTGCACGCAATCGCCTCGCCGACGGTCTTGCCCGGCTGCGGCCAAAGAAGCCGCGCCAGCGGTAGATAGTCGAACGCGCGCGTGCCCGGCACACGGCCGCTCGGCGCAAATATCCAAAGCGGCAGGCGGCCGTCATTAAATCGCAACGTCCAGCGTTCGCCGTTGCCAAGGTCGATGAACCGGAATTGCGCCGATTCGGGTCCGACCAAGCGATGCCCGGAGCCGATATCGCGCACATAGCCAAGCGCGGCGCGATTGCCTGACAACAAGAGGTGATTGCCATTGTCGATCGTCATGCCGATCGCGGCGTCATGATAGGAACGGCAACGTCCGCCGGCGAAGGCCGTCGCTTCGTGCACCAAGACTCGCTCGCCGCGCGATGCGAGCTTAACCGCGGCGGAGAGGCCGGCGAGACCGGCGCCGATAATATGAACGGTGCGGGCCATCACAGAATATTGCGCAGGACGATCAAAAGAACTTTAGCGCGCGGCAGGCGCGCCGGTTTTCGCGGCGGCGCGAAGCCGCGGGCGACCAGCCGATCCAGAATGAGCCGATAGGCTTGGGCCATGATTCGCGGCGCCCGCACCTGGCGCCGCGGCGCAACGGCCATGATCGCGTTCGACTTTTGAAATTCGGCATCCGCCAGCGCGACCACCGCGGCACAGGGCGCGCCGATCGCCGGATGCGACAAGGTCGCGACCGGTTCGGTCGTCGTAATTCCCGCCGCTTGCAGCTCTTCGCGCGGCAGATAGAGCCGGCCCATGCCAGCGTCTTCGTCGAGGTCGCGCAGGATATTGGTCAATTGAAGCGCGCGGCCGAGATGATGCGCAAGCGCAAGACCGGCCTTTCGCTCCATGCCGAACACCCGCACCGAGAGCCTCCCGACCGCGCACGCCACACGGTCGCAGTAAAGATCAAGCGTCGCCCTATCCGGGGCGCGAATATCGGCGAGCACGTCCATTTCCATGCCGGCAATGACGGCTAAAAAGTCGTCGCGCTGCAGATCGAAGCTTCGGACCGCGCGCGCGAGGCCGGCAAGCTGCTGCGGCGCCGCTCCGGCATAGAGCGCGTCGATATCGTCGCGCCATTTCCGCAACGCCTCGAGCCGCCGTTCGCGCGGCCCCGGATCGTCGGCGATGTCGTCGACCGCGCGACAGAACGCGTAGATTTCGAACATTGCGTCGCGCTCGCCGCGCGGCAAAATCCGCATTCCGGTATAAAACGAGCTGCCGGAGGCCCGCTCGGCCGCTTGTGTGGATTCCTGCACTTACGCACCTCGCGGCTTTTGCGAGCCGGTCAGAAAACGCCGGCCGATGCGGTGCGAAGCGCCGCTTAAAATTCCGATGAAAGTGGAACCGGCAACGGCGGGAACGCCGAGATGGACGTTCTCGCTCAGCGGGTCGCGCACTTGCAGAATGCGCGTCAACCGATGCGCCAGTGTGTTGATGACGGAGACTTCGAGGCCAAGCCGCCAGTCGCCGATCGCCGCGGCAAAGCCGTCGCTCTCGCTCAGCAGGGACTCGGTGCGCGCCGCCAGCCTGTGCAGGCATTCGATGAGCGCCGGTGACGCACGTTCGCCGCCGAGCGCTTCGACATTGCTGCCGCTTGCGGCCAATGCGTCCTGCGGAATATAGACGCGGTTGAGATTGCGGTAATCGTCCTTGCAGTCCTGCAAATGATTGATGATCTGCAAGGCGGCGCAAAGCGCATCGTTGGCCGGCCACACCGCACGGCTCTCGCCATGCACGTCGCAAACGAAACGGCCGACAGGCATTGCCGAGAGCGAACAATAGGAAATCAAATCGTCCCAGTCCCGATAGCGCAGCTTGGTGACGTCGAGCTTGAACGCGGCGATCAGATCTTGCGCGTGTTTGGGCGACAGACCATGACGATCGAGCGCCGCGCGCAACCGCACCGCGACCGCGTCCGCTTCGTTGGCGCCTAATAGTCCGGCTTCCAAGCGGTCGAGCAGGCGAAGCTTGTCCGACGCGGCGAGCGTGGCGTGATCGGCAATGTCGTCGGCGGTGCGCACGAAGTTATAGAACGCCAAAATCACGTCGCGATGGCGCGGGTGAATAAGAAAGGACGCGACCGGAAAATTCTCATTCCGGTGGCCTTTGCCGGATCGTAATGCGTCAGCGTCGGTCATTGCAGGCCTGAGATATTGCCTTGCGCGCGGCCTTTCCACATGCCGCCGCGCCCGCGCGCATGCTGATAGGCGGAATCGATGGTGAACGCCATATAGACGGCGGCGATGGCCGGCAGCGCCGGGGCCCACAGCCATGACAGGCGATAAAAGCGCAGCATCGGCCGAAACGCGAGCGCCATCAGGATCCAGCTGAAAATGCCGACGAATTGCGGAACGCCTGTGGCAAAAATCGCCAGCGCAACCGGTGCGAGATAAGTGAGCGCCAAACCGAGAATAGCGCCGGCCAACAGCAACGGCGAATAGCGAAGCTGTGCATAGGCCGTGCGCGACACCATGCGGCGGATGTCGCCGACGGAATAATAGGCGCGCACGCTATACACGCGATCGGTGAGCGCGATCGAGATCGGACCATGCGCTTTCAAAATTTTTGCCAGCGCGCAATCGTCGATCAGCGAGCCGCGGATCGAGGCCAGACCGCCCGCCGCCTGCAAGGCATCGCGCCGAACGAGCATGCAGCCGCCCGCCGCCGCGGCCGTCGAGCGCCGCGGATCCCCGGCCCAGGCGAACGGATAGAGCATCTGAAAAAAGAAAATAAACGCCGGCACGAACATGCGCTCGGCAAAGCTCTTGCAACGCAGCTTGGCCATCAGCGAGGTGAGAACGAAGCCGTGCTGTTCGGCGCGCAGGACGAGGCCAGCGAGCGCGTCCGGCGTATAAACAATGTCGGCGTCGGTGAGCAGCAAATAGTCGGGCGGATCCGGAGTGCGGTCCGCGTATTCGACGCCTTGCTGTTGTGCCCAAAGCTTGCCGGTCCAGCCGGTCGGGAGCGCGCGGCCCGAAAGCAGGGTCAATCGTTCGCTGGCGGCGAGCGTGGCCGCGGTCTCGCGCGCAATGCGCGCGGTCTCGTCGCGGCTTTGATCGTCCACCACGATGACGCTGAAAACTCCCCGGTAGTCCTGCCGCAGCAACGAAGCGACCGTCTCGCCTATGGTCTCGGCTTCGTCGCGGGCGGGGATGACCGCGCCGACCGCCGGCCATTGGCGCGTCGCGTCGGCCCCAGGCGCAATGCCGACATCGTCGCGCGCGGCAGCGCGCCAAAAGCCCCCGCGCGCGGCGATAAGGTAGAGCCAGATCGCCAGCACTATTGACGCCAGAATGTCCTCAGCCACAGGTGGTCCTTCGATGGGACAGTAAACCGCCGCTGCGTTATCGCTTAAATGTAAGACCTGATATAGGACCCTGCAGCGACGCCGGGCGCGGGCAAAAAAGGCTTCGATGAACGCGAAAAATAACCATTTTCTGGCACAGCTCGATGCCGTGGCCGCCGAGACCGAGAGCCTCCTCGATCGGCTTCTGGCCACAACATCCGCCGCGGGCGAACTAAGCCGGCCGGCGCGTCTGATCGAGGCCATGCGCTATGCCAGCCTCGGCGGCGGAAAGCGTTTTCGGCCGTTTCTGGTGGTCGAATCGGCGCGCCTCTTCGAGGTGCCCCGGGCGAATGCGCTGATGGCCGGCGCCGCCTTGGAATGCGTGCATTGCTATTCGCTGGTCCATGACGACCTGCCGGCCATGGACAATGACGAATTGCGCCGCGGGCAACCGACGGCGCACCGGAAATTCGACGAGGCGACCGCGATCCTCGCCGGCGACGGCCTCTTGACTTTCGCCTTCGACATCCTCTCGCGCGTCGAGACCCATGCCGATCCGGCCGTGCGCGTCGCGCTTGTCAATGCGCTTTCGCGCGCCGCCGGACTTGGCGGCATGGCCGGCGGCCAAATGCTCGACCTCGCCGCGGAAGGCCGTTTCGGTTCGCTCCAACACGGCGAGAGCGACGTGCGGATGTTGCAAGCGATGAAGACCGGCGCGCTGCTGCGCTTCGCTTGCCAGGCCGGCGGCATTCTCGGCGGCGCGACGGGGCAAGAGCGCGATGCGCTCGAACGCTACGGCGCCGCCGTCGGCGAGGCGTTCCAGATCGCCGACGATCTTCTCGACATCGAAGGCGACCCGTCACTGGTCGGCAAATCGACTGGGAAGGACGTCGCCGCCGGCAAGGCCACTTTCGTCACGGTGCTTGGCATAACGGGAGCCAAGGAGCGATTACAACACCTCGTTGCCGAGGCGGAAGCGGCGCTCGGCCCATTCGGATTCGCGGCCGCAACGCTGATAGAGGGCGCGCGATTCGTCGCCGATCGGCGCGCCTGAGCCAAACCGTCGCAGGCCGATTTTTCAGGCATGCGCATTGATGTCGGTCCATGGATTTTGGATGGAACGGACCGCGAGATCCCGCAATTTCAGCATGCGAGCGATTGGTGTATGGTGATGTCATCTGATTTGATTTGATCTGGGGGCCGAATTCAGCCGCAATCGCAATTGAAACCTTCACCGCGTTCTCAACGCCTGGTTCGAAATGCATTGCATCCTCCGCTGGACCGTCTGCACGTGCGCCGCCGTCGCCATGATCGTGGCTTCGTTCGGTTCGCCGTTCGCGCGCACGCCGGCCAAGAAGACGCCGCAACCGGAGGCCACCGCTCCTACTACAGGGGAGCCGTCAAAATTGCCGCTGCGTGCGCCTTTTACGGCCGCCGACGAAGCTGCAGCAGTCATTCCCGGCATGCCGGATGTACGTTTCTGGGGAGACTCGGTAGCGGACTTTGAAAAGGCGCTGCCGTCACGGCCCGGCCCGTGGCTTATTTTATCGACCGGCGGCTCCGACGGCGCTTTCGGCGCAGGTTTTCTCAATGGGCTCAGCGAGTCCGGCAAGCGTCCGGATTATGCCGTGGTCACCGGGGTGAGCACCGGCGCTCTGATGGCGCCGTTTGTATTTGCCGGGCCGCGCTACGACGCGGCGATGAAGGCCGTCTACACGCAGACATCGGCGGCCGATATTTTCGAGGTCGGCGGCACCGGCGAGAGCTTTCTCGACACCTGGCCGTTGAAGGATTTGATCGCTAAGGAAATCACGCCGGCGCTCATCGACGATATCGCCGCCGCCCATCGGGCCGGCCGGCGGCTCTTCATCGTCACCAGCGATCTCGACGCGGAACGCCCGGTGGTTTGGAATATGGGCGCGATCGCCGTTCATGGCGGCGACGATGCGATCAAGCTGTTCCGCAGCGTGCTCCTCGCCTCGGGCAGCATTCCCGGCGCCTTCCCGCCGGTGCTGATCGGGGTCGAGGGTAACGGCAAGCGCTTTGCGGAAATGCATGTCGACGGCGGCGTCGGCGGACAATTTTTCGTCGTCCCGCCGGCGCTTTTGGAAAGCGCGAGCGACTACAAGATTCCCGCAACCGCGCTTTACATCATCATCAATAGCGGACTGCAGCCGGATTTCGAGGTGGTCGAGCGCACGACGCCCACGATCCTGTCGCAATCCGTGAGCATGGCAATCAAAGCCGACCTGCGTAATTTGCTCGATCGCGCCTATGTCGCCGCCAAGCACAGCGGCATCGGCTTTAACGTCGCCACCATACCGGCGGATTTCAGCGCTCCAAGCCGCGGCGCTTTCGACCCGAATTACATGAAAGCGTTATTCGATGTGGGCTATAATCTGGGTAAGAGCGAAAACCCCTTTGCCACCGCGCCGCCGCCCTATCCGGGCGCGCCGGCGAATGTCCCGAACGATCCTCAACCGGGAGGGAACAATAAATGAGCAAGCTTGGCGTCCTCATAGCCGTCCTGATGGCCCTTACCGTCGTGGACCTTGCCGCAACGACGACCGCGGCGCCCGCGCAAGCGGCGCCGAAGCGCCTGACGCATGTGCGTTCGCGCGCTTTTGACGGGCTATGGAGCGTCTCCATTCTGACCCAGGCCGGTCCCTGCAGCGCCAGCTATCGCTATCCGGCCCGCATCGTTGGCGGCCAGGTCATGCAGACTGGCAACGATTTCAGCTATCAGATCTCCGGCGCGGTAGTCGCGAGCGGCGCGATCTTGGTCACCGTGAGCCAAGGCGGACAAAGCGCAACCGGCTATGGGCGGCTGCGTGGCGCAAGCGGCGGCGGCCGTTGGACCGCCGCCGGCAATCAATGTTACGGAACGTGGACAGCGATGCGCCGCGCAGCATTTTGATTTGTTAGATTCACCTCCCTTGGGGGTAATCCCATTCGCGACGCTTTTATCTTCACCTTCCCCTGGAGGGGAGGGTCGGCGCGTAACACGCGCCGGGGTGGGGTGAGCGGCATGCGACTGCGCTTGCGGCGCAGATGCCTCAAGGCAATGGCCTCAGCGTCAAGCGAACCGTAAATCTCTACGTAGATGTTCGGGAAAAAGCCGACGGCGCGAAGCGATCACTATGGGTTCAATCTTGATTCTGGCTAGCGCCAGAAACTCACGATCATTTTAGTTCTTCAGCTTTACCCTGATCTTGCGCGCCTGCACGTTGGCGTTCCACCACGGACAAACATCGCCGGCGCGCGCGTAATTTCCATCCATGACATTGACCGGTTCGCGGCTGCCGGATTGCGCGGCGCGAATGCGCAGAGCACGCGCCTCCTCGCGACCTTCTTCGGTCAACCACAAGCGATCGTGGCCCCAGAGGCTCGGACCTTCGGTGCGCTCGTGCGGCGTCCAATGCGCCGGATCGATGGTTCGCCCGCCCCAGCCGTATTCGACCAGAAATTTCGACGGCGAATTGGCATAGAACGACGTCACATGATCATTGACGTGGCGTCCGAGCGTGGTGCCGATCATCTCCGGCTGGCCCAGCGCGAGATCGTAGCCTTGCCCGACATCGTCGAGATAGCAAAGCTCGATCATCAAATGATGGATGCCGTTCTTGCCGGTGTCGATGAAGGCCAGGCTGTGGTGGCGTGCATTGACGTGAAAGAAATAGGCCTTGAAGGGTTTGAGGATGTAATCGCTCGGCTTGAAATTGAGGATTTCGGTGTAGAACGGCAACACCGCGTCGAGCCGTTCCGCGGTGAGCACCGCATGACCCATGCCGAGCGGGCCGGTGCGAAAGCCGGAAATCAAGCGGCCGGGCTTGAACGGATCGCTCGCAATCTCGGCGCCGTGGAAGGCTTCGAGCCGGTTGCCGATCGGGTCGGAAAAGACGATCAGGTCTATAACGCGCCGTTCGTCGGCAAGCGCACGCGAACCGCGCGCAACTCTCACACCGGATTTTTCCAGATGCGCAGCGAGCGCATCGAGCGCCGCGGCATCGGCGACTTCCCAGCCGTAGAACGAGGGTCCCTCGCCCTCGCCGCTATGAACGATGACCCGCTGCTTGCGGTCGTCCATGCGCAGCGCCAGCGCGCCGCGGCTTTTATCGACAAGCTGCATGCCGAGAAAGCGCGTGCCGAAGCTCTCCCAATCGTCGAGCGTGCTGGCGCTAATCCCGATATAGCCGAGCGAATTGAGATTCATGGTTCGTCCTCGGCGTTTCGCGCCGCTGACGGCGCAGCCGCGGCGCGTGCTTCACATATTATATGGCGTCGATCGGCAAAATTCATACGGATAGTTGAGATACTTTCAACTAAGAGCGGCGCCGCCACCGGCGGCGCGCGGGTGTCGTTCTGATCGTCCTTTCGTCAGGATCGGCTTGCCGCTGCGGCCTTTCAACGCCATCAAAAGACGATGTAGTCTTCGACCTTTGGGATAAAAACGACAAAGGGAGGAATTGCCATGCGTCCGGTCGACCGGAGAATGTTCACGCTTACGTTTGCCGCGACCACTACGATTGCGCTCGGATTGAAATCGCTGCCCGCTCAGGAACGGCCCGATCCGAATAGCGCGCCCAATCCCTACCGCATGGTGGATTCGGTGATCCAGCTCCCGGAGGGGCGCAAATTGGGCGCCCCGATCGGCGTCGAGATCGATCACAGCGACGGCAAGACCTTGTGGGTGTTCGATCGCTGCGGCGGCGAAACCTGCGCCGGCTCCCAACTTGCGCCCATCATGAAGTTCGACGCATCGGGCAAGATGGTTGCGAATTTCGACGCCGGGACGGTCAATTGGCCGCACGGTTTCTATGTCAATCGCAACGGCGATGTGTGGGTGACCGACGGGCAGGCCGGCGGCGGCAAGGGGCACACCGTCATCAAGTTCGTGCCGGATGGCAAGGTTCTGATGACGCTCGGCAAACCCGGCGTCGCCGGCGACGCGCCGGGCATGTTCAATACGCCGTCCGACGTGGTGACCGCGCCCAATGGCGACATCTTCGTCGCCGACGGTCACGGCATCATGCAGAATCAGCCCACCAACGACCGCATCGTCAAACTGTCGAAGGACGGCACGTTCATCAAAGCCTGGGGCAAGCATGGTTCCGAACCGGGCGAGTTCGACGTCCCGCACAGTCTCGCGCTCGATTCCTTGGGCCGGCTCTATGTCGGCGACCGTTCCAACAGCCGCGATTTCTGAGAGTGGCGTGGCATAGCTCGGGCGCAAAGGCGCGCCGCGAGAACGAATTTATTTGTCTGAACCGGTTTGCACGGATCACGCCAGCAAAGAAGCAAGGACGCAACGCCAATGCGGCCCTCAGTCGAAGCCAAGAAAGCGGCAAAATTCATCATGATCGGCGCGTGGCGAGCGGAAACCGTTGGCCGGATGGCTGTGGTCGCCGTAGCCGATGGCGACCGCGCAAAACAGCATCTGTTCCGGCGGCATTTTCACGAATGGCCCGACGATGCGATGAAGGCGCCCCCAGGATTCCTGCGCGCAGGTATCGAGACCGTAGCCACGCGCCAGATACATCAAAGCGTGAATGTAGCCGCCGAGATCTGCCCACTGGCCGGGACCGAGCTCGCGGTCGATGCCGATGAAGAGCGCCACCGGTGCGTTGAAGAATTCGTAATTGCGCTTGTACTGGCGAAGCCGCGCCGCCATGTCGTCGCGATCGATCGCAAGCGCGCCATAGAGCTGGACGCCGTGATGCTCGCGGCGCGATTTATACGGCTCCCACATCGTCGGCGGATAGATCGGATATTCGGCCTCGTCGTGGCGCGGATCGCGGCCGTCGATGGCGAGCGCGACTTGCCGCTTGAGTTCCGTCAGCGGCGTCCCCGCGAGCGCATAAACGTACCAAGGCTGCAGATTGCCGCCGGACGCCGCACGCGCGGCGCGCACAATCAGCGCGCGCACGATGTCGGGGGCGACCGGCTTGTCGAGAAACCAGCGGCAGGAAATTCGGGAATCGACCGCTTCGAACACATCCATGGCGTGACCGTCAAAAGGGCTGACTCGATGCGAAGGTCGTATACTATCGCCCGCCGAAGGGCGAATGCCGCAGAGGGGGAATCATGGCATCGGATGCAACGGTCACGGTTGCGGCGCGCCTCGACCGGCTGCCGCCGTCACGCCATATCCGGCGATTGGTGACGCTGTTGTCACTCGGCGGCTGGTTCGAATTCTACGACTTGTTCTTCACCGCCTATATCGCGATCGGCCTGTTCAAGGCGGGACTGTTCACGCCGACGACGCAGGGACTGTTCGACCTGAAAGGCTTTGCGAGTTTCGTCGCCGCGCTGTTCCTGGGCCTGTTCATCGGCACCCTCGCCTTCAGTTGGCTGTCCGACCGCTTCGGCCGGCGCTCGATCTTCACCTTCGCGCTGCTTTGGTACTCGATCGGCGCGTTCATCATGGCGTTTCAAAATTCGCCGGAGACTATCAATCTCTGGCGCCTGATCGCGAGCATCGGGCTCGGCGTCGAGCTGGTGAATGTCGACACCTACGTGTCGGAGCTCGTGCCCAAGGGGCAGCGTGGCCCCGCCTTCGCCTACAATCAGTTCGTGATGTTTACGGCGGTGCCGGTCGTGGCGTTCCTTGCCTGGCAGCTCGTGCCGCGGACGATTTTAGGAATCGATGGCTGGCGCTGGGTCGTGATCATCGGTTCGGTCGGCGCGTTCGTGATCTGGTGGATCCGCCGGAGGCTACCGGAATCGCCGCGCTGGCTCGAACATCACGGCCGAACCGCGGAAGCCGACCGCATCGTCGGCGAGCTGGAACGCCGCATCCGCGAGGATGGCGTCGCGCTGCCGCCGCCCGAAGCGCTCGAAGGCGAAATCGAGCGCAAGGCCGGCGCCTGGACGGAAATGTGGAACGCGACCTATCGCGGCCGCACCGTCATGCTCGTGATCTACAATCTTTTTCAGACCATCGGCTATTATGGATTTTCGAGCTGGGTGCCGACGCTGCTCATCTCGCAGGGCGTCGAAGTCACCAAGTCCCTCACCTATACGTTCATCATTGC
>JBAPZR010000148.1:0-4639 GCA_049285335.1 Xanthobacteraceae bacterium | reverse complement strand
GCGGATCGAGCCCGGCCAGCATGCCGTTGATCGCCGATTCGACGAGCTTGCTGTCGTCCGGCTTTTCCACGTAGTCGGCGCGCACGCGCTCGAACACGTCGCCGAACAGATTGAGCTCCCGGTAAGTGTCCGATGCCGCCGCACGGGCCGCGGAACCCATCAGGAGTGTGTGGGGCTGCGTCAGCAACAGTGTCGCCAGGACGCCGGCCAGTGCACCGAGGAAGATTAGGGAAGTTTTGCGCATCATCCGCGAACCTTTTCGCCTTCGTTAGTCGCCCACCACGGGCTGGGATCGATGGGAGCGCCGTCTTTGCGGAACTCCACATAGAGTACGGTTTGCTTGGGACCGGTAACGCCGGTCGGGGACGCCTGCGATCCGCCACCCATCACTGCCACCGGCTCACCGGTTAGCACGAATTGGCCGAGATCGACGGATATCCGCTCCATCCCCGCTAACAAGACATGATAGCCGCCGCCAGCATTGAGGATCAAGAGTTGCCCATAGCTGCGAAATGGGCCGGCGTAAACCACCCAACCGTCGCAGGGCGCCGTAATCTCGCCGCCGGGCCTGGCCGCTATTGAAAGACCTTTTTGGGTTCCGCCAAGGCCGTCGGACCCGCCGAATTCGCGGATTCGAACGCCATTGACCGGCAAATGCATGTGTCCGCGCATGCCGGCGAAGGACACCGCCGGCGCCAGACGGCCGGGATCGCTGAGCGCCGCCAGTTCGGGTTGGGTCGCATCGCTGGTAACGGCGCGATTGGCCTCCCGCGCCGCGCGGGTCGCGCTGTCGAGGCCGGTTTCCATTTTCGCGATAAGGTCTTTGATGTTGTCGACTTGGTGCGCGAGGTCGGTGGCCCGCTGCCGTTCGTCGGTCAGCGCATGTTCGGCGACCGCCTGCTTCTTCTGCCGTTCGTCGATCAGCAGCGTCATGCGCAACTGTTCGCGGCCGAGCAGGTTAAGGTCGCCGGCGAGCTGATCCCGTTGCTCGACGATCTGTTTGCGCACGTTCAACATGTCGGCAAGATCGCCCGCCAAGGCGTCGGCCTGCGCGCGCATTTCGGGCAGCACGGCGCCGAGCGTAATCGCGGTGCGCACCGCGGTCAGGGCGTCTTCTGGGCGCACCATCAAGGCGGGCGGCGGCTGCTGGCCCATGCGCTGCAAAGCGGCGAGGACCTCGACAATGACGCCGTGGCGCTGATCGAGCGAATTTTGCAAAAGCCGTTGCTGCCCGTCGAGTGCGCCGAGGCGCTCCTGCGTCGTATCGATGTTAGCCTCGACCTCGCGCACCCGTGCAGCCGTGTCGATGAGCTGCTGATTGAACTTGCGGCGGTCCTGACCGAGCGTCTCGATCTCGCTCCGCAGCTTGATCTGATTTTCCGCCGAGGCGCGCTGTTGCGCCAATGCGGCGTCCAAATCCTGATCGCTTTGCTTGAGCGCATCCGGCGTGCCCGGCGCTTTCGCGGCTGCGCCGGGCGAAGATGCGGAAGGCGGTGGTGGCACGGTCGCGGCGCGCTGCGGCGCCGTTTGCGCAAGCGCGATGGAACTCGCTGCAAACGCGACGCCGAACGGCAGCACGAAGGCCCAAGCCGAATCGCGCATATCGGATCGGATCGACCGTCGAAGAATCATCGGTTGCAAAGTAGAGGGCGGCCTCGGGAAAACAAGCTAAGACACGACAATGTCGGCCAGGTTACGACCGGAATAAGACCGGCCGGCTTGTCGCCGTCACAATTGGATGACCGAATAACGAAACGGCAATCTATAGTTCAGGCAGGTTGATCGTTCATGCCCGATGGTAGGGGTGACCGGCGAGAATGGTGCCGGCGCGATAGAGCTGTTCCAACAGCATGATGCGCACGAGCTGGTGCGGCCAGGTCGCCGCGCCGAAGGCGACCCTATGGGTGGCGCGGGCGCGCAGCGCCTGCGCGAGGCCATCGGCGCCGCCGATGACGAAGCAGGCCGCCGCCCGGTTTTGTTCGCGCCACTTGCGCAAGAGCTCGGCCAGACCCGCGCTGTCGAGATTGTCGCCGCGCTCGTCGAGGATGACGACGACCGCCTGTTCGGGAATGATATTGGCGATCGCGATCGATTCCTCGGTGCGCCGCCGCTCCGTATCGCTGGCACGGCTCTCGCGGATTTCAACGATCTCGAATTCACGAAGGCCGAATGACCGTCCGACAGCGGCTGCGCGTTTGCGATAGGCGGCGGCGAGGTCGCGTTCCGCGCCTTGTTTCAATCGGCCGACGGCGGCAATCAGAACACGCAATCGACAGCTCCTTGAATTTCAGGAGCCAAACACGAACGCCACACGCGTCCGCCTGAGGCGTTATCGGCTGCGCGCGGCTGAGCTTGCGCGCGGGGTCGGTCGACCGGACATCCACATCTTCTCGAGATTGTAAAAATTTCGCACTTCTGGGCGGAAGACGTGAACGATCACATCGCCGGCGTCGATGAGCACCCAATCGCAATGTGGCATGCCTTCGACGTGCGCGCGAACGCCGGCTTTGCGCAAATCCTCAACGACCCTGTCGGCGACGGATCCGACGTGGCGCTGCGACCGGCCGGTGGACACGACCATATAATCGCCGATTGAGGATTTATCTTTGAGGTTGATGGTGAGGATGTCCTCCGCCTTCATATCGTCGAGGCGGCTAAGGACCAGGCGGAGCATCTCCTCGGCGTCAAGACGCATTCTGGAGACCGCTTCGGGCTCGCGAAGTTCGGCCCGAGAGAGTTCGACTGTGGACAGGGTTCCTTATCCTTTCGCTCCAAGTTTCCTTGTCGAAGTTTCCTTGTCGAATAACCTTGGTCGTTTCGGTTGACGTTCTTCGTTCGCAGTGGGCTCCGGCAAACGAATCCCGGAGCTTGGCCTAAGATAGTCACGTCGAGTTAATAGTTTCAACTCCCTCGCTTCAAACAAATGTCACTGTCACCCTGCTGTCACTGTAACCTTTCCGTCACTGTCGCTTGACCGACCGTAACGCCCGCGCGGCCCGCAAAGCCGTTGAGGAAAGCGGCGATTTAAGGCCGTGCAGATAGATCCAGGCCGGCGGGCGCCGCAGCGGCAAGGTCAGCGCTGCCGATTCCGGCAGGCGCGCGAAGTTCAAGGCTTGGCCGGCGACGCCGGCCGCCGAGTAGAGGCTCGGCCCCAGTCGATCGATGACGGCGATCGGAACCAGCTGGGCGATATCCCGCCAGCGCTGCCAGCGATGAAAGCTGCGCAGATTGTCGGCGCCCATGATCCAGACAAAGTGCACGCCCGGACAGCGCTGCAACAGATAACTGACCGTGGCATAGGTATAACTGACGCCGAGATCGGCTTCGAATGCCGTGACGTCGATGCGCGGATGGTTCGCCAGCCGGCGCGCGGCGGCGATGCGCTCGTGCAGCGGCGCAAGACCTTGCGTGTCCTTCAGCGGATTTCCAGGCGTGACGAGCCACCACACCCGGTCGAGCCCGAGTCGCCGCATCGCCAATAAACAGGCGGCGCGATGCGCCGCGTGCGGCGGATCGAACGTGCCGCCGAACAATCCAATGCGCATGCCGCGGGCGTAGGCGGGCAGAACCACACGGCGGCTGCCGCCCAGCCGTTCATCGGCCGGGCGTACGGGAAGAGAGTCGCCCTTCATGATTTTTGAAAAGAAATCCCCTCCCCGCGCATTCGCCGCCGGCCTTGCCGGCGCATCGTCATGGCCGCGTCTGTCCGCTGCCGCGTATGCGGTATTTGAAACTGGTCAGCTGCTCGACCCCGACGGGCCCGCGTGCATGGAGCCGTCCGGTCGCTATTCCGATCTCGGCGCCGAAGCCGAATTCGCCGCCGTCGGCGAATTGCGTCGAAGCATTATGCAGAACGATGGCTGAATCCACTTCGCGCATAAATTTTTCCGCCGCCTTCTTGTTTTCGGTGACGATGGCGTCGGTGTGGTGCGAGCCGTAGCGCTCGATATGCGCGATGGCCGCGTCGACTCCATCGACCACGCCGGCGGTCAAGATGGCGTCGAGATATTCGGTGCTCCAATCGTCCTTGCTCGCCGGCTTGACGCGCGGGTCCACGGCTTGGACCGCGGCGTCGCCGCGGATCTCACAGCCGGCCTCGAGCAGCATGGCGATCAGTGGCGCGAGGAGCCTGTCGGCGCCGGAGCGGTCGACCAACAAGGTCTCGGCGGCGCCGCAAACGCCGGTGCGGCGCAGCTTGGCGTTGCGCACGATCGATTTGGCCATGTCGAGCTTGGCCTTGCCGTCGACATAGACGTGGCAGACGCCTTCGAGATGGGCGAAGACCGGCACGCGCGCCTCGGTCTGGACACGGCCGACCAGGTCTTTGCCGCCACGCGGCACGATCACGTCAATGGCGCCATTGAGCCCGGCCAGCATCATGCCGACGGCCTCGCGTTCGCGCGTCGGCACGAGCCCGATCGCCGCCGGCGGCAGGCCGGCGTCGGTCAGCCCCTCCACCAAGGCGGCGTGTATGGCCTGGTTCGATCGGAAGCTCTCTGAGCCGCCGCGCAGGATGGCGGCATTGCCGGCTTTGACGCAGAGCGCGCCGGCATCGGCGGTGACGTTGGGCCGGCTTTCGTAGATCACGCCCACCACGCCGAGCGGCACCCGCACCCGCTCGATTCGCATTCCGTTGGGG
>JBAPZR010000147.1:0-6276 GCA_049285335.1 Xanthobacteraceae bacterium | reverse complement strand
ACACCAGTGAGCGCCCTTTAAGCTCAGTTCGCCACGTTTAAAATCTGACGACTTCGCCGCTGATACCCCTTTCGCACACTTTTAGGTCGTCACTGAACTTTCACATAGACCAAAAAAGCATCATGGCCCGCAACAAAAGGGGCCCCAAGTCCGGGAGGCAAGTGGGGCCCCAAGTTCAGGAGCATCATGCTGCCGCCTCCCCGTTGAGGCGGTCAGCACCATTTAAATGTTTTATTTGTTTGTGACCATTTTGTGGAAGACTCGTGCAATATTGTGTCCAGTGGAAGCGGTTGTTTGCTATTTGTTTTTGTTTGGTGTTTGTTTGTTGTTTGCTGCTTGGTTTGGTCTTCACCCGATGCAGCGAGTGATCGGTGGGGACCATGAACCGGTTTGCAACGCTCATTTTCAATAGGATTGAGTGACGGTCACTGCCAAATCAAACAGTAGACAAACGTCCGTGTTGTCACGAAAGTGAAATGCGCCGCGCATGCGGCCAGCCGGTCGCGTGCCGGGATCTGCCACACGTTGTCGTCATCGAAGTGTCACTTGTTGTTCGTTTGCACCATGCGTGTCTTGCGGGACGGTCGAAATTGCGCAACTAATCGTAGCTCCAGGTTAGTGCGGGGCCGTGTAGCCGCCGCTGCTGCCGGCAGGGACAAGTCAAATTTCCGACAGTGAGTACCAGCGTAGGAAGAGTGACATGGTGTTTGTAAAAGGCAAAGGAGATGAGTCATATAGTCAGAGGCGGGGCCGCCCTCGCTTTCCTTGCCCACCGCGTGGCCCAAGTCAGGACGGTACGCTATACCGCGATGTCGCCTGAGCCGTTCAAGGACATCTGGCGTTAGACGACCCCGCAATCGCCCATTGCTTCCTATCGGGAGCAGATTGTCGTTCCCGCAACGTCTCTGGGTCCGCGGTGCACAATCGCGAGACGCGCTCAAGCATCAAGAGTCACCGCACCCCGGATCTTGGCTTGGCAGGCGAGGATGCAGCCGTCGGCCTTGTCCTGTTCAGTCAACGAGTCCTGTACGGCCATGCTGACATCGCCGGATATCAGCTTGACGCGGCACGACCCGCAGGTACCTGAGCGGCAGGCGTTGTCGATGAAGACGCCGGCCTGGTCGGCCGCCTCGAGGATGGTGGCGTCGATCATCACCGGCGCGCTCATGTCCGACGCCTGAAAAAAAACTCTGCCGGCAATTTCGCTTGACGCGGCACCGCGCGCCGAGGGGTCGCGTTTGATCGTGCCGAACGCCTCGGTTTTGATGTTGCCCTCGGCGACGCCGAGGCCGAGGAGCGCAGCCTTGACCGCGTCCATCATCGGCGGGGGGCCACATATGTGCGCCCGCTGCGAGGCAATTTGGGGCACGGCGGACGCTAACAGCCGCGCATCGATGCGGCCGACGGCGCCGGACCATGGCTCGTCGCCCGGTCTGCTCATAGTGACGGTGACGCGCAGATTAGGATTGCCGGACGTCAATGCCGCGATCTCCTCGCGAAAGATGAAATCGCGGGGCGCCGAGAAGCCTAAGATCAGGTAAATCTTGCCTGGCCAGTGCATGGCAGTGAGATGGCGCGCCGTGCTCATCATCGGCGTGATGCCAACACCGCCGCCGATCAGCATGACGCTGTCGGCCTCTCTACCGGTGAAAACGAAGGTCCCGTTCGGCGCTTCGACCTCGATCTCATAGCCAAGTTTTAGATCGTCGTGCAGCCATCGCGAGACTAGGCCGTGGTCCTCGCGCTTGACCGTGATCTCGATCCGATCGCGCCAAGTCGGCGTCGAAGCGATCGTGTAGGAGCGGCTGGTCGGAATGCCGTGCGGTTCGATATGCAGGGTCAGGAACTGACCGGCTAAATATTCGAACGGGACATGTTCGCCGCCGACCGGTTTGAACTGGAACGTTTTAACGTTGTGGGTCACGGCCTCCACGCCTGCAAGCGTAAGCCTGCCACGCCATCTGATCCTTCCGGTCGCCGGATCGTTCTTGCGATAGCGTGCCGGTTCGGGCGTCAGCTTCGACGCTTGTGGCAGTATCTGCACTTGCGGATGCCGCACATCCGCCGAAGGAAAGCATTTACTAAAGGCGAGAAGCAGCTTGGGATTGCCCTTCAATCGGACCTTCCGCGAGAGCAGGGCCGGGACGAGGCTCTTTTCCTTGGCAAGAAAGCCGAGCCAGGTCCTGCTGTCCGCGGTGACGTGAATATCCGGCTTGCCGATCAGGCCGTCTTGGATATCAAGCGTCCGGTTTTTGATCGTAATGGTGGCGTCTTTTCTTTCCGCTCCGGTGAAGCTGAAATGAAAGACCGCGGCTAGGCCGCGCGATCGGTTCGGCTGAAAAACGAACGGCATGAAGTAGAGGAGGCTGGTGATCGTGCGGGCGCGAAGGCCGTTGCTGACGGGCTTCACGGTCTTGTTCTTGAATTTGTGCCGCGCCACGGCTTCGGCGTCAGAGCCCGGTACGACGTAAACCGGTTCGGCGCGTTCCTGCAGCGGCCTTACCACTTCCTCCAGATGGCGCTTCTTATCGCCGAGGTAGGGACCGATCACGTCCTCGCCGGCCGGACAAACGGCCATGCAATAGGCCGATTTGTAATTGGGACCGAAGCCCAAGCTCTGCCACAGCGATGCCGTCTCCGGCTCACTGATGCGCCGGCGGTAGTCGATGGCGTTTTTGCTGTCCGCTACCTGCTCGACCCAATCGGAAAAGCCGCCGAGAAATTCACGGTAGTTGTGGGTGAAGCAGGACGAGAAGTTGAAAGAGCCATCCGGTCCGATGGCGCCGACCGGACAAGCAGCGACGCACAGCTTGCACTCAAGACAAGGGTTGTATTCGATCGGGTGATCGTAATCGGTGGCGTCACAATCGATAAGCACCGTTCCGAGCAGAACGAAATTGCCGAACTTCGGGTGAATCAGATTGCGGTGGATGCCCATGTGACCGAGGCCGGCTTCGACCGCGACCGGCTTGTGCGACACGACCCAAATGGCGTTTCCGGTTTGGTACATCTCCATGGGGAAACCCATTGAGGGATTGACCGCGCGGATGCCGCGCTCTTCGAGCTTGGCAACGATGGCCGCGCACACGTGGTTGACCTGTTCGCCGGCCCGGTGGAATTCCAGGTTTGCCACTGAGCGCGGCGCTCCACGAACCGGCTCGCGCGCCATACGGATGACGATGCTCAGCAGAGACCTCGTCCAGGGGTAATTTCTGCGGATTTCGTCACGCTGCGGGTCCAGTCCCGGGCGTGAAATTTCCACGAGCCCGACGTCGTCTGCGCCGCATGCGCGCGCGAGCTGGCGTAGCGCAGGGCCGTCCTGAACTCGATCGGGGGGCGACCGCTCTTCACGATACTTGAAATTGTCGACCAGACGACGAACGGTCGGATGGTTTTCCAGGTCCATGCTGCGACCCCTTTAGGACTTGCGCGCATTCAGCGGCGCGCGAAACGGATGATCAGCTCCCGCAACTCGCTCGGTCTATCTAGCGGCAGGAAGTGTCCGGCGTTGTTCACCGTCACCATTTCGACGCCGGGGATCAGGCTGCAGTCGTGCTCGCGCTCGCTCATCTGCGCCCAATCCTTGTCGCCCCAGATCAGCATTGTGGGCAGGCGGATATTTCGATAGGCCGCAGTGGCGGCTTCCCAACTCGCGGCATTACGCAAAAGAGTGAGGAAGGCGCGATAGTGACCGCTCCTATTCCCCACGTCGTACATTTCCTTCATGAGCGCCGGTGGGATGCTCGAACCATCTGCGACGCCGCCGCGCAGAATCGCTTTCATGACGATGAAATTCCGCAGACGCATGACCGTCTCGCCGATCACCCGAATTCTGGCGGTTGCCACGATGATCCATCCCAGCGGCGAACTGCGCGCCATGCCGCGGCCCTTCGCATAGTCATAAGGGTTGACCGCGAGCACCCGGATTACGCGCGGATTGCGGCGTGCGCCCAGCAGCAACGCAATACTGCCGCCGATCGAAACTCCGCACAGCGTCACCGCGCGAAGATCGAGAGCGTCGAGAAATCCTTCGACCGAGCGAACAAAAAAGTTCGCGTCGTAATTGGCGTTTGGGATGTCCGAATACCCGTGCCCGGGATAGTCGAGAGCGTAAACAGTGAAATCATGCGCCAGATCCGGCACGATCTTCTCAAACAGATCCAATTGCGTTCGTAGCGTATGTAGAAGAACGAGGGTAGGCCCCCGCCCAACTCGAATGTAACGGAGTTGCTGGCCGTTGACCGTGACATAGTCGATTGCAATGTCCGGGGCCCAGGCCAGCGATCTAGGTGCGGAGGGGGAGCGTCGCGTCTGCTCCATCAGAAGTGACGCAAGCCACACTGCCACGCCGCCGCCAATAGCGATCAAGAGGACCAGTAGACCCCAGGTCATCGGCAAGCACTCCGTCAAGCATTGAAAAACATCTAAAAAGGGGCATATGCCCGTAATTTACCACGCCGCGTTGACGGTGACAAGCGTGGTTTAGTCGCGGCGCATGTTGGTATGTTCAAGCGGTCGAATTGACCGACTCGCGGCCGATGGCTACAAATTTATGACCGGCAATGGCGCTGGAATTTGATGATAGCAATCAACAAGACGCGGGGCTGCCTTAATTTCCAGTTGCGGCGAACGTCGCGGTTGCTCGCCCGGTACTACGATGATGCACTCCGGCCCTTCGGTCTGCGAATTACGCAGTTCAATATTCTCGCGGTATTGGCGCAGACCGGGCCGATCACGATTACGGCGCTGGCAGATTTTGTTGGATTGGAACGAAGCGCGCTGGCAAGGAACTTGATGCCGATCGCTCGCAAACAATTTGTTACGATCGTTCCGGGCAAGGACAAAAGGACGCGAACGGTCAAACTTGCTTCCGCCGGGAGACGCAAACTCAAGGAAACACTCCTAAGGTGGGATCAGGCGCAGACTAAGCTTGTCGCGAAAGTTGGGCGTGACGATGCTTCCGCGTTGCTGCGCGCCGTCGGCAGAGTTTACGAGACCTTGCGGGCGCGCCGCGCGCTTTAAGCTGCCCTTTGACGTAACTTCTCGGCACTTCGGTTGAGGTGAGCGGGCGGAATTCGCTGCGTGCGCAAGTGGCCGGTGTCGTTCTTCGCCGCCGATGTTGGCGGACATGATTGTGCAACGGGCTGACCCCCGTCGCATGATGCTCTTGACGTTTTCACGGCGAAATGTCTTGCCAGCCTATCGGGCAGCTACTTTGAGGTAGATCAAAGCACCAGAGTACTTTTAGATAGTATTGGGGTGTTACATGTTTGATCCCCTTGCCGAGCAGTTGCGCAAGTGCGGTGACACGCAGTCGTTGGCGAATTGTTTGCTGCATAATGCCTTAAGGTTGAGCAATGCCCGCTTCGGCAATGTCCAATTTGTAAGGTGGGAAAAAGGTTATCTCGAAATCGAATCACAATCGGGATTTGGTGACGAGTTCTTGAAGTTCTTTGAAAGAGTACACGTTGTGGACAGTTCGGCCTGCGCACGCGCGGTTCGCGACCGCCGCTCGATTGTCGTCGAAGATGTAACCAAGGATAGACAGTTCGCACCCTGCTGGGAAATCCTCCATCACGCCAATGTTCGGGCGGTACAATCCACGCCTATGATTTCGGGCAGTGGTGCATTCGTTGGTGTCTTGTCTACGCATTTTCCACAGATCCATCGGCCCACCGACACCGAGATGCGCATCATGGGGCAAGCAGCGCAATTAGCGGCAAATGCCCTGATAGCTCTGCGAGTTAATAGACGCAGTAGCTGTGACGAAATCACGTCCTCACTGGAATTGCTGCGCCAAAGTCAGCATACGATTGAACGGGCCAACAAGTTGCTCTCGCGCGATCCTTTGAGTCCGACGCGGCCGAGCGCAATCGGCACGGCCACCGCGATTGGCTGATCAGCCTCATGATCTATCGTCATGGCCTGCGCGTGAGCGAGGCCTGCGACCTTCGTTGGGACGATCTCGACCTCACCAAGCGCACCATCATTGTGCGCCGTCTCAAGGGCAGCAATGACAGTAGCATTACCTGGAACGCGATGAGTTGGCCGGTCTCAAGGCCCTACAGCGCCATTACGCCAAGCGGGGCATTAAGTCGGCGTGGGTGTTCGTGAACGAGCGAGGCGAGCCGTTTGGCCGCATGGGGATTGCGCGCATGATCGAGCGAGCCGGTGAAGTGGCCAAGCTGCCGTTTCCGGTTCACGTCCACATGGTCCGCCATTCGACCGGCTATGCCTTGGCCAACCGAGGCATGGATACGCGGCGGCTGCAGCACT
>JBAPZR010000146.1:0-4049 GCA_049285335.1 Xanthobacteraceae bacterium | reverse complement strand
GCGTCTCCGTCCAGCGGCTTCCAATAAACCTTGGTCTCGGCGTCGGCGTCCCAGACGGTGAGAATGACGACGTGCCGCTCGTTGTCGTCGACGATCGTCTTTGGCGGCTCACCGACGTTGAGAGTGCCCTTCCCCACCGACTCGAACTTGTTGATTTGGTCGAAGTCGATCTCCTGCGCCTGCGCACCAGCGGCCAGGAAGAAGGCCGGCACGAAGAGCGCAAAAGCAGTCATGGTACGCCGCATCCTCATGTTGACTTTGCCTGTCTGTCACAAAGCGACCTTTAGCGCTGCCTTACTAGCCGTTCTTTGCGGCAATGGCGCGGCATGCCATGCCGCCGACGGTTCACTGAATTCCATCCTTGATTGAGGACGGTAGCAGAGAACGGAGTGGATATGAATGTGAACGATCTTCGGACTGATGCTATGGCGCGGTATGTCCGCTTTGTCCAAAAGCGGACTAATCAGGGATTGGCGTAGTTGGCGGCGGCGGCTTTTTGTTCGGAGCATTCTCCTGGACCGGGATTGGCGTGGATGGAGGCAGCGACGGCGGTTTTTCCTTCGGAGCATTCTCCTGCGGCGGAATTGGCGAGGCTGGTGGCGGTGAGAGCGGCTGTTCGTTCGGAGCATTCTCCTGGACCGGGATTGGCATGGTTGGTAATGGCGACAACGGCTTTTTTTTCTGGACTGGGATTTGCATAGTTGGTGGCGGCGACGGTGGCTTTTTATTCGAAGCATTCCCCTGCGCGGTCGGCCGCGCGCCCAATTTTCGGAAATACAAGCTGCAAGTTGTCGATAGCTCCATGCGCCGAGAGTCCAGACACTTCAACACCTCGTTTTCCCTTCGTGCCCCAGCACAAAGGCTTTGCATATCCGGTCCGCACGATGCGCGGAGGGTGCTTCCTATTGTTGCAGGTGAGCTACCCACTGTGACAGGTGCAGCGCGTTGTGTGGCAGGACCTTCGATTTCAATTGAGCTTGAGCCTGCCGTGGGTGTTGCCGCTGCTCGTCCGGCCGAGTTGTTTTTGGCGCGACGTACGCAGGCATTGAACTCAGCACAAGCCCGCTTCGTATCGGGCGAATAATCGTGTCGTCCTGAGACCGCCCATGACGCTGATGCATCTCGCGCCATTAACGCACCACACGTTTTGTAATCACATTGCTCTGCACTTGCATCACATTCGAGACCGATCGCCAACATACTGACAACGAGCCTCAAAATTGCGAGGCGGCGGGGCTGAGAGCCCATTCGTTTCCCTTCATTGGCAGTTAAATTCTCGCGAACGATCGATGCAGGACAGTAAAGTTCCTTACTCGATGGCCCCATCCGCGCGGGCGAGCAGTTGCCGGCACCTGGATGCCGAGCACCCGCGCCGAGAATATAAGAGTATATCACAACGAGGTCGAAAATTGTGGCGTCAGTCACGCCTAAGCGCATTGGCATCTATGTCCGCTTTGGGTCTTTAACGGACATAGGCCCTCTCACTCGATCACCTCGTCAGCGGTGGCCAGCAGTGATGGCGCTACCTTAAGACCGAGCCACGATTGTCAATTTCAGAGCTGTGATATGTAAAGGCCGCCGTCTATATACATCGCGACCCGCATCGCGTGTCGAAAATTTGCCGGAGATGAATCATGTCCACGACAACAACCACAACCACGACGCCCGCGATCAAAGCTTATTTGCCCCTACTTGCGCGCTTGCTGATGTGCGGCGCATTCATCTGGGATGGCGTCCTTCAGCTGCGCAATCCGGCGGGGACTGCGACCTATTTCGCGAGCCTCAATATTCCGATGCCTAGCATCGCGGTCTGGGTGTCGGTCGCGATTCATCTGCTCGGCGGCTTGGGCATTCTGATCGGCTTCAAGACCCGCTTGGCGGCGGCGTTGCTCCTGTTGCTCTGCCTCGGCACCGCTTTCGGCGTCCATCTGCCGGCGGGCGACATGGAGAACATGATCCATTTTTATAAGAACCTCGTCATGGCCGGCGGCTTTCTCTACGTCATCGCTTTTGGCGCAGGTGCCATCAGCGTCGATGAAGGCATGACCGCCCGTTAAAGTCGGCTGCATGAGGTCCTGATGGGTCTACCAATGACGGTGTGGACCGATAGACTCGCTAAGCCCATAAGGCAACAGAAGGAGGCTGACGCTTTGGGCCAATGACGCTTGTGCTTGCTGAAAATATGACTAGCGACCAGTGGTGACCAATAATCCGCGTGAGGCTAGTGCCTGCGTCAATTGCTGGATCGCGTTCTCTGTCGTTGCAAAACTCTTGGCCTTTTCCACGTTTCGAAGAAGCGCCTTTAGCGCAGGGTCTCTGTCTCTAATCGTCCACCGACACACAAATATCCTGGCGTCATAGAGGCTTGCTACTCGGACAGTTTGGCTGGCGCCGGGCAAGTTGGCATCGAAAAAATTGGTTTCCGGAAGTGACATATGCTCGCCCCCAGCGTTCTCTTTGACTTATGAGCCGCCAGTCCAATAGTCGCAATGGGTCATTGCAAATGATCCGGTTTCGCCGAACCGGCGAGGAGACTAGTCTTCATTGATTCCCTCCCGATTGCGATTGTTGCGTGGGCCGCTCGCGGCAGGCTGTCGAGCGGCGATTAAAAGAGTTTTTCAAACCCGAGTACCGATGCTCCTGCACGGCACCAAGAGTACTACATGCCGCCCATCGACTGACGCACGTTCTGCAGCCCGAGGGGGAGCCTTCCATGTCCGCTTTGTGTAAAAGCAGACATCGCCCAATCGCTTCGCTGGGCGTGATGGTGCCTAGCAGAGCCACGCCGCTCATCGATCAGCAGACAAGTACGATCTTGCCGGCCGCTCCTGGCTCAAGAATCTCCTTGTGCGCGCGGGCCGCTTCGGCGAGTGGCAATACCTTTCCAACAACGGGCCGCAAAGTGCCGTTTTCGAGGCCAGCAAATAGCCCAGCGTGGATGTCCGCCTCTTCGGCCGCTGTAATGGCCAAGAGCGTCAACGCGCGAATCGAAGCGCGGCGCCCCATCAGCTCGCGGGGATTGATGGTGACCTCGCCGCGACTGCCGATCACGATGACGCGGCCATTGCTGGCCAAAAGTTTCGTGTCGTACGGGAGATTCACATTAGCGAGCATTTCCAGAATGATGTCCACGCCGCGGTTGTCGGTCGCTTGCAGAATTTCTTCCTGATATCCCGCCTTGCGGTGATCGAAAACTTGATGCGCTCCCTCCCGCTTGGCCAGTTCGAGGCCTTTCGGTGTCCCTGCAGTGCCAAGAACCTTAAGCCCCATGGCGCGGGCGATTTGGAGCGCCGCTATGCCGACACCGCCACTTGCGCCGTGCACCAGTACAGTCTCAGAAGCGTGCGCTTTCGCCGAGTGATGGAGCGCATGATATGCGGTTCCGTAGGGTACCCAGATTCCCGCGCCTTGCTTGAAATCAATGTTCGCGGGGAGCAGATGCACTTGCTCTTCGAGCGCGAGTGCATATTCCGCATACGCACCGGTCAGGGTCCGCGCAGTGTATACGCGATCGCCTTTATTCACCTTTTTGACGCCCTCGCCGACCGCTTCAACCACTCCGGCGCCATCCGATCCGGGAGTGTAGGGGAGCGGAGGCTTCACCGCATAGGTGCCCGCACGCATGTAGGTGTCATAGGGATTGACCCCGGCCGCATGAATGCGCACCAGAACCTCACCGCCCGAAGGTTTTGGTGTAGCCACGTCCTCAAGCTTCAGGACCTCAGGACCGCCGAACTCATGAACCCGAATTGCTTTCATTTTTCAGTCTCCAGATTTGGAGGCGCTATACGTGTGACTATTTCGATCAGTCGTCAACGCGGGCAGCAGCAAGGACGTTACAATATCCGCTTTGTGCCACGAGCAGACTGCCTGCGCCCGTCGGTCGGTGCGCCTAGGCGGCCGCGACGGCGATACCTTCCTGTTCACAGGAATTGGCGCCGTCAGACACCGTGGCACGCTGCATATCGCGTTTCCAGCGCAGGTGAGCCGCGTTGATGCGAACAATAGGCCGGTACCCGCGTTAACGTAACATGGAAGCGCCTATGAGA
>JBAPZR010000145.1:0-19151 GCA_049285335.1 Xanthobacteraceae bacterium | reverse complement strand
ATGCTCTCCGGCGAGATCGCCAAGCGCTACGGCCACGCCGGCCTCGCGCCCGATACGATCGTTGCCAAGTTCGCCGGCACCGCCGGGCAGAGCTTCGGCGCCTTCCTCGCCCGCGGCGTCACCTTCGAACTCGACGGCGATGCCAACGACTACGTCGGCAAGGGGCTTTCCGGCGGCCGCCTGGTGATCCGGCCGCCGCCGCAATCCGGCATCGTGCCGGAGCAATCGATCATCGTCGGCAACACCGTGCTCTACGGCGCGATCGAAGGCGAGTGCTACTTCCGCGGCGTCGCCGGCGAGCGCTTCGCGGTGCGCAATTCCGGCGCCGTGGCGGTGATCGAAGGCGCCGGCGACCACTGCTGCGAATACATGACCGGCGGCGTCGTGGTGGTGCTCGGCCGCACCGGGCGCAACTTTGCCGCCGGCATGTCGGGCGGCATCGCCTATGTGCTCGATGAAGACGGCAGTTTTGATTCACGATGCAATCTCGCCATGGTCGACCTCGAGCCGATGCCGGACGAGGAAGACATCAACGCGAAGGTCTTCCACCATGCGCGCGACCTCGAAGCGCATGGCATGGTCGACATCATGTCGGACATGAGCCGCTTCGACGGCCATCGGCTGCATCATCTGATCACGCGCCACGCCCGCTTCACCGGTTCCGCGATCGCGGCGAAGATATTGAGCGATTGGAAGACCTGGTATCCGAAATTCCGCAAGATCATGCCGGTCGAGTATCGTCGTGCTCTCAATGAGCTCAAGGCCGCGGCAATCGCGGCGGAGTGACCTCGCGCCAAAAACGTCAAAGAAGCCTGCAAAAAGATAGAGAGAGTCTTTGGGGAAGATCACCGGTTTTCTCGAGTACCAACGCGAGGATCGTGACTACGAACCGGTTGCCGAACGTATCCGGCACTGGCGCGAATTCGTCCTGCCGCTGCCCGAGCAGGACTACGTCACTCAAGCCGCGCGCTGCATGAATTGCGGCGTGCCCTATTGCCAGGGCACGGGTTCGCTGACGCCCGACGCGCCGGGATGCCCGGTCAACAATCAGATCCCGGATTGGAACGACCTCGTCTATATGGGCGACTGGGACGAGGCCGCCCGCAATTTGCACTCGACCAACAATTTTCCGGAAGTCACCGGGCGCGTTTGCCCGGCGCCGTGCGAGGCCTCATGTACGCTCAACATCGACGAAAATCCCGTCACCATCAAATCGATCGAATGCGCCATCGCCGACCGGGCCATCGCGCAGGGCCTCAAGCCAGAGCCGCCGGCGGTGCGGACCGGCAAGACGGTGGCGGTCGTCGGTTCGGGTCCGGCCGGCCTCGCCTGTGCGCAGCAGCTCGCCCGCGCCGGGCATGAGGTTCATGTGTACGAGCGCTGGGCCAAAGCCGGCGGCCTCCTTCGCTATGGCATTCCCGACTTCAAGATGGAGAAACGTCACGTCGACCGCCGCGTGACGCAGATGCAGGCCGAGGGCGTCGTGTTCCACTATGGGGTGCATGTCGGCGCCAACTTCCCTGCCGCCGAATTGCTCAAGGAGCATGACGCCGTCGCGCTGACGGGCGGCGCCGAAAAGCCACGCGACTTGCCGGTGCCCGGACGCGATCTCGAAGGCATCCATTTCGCCATGGAATTCCTGCCGCAGCAGAACCGCCGCGTGAGCGGCGAACCGGCGACCGACGGAGAACGACCGATCCTCGCAACCGGAAAGCACGTTGTCGTCATCGGCGGCGGCGATACCGGCTCGGACTGCATCGGCACGTCGTTTCGGCAGGGGGCGCTGTCGGTGACCAATTTCGAGATCATGCCGCAGCCGCCGCTGCATGAGAATAAATTGCTGACCTGGCCCAATTGGCCGCTCAAGCTGCGCACCTCGTCCAGCCATGAGGAGGGCGTCGAGCGCGACTTCGCGGTCATGACTACAAAGTTCAGCGGCGAAAACGGAGCGGTGAAGAAGCTGCACTGCGTGCGCATTGATGCGAAGATGAAAGCCATCCCGGGCAGCGAATTCGAACTCGCCGCCGATCTCGTGCTTCTGGCCATGGGCTTCGTGCACCCGGTGCACGAAGGAATGATCCAGAGCCTCGACCTGGCGCTCGATCAGCGCGGCAATGTCAGCGCGACGACCGATGACTACCACACCTCGATCGAAAAGGTTTTCGCCGCCGGCGACATGCGCCGCGGGCAATCGCTGGTCGTCTGGGCGATTCGCGAAGGCCGCCAAGCCGCGCATGCGGTCGACAAATTTTTGATGGGATCGAGCCTGCTACCGCGCTAGGTTGGGACCCATTTGAGTTATGCGGCGACAACGGCTGCAGAGCCAAAATGGCAATTCAAAACTCATAAAAACGTTCGGGAAAAGTCTCCGATCGCAACGGCCACCCTTTCAGCCAAGGACATGCGCTGGAAAAGCGGAAACTGATTTTCCGATAAAGATCATGTCTCATTAAATACCCGCAATCGATTTTAGTTCGAGACGGTTGCGGCTCTAGTGCAGTTCCTCTGTTTCCTTTATCGCGAACCCACCGGTGCCGGCGGGATGGGCGCGCCGTCAAGAATGGCGTTGGGCGCGCGGCGCGGTTTGACGGGAGCGGCGGCAGGATCCTTCACGGCTTTGTTCTTGGTATCCTTGTTCGCATCCTTGTTTGAATCCTTGCTTGCGTCCTTGTTGGCTTCCTTGCCCGACTCGGCCGGCTTTTTCCCGG
Organism: Xanthobacteraceae bacterium; assembly: GCA_049285335.1. GTDB lineage: Bacteria > Pseudomonadota > Alphaproteobacteria > Rhizobiales > Xanthobacteraceae > BOG-931. The sequence continues at coordinate 16,443 of JBAPZR010000145.1, read as the reverse complement.
CGTCGCCTTGTTTGGTCGGCGTTGCGGGAGTCGACGCGACCGGCTGGGGCGAAGCCTCCGGCGCTGCGCTCGCATTACTCGCGGGTCGTGGCCAGGAAAAATCATCGGCGCGGCCGGCCGGTGCGCTTACGGAATCGCCGCGGCTTAAGACTTTTGTCGCGATCGGGTCGGAGCTCGTTTGCGCCGGGCGGTTTCCTCCGCCGGCAAGATCGCCCGTCTCCCCGCCGCCGATCGACAACGGCAGTACCGGTCCGGCATCGGGTTTGGCGCCGGTCGTCGCGGCCTTCGGCGCGGCTTCCGGCCCAGGGAGCGCGACCGGTACGACGTGGTTCGACAGCGCGCGGCGCAGGTCGCGGTCTACATAGCTTGCGAGCTTGACGGCTCCGGCTTTGGTGAAATGCACGCCGTCCGAGGTCCGCAGCCGCCGGGTTTGGCCTTCGAAGTCCGGACCCTGTAATGCAAATCGGCCTTGGTCGTCGACAAAGCCGTCCCAGATATCGACATAGTCGATACCGGCTTTCTCGGCGTGCTCACGGTAGAGCTCGTCGAGATAGCTCAAATCGCTCGTCGATTTCGTGCCGCGAATGGCCGGCAGCCCCACCCAGAGAATCGGCACGCCTTTGGCCTTGAGCGCCGCGATCATCTCGTCGATGCGCTTGCCATAAAGCGTTGCCCATTGATCGGTGTGGAAGTCGTAGGAGCTACCGGGCGCCAAGTGTTGAGCATCGCTTTGCGCCGCATTTTGCGGCGGAGCTTCCGAATCTGCCGGCGCGGCGGCTTTGTCTTGCTTATCTTTGTCCGGTTGGTTCGCCGCCTGGCTTGTTTGATTCGTTCCCTGGTTCGTCCCCGCGTTCGCTGCTGCGTTCGCTCCTTGGCCAGTTGTTTGATTGGGGCCCGACGCCGGTTCGCCGGGCCGCTTCGCCGCCGGCGGCGGTGGAGCCTTGTCGCGCAGCGGCAATCGGTCGTTCAGGCCGAGCATGACGACGATAGCGTTCGGCTTTTCGTTGGCCAGCGCATCCTTGATCGCCTGCGACCAATCCAAATTCTCATTCTTGGGATCGTAGCGGATCAGACCGGAGGTCGGACGGATTTTGCGCTCCACGCCCATATCCGTTTGATCGGCGTAAAGCTCATCGAGCCCATAGCCGAGCCAATCGGCCAGCGAATCACCGACGACGATGATCGATGTGGTCGGCGGCGTTTCCAATTTGCGCGGCGGCGGCGCCTTGGTGGAGTCGACGACGGGCGGCGGCCGCATGAAGCCGGAGAAGGGAAAAAAGAAATCGCGATGCTGGTAGTTGTTGTTATAATTATCGTGGTAGCGATCGCGGTAGGACCGGTCGCTATCGCCCCAGAACACTTGGGCGGCCGCGGGCCGCGCGACGACGACGGCCGCGGCGGCGGTCGCGATCACCAATAGAGTGCGCTGGATCACTGGACGCCTTGTGTCGTGGAACTTCAGGAACCCTCTCATGCGCCGCGAAGCTCCATTTTCAGCCAGCTATTCTAAGGCATGATCCGGAAAAGTGGAAACCGGTTTTCCGAAAAAGTCAGCCCGGACGTGATCCGGGGATCATGCTTCATCAACGAACCGCGCTGAAAAAGCTTGGGTTAAGATATGCAAAAACGTGTCAACTTGAAGCTTGGCGGCACCTAAGGCTGGCGCAAGCGATCGAGGACATCGCTTGAGGCGAAGCCATCGGGGATTTGACCGATCGAAGCCTGAAAATTGCGGATCGCGATGCGGGTGCGTGGACCGAGCAAGCCGTCCGGCTCGCCGATATCGAAGCCGTGCTGCGCCAAGCGCTGCTGCATTTCATAGCGTTCGTCGAGCGAGAGCACGCGTTCATCACGCGGCCAGGCCTGCACAAGCGGGCCGCCGCCGCGTAGCCGATCGGCAAGATGGCCGATCGCCAGCGCATAGGCCTCGGCCGGGTTGTATTTCATGATGACATTGAAATTCTGCAGCATCAGAAATGCCGGCCCGCGCGCCCCCGCGGGCAGGAGCAAATAAGCGCGATTGTCGGCTTGAGGAAACGAGCCACCCCCCGCGCGCCGCAAGCCCAGATTTTGCCACTGCCGCAGCGTCATCTGCCGCGAGCGATCGGCCAACAGATAATCGAAATTCGGCGGCAAGACGACCTCATAGCCCCAGCTTTGGCCGCTGACCCACCCATCGACTTTCAGATTGTTCGCCGTGGACGCGATAACGTCCGGGATCGAATCGACCACATCGCGCCGGCCGTCGCCGTCGAAATCGACCGCGTAGCGTTTAAACGACGTCGGCATGAATTGCGTCGGCCCGAAGGCGCCGGCCCACGATCCGACCAGACGGTCGGCCGGTACATCGCCGCGCTGGAGGATTTCGAGGGTGGAGAGGAATTCCTCCCGGAAATAGTCGCGGCGGCGGCCGACGCAGGCGAGCGTTGCCGTGGAACGCAGAACCGGGCGGTCGCCGCCGAGCGTGCCGTAGTTTGATTCGATGCCCCAGATTGCGGCGACGATCGCGGGATCGACGCCATATGTGCGTTCGACGGCGGCAAAGACGGGCGCGTATTGCGTCAACAGTTCACGCCCGCGCGCGATGCGGTCGTCGCTGACCAAAAGGTCGAGATAATCCCAGGGCGCCTTGTTGAACTCGGGCTGGGCATCGAGCTTGTCCATGATGCTCAGATCCGGCGTCAGGCCGGTCGTGAGGCGTTCGAAGGTCTGCCGTGAAACGCCGCGCCGCTCGGCATCCGGCCACAGCCGTTCGATACAGTTGCCGAAATCGGCGGCGGCCGCGCGAATGGCCTCGGCCGTCATCAGGGGATTGCCGGACGCGCCGGATTGCCCGCTCCACCCCGAAGCATCGTTCGGGCTTGTGGGCGCTCCTGGAACCGAGCCTGCCGCCGGCGGTTGAAACAGGCGCGTCAGCCAATTGTCGGCCTGTTGCGCCCCCGCCGCTGACGCAAGACCGGGCACGAGGATCGCGGCAACGACACCGCGAAGGATAAAAGCTGGAATGGGCATGCGCTCAAGTCTCGTGTTCTGGCTGTCGGTACATCGGGCAGCCGGTGTGTCTATCGACTCACTAACAGGCGGCTCTCGCGAACGCTTGGCCGACCGTTTTCCCACAAACGGCATCTTGGACTTCGCGGTCGGAGCCCCACGTCCACAAAACGGTTAGCTTTTTCCGGTTCGTCCGGTATTTTGGGTCAAGGCCCCATTTAGGTGGGATTTTGGACGACAATTTAGGCGAGAAAGCGCACACTTTCGTTCCTTTGTTTTGGGCACCCCTCGGTATTCCATGAATTCCGTTCGCAAAGCCGTCTTTCCCGTGGCCGGGCTCGGCACCCGGTTCTTGCCGGCCACCAAAGCCATGCCGAAGGAAATGCTGCCGGTCGTCGATCGGCCCCTGATCCAGCATGTCGTCGATGAGGCGCGCGCCGCCGGCATCGAACACTTCATCTTCATCACCGGACGCAACAAAGGGGTCATCGAGGATCACTTCGACCGTCAGTTCGAGCTGGAGAAGACGCTGCTCGAACGGCAAAAGCACAAAATTCTCGAGCATCTCGACCAGGACTTGCCGGTGCCCGGCTCGGCCAGTTTCACCCGCCAGCAGGAGCCGCTCGGCCTCGGGCACGCGGTCTGGTGCGCGCGCGAACTGCTCGGCCGCGAGCCTTTTGCGCTGCTGCTGCCGGACGTCCTGGTCCAGCACGAAAAAGGTTGCCTCGCCCAGATGATCGAGGCGGCGAATGAACTGCCGGGAAACGCCAATATCGTCGCGGTTGAGGAGGTCGCGCACGACCGCGTCGATCAATACGGCGTGGTCGGCATTGGCGAGCCCAAGGGCAAGATGTTTGCCATCACCAGCATGGTGGAGAAGCCGGCCAAGGAGCGCGCACCCTCTAACCTCATTCTGACCGGCCGCTACATTTTGCAGCCCGAAATCCTCCAAATCCTGGGAAGCCAGGAGCGGGGCGCCGGCGATGAAATCCAATTGACCGACGCGATGATCCAGCTGGCGCGCACGCAGCCTTTCTACGGCCTGCAATTCGACGGCCGCAGCTTCGATTGCGGCTCGAAGATCGGCTTTTTGGCGGCCAATGTATCTTACGCGCTCGAGCGGCCCGATATCGCGCCAGGATTCCGCGCCGAGATCAAAAAAATTCTCGGCGAAGCCAACGGCCAGGGTCAAAACTCATAAAAGCGTTCGGGGAAAAGCCGTCGATCGCGACGGGGCGAAGCGATCACCGTGGTTAGGAATCTTCACCCCGGTGAGAGGCGCTGGCGATTTTAGGGCTTGCGCCCTGTCAGGCCGACCACGGCTGACATGCCGGCATGCGAAGCGCCTTCGCGAAGTTCGCGCTCTTCCTCGACGATCCTTAAATCCCGAAAATCGCCAAACGCCTGCTCGAGCATTGCGCGCGTGTAGAGGTTCTCGCGCTGCTTGGGTCCGCCGGTTGCGTATTCCAGCTGCTTTGGCGTGTAGCCCACGATGATGAGAAGTCCGCCGGATTTGAGCGCGCGGCGCATGCCGGCCCATTTGCGGCTTCGCTCGGCCGGCGCGCTGAATTGCGTGAAGATTTCAACCACGACATCGAACGCGGATTGCGGGTAATCCCAGTCATGCACGTCGGCCTGCAGGAAGGTGACGTGGACATGCCGCTCGGCCACCAGCGCGCGTGCTTTCCGTTGTGCCGACGGCGAAAAGTCGATCGCGAGCACGTCGAGACCCTGTTCGGCGAGCCAGGCGCCGTTGCGCCCCTCCCCGTCGGCCACGGCGAGCGCCCGCCCGGACGGCGACAGCAGATGTTTGCAGGCTTTTAAAAATTCATTCGGCTCTTTGCCGAAAGCATATTCCGGGACGGCAAACCGGGCCTCCCAGCGTTCGTACTCGTTCAAAAAGAAATCTCCTTGCTGAATTTTTGCCGAAATAACGGCTGACTTTGTTTGTCGGTCAATAATCAGGCTTTGCGTTCGTATCGCCGCCATGCCGGCATCAAGATGACGGCGAACGCCGCGAAAGCGGCTATCTCGGCCGGCCACGGCCAGTGCGCTACCGAAGCGACGATGCCGACGAGGATTGCGGCAAATCCCAGCCAAAGCGCGAACCGCCCGGGCCGGAACGCCTCGATCGCAAACAGAGCGAGCGCGAGCGAAAACCACGTCCACGACAACAGCGAGCCGTCCTGCATTAGCTCACGCCCAGCCCCTGAGTTCCGCCGTGGCGAGTTGCGAGAGCAACTGCATGCCAGCTTCGCTGTCATTGAGGCAGGGAATCGCCGCGAAATTTTGTCCGCCGTGACGCTTGAAGACGCGCGCGTTCTCGACGTTGATTTCCTCCAGCGTCTCCAAACAGTCGGCGGAGAAACCGGGCGTTATCACCGCAAGATTTTTCACGCCCCTTCGTGCCAGCGCCTTCACCACGTTGATGGTGTAAGGCTCAAGCCACCGAGCGCGGCCGAACCGGGACTGAAACGCCATCATGAGCTTGTTTTCGTCGAAGCCGAGTTTGGCGCGCAGAAGCTCCGTCGTGCGCACGCATTGGATTTGATAGGGATCGCCGTTGGCGACGGCTTTCTTCGGCATCCCGTGGTAGGACGCGAGGATGATCTCGGGTTCGAAGGACAGAGATTTCAGCTCGGTATTGAGCGAAGACGCCAATGCGTCGATGTAAAAAGGATGTTCGTAATAAGCCGGCAGAACCCGAAGCGCCGGCTGCCGGCGCTGCCGCATCAAATAGCGAAACACCTCATCGCAGACCGTCGCGGTGGTCGCGGCGGAATATTGCGGATAGAGCGGCATGATCAGAATGCGCTCGCATCCCCAGGTGACGAGCACTTCGAGCCGCGAGGCGATCGAAGGACTACCGTAGCGCATGGCCCAGTCGACGAGGACATGTTTGCCGAGCGGCTCAAGGATTCCGCCAAGCTTTTCCGCCTGAGATCGGGTGATGGTCTTGAACGGCGACTCGTTCTTTTCGCGATTCCAGATGCTGTCATAGTCGTGGGCTTTGCGCCGCGAGCGGACGTTGAGAATGACGCCGTTCAATATCATTTTCCAAAGGAGCGAATCTCGTTCGATCACGCGGCGGTCGGTGAGAAATTCTTTCAGATAACGGCGCACGGCAGCAGGCGTTGGCGCGTCGGGGGTGCCCAAATTGACGATGAGCACGCCGATCCCTGTCGTCGTCGGCGCCGCCGCAACAATTGCAGCTTCGTCTGACCGCGGTTCGGCAGACGGCGAAGGCGCGGGCGGCGGCGGAGCAGGCGTCGCAAATCCTTCGCCGGTAGCCGGCGAAGGTTCATGCACGAGCGGCGCAGCCGCGGGTTCCAGCGGTTGTTCCGCAATATCGGCGCTGCCGGCGATGGTCGTCCCATTATTCATGGATATCAGGATAGCCGAGACCGTTGTGAGTTGCATGTGCACAAAAAGTCGCCGGCGAAGTAAGTTGCGTTTCGGCGCCGCAATCGGGCCGCAATCGCCCAAGGACGTCGTTGCGATTCGGCCTATTCCGCCGCTTTTAAAAGCGTCGGTGCTCCGGCCCGAAATTGTTCAAGCAACGCGGCCTCGTCGGCCTTTGCCGCGACCAAATGTCGTTGTTTGACGTGGCCAAAGCCGCGGATTTTCTCCGGAATGGCGGCGAGACCGACCGCCAAATGATGGTTCTCCGGCGTCAGTCTGGCGAGCACTTCCTCGAGTGTCGTCTTATAGTCGTCGATCAGTTTTCTCTCGGTGCGCCGCTCGATCGAATAGCTGAATGGATCGAGCGCCGTGCCGCGCACGAACCTCATCTTCGCCAACAACCGGAAGGCAGGAAGCAGCCACGGCCCAAAGTTCATTTTGCGCGGCAGGCCGGTCGTCTTGTCCCGGCGCGCCAAGAGTGGTGGCGCGAGATGAAATTCGAAACGCAGACGCTCGCCGTCGAATTCGGCCTTGACCTGCTTTTCGAACGACCCATCGGTGTAAAGACGCGCGACCTCGTACTCGTCCTTATAAGCCATCAGCTTGAAGAGATATCGCGCCACCGCATCGGCGAGGCCACATTTGCCGGGGGCGCGCGCGGCTTCCACCACCCTGACTTTGTCGACCAGCGATCGATATTGCGCCGCGTAGGCGGCATCCTGATATTCGGTGAGAAACCTGACACGTCGCTCGAGCATTTCATCGAAAGATTCCGACAGATGCTCGGCGTCGCTTCTTGCCTCGCCGCTCGGTTTCGCCAGCGCCTCGATCGCGGCGCGATCGACCACCGCGCGGCGGCCCCAATGGAACGCCGCGCGGTTCATCGCGACCGCCTGGCCGTTTAACTCGATGGCGCGTTCGATGGCCGCGGCCGGCAGCGGAATGGCGCCGAGCTGATAGGCATAGCCGACGAGAAACATATTGGCGCCGATCGACTGGCCGAACAGCGCATTGGCTGCGCCGGTCGCGTCGATGAAGTAGGTATTGTCGCGGCCCGCATCATTGACGATGACGCGCTTGAGCCGTTCGCTCGGCAGCGAAAAATCGGCATTGCGGGTGAATTCGCCGGGCAGAAACTCGTTGGTGTTGATGACCACCTGCGTGGCGCCGTTTTTAACCGCCGCCAGCACTTTGCGGCTGCCGGCAACCACGATGTCGCCGCCGAGGACGAGATCGGCGCGGCCAGCCGCGACGCGAATGGCGTGAATGTCTTCGGGCTTCTCGGCGAACCGGATATGGCTGAATACGGCGCCGCCCTTCTGCGCAAGCCCGGCCATATCGAGGACGCCGACGCCCCGGCCCTCCAGATGCGCCGCCATGCCCAGAATTCCGCCGATCGTGACGATGCCGGTGCCGCCGACTCCGGTGACAATGATGTTGTAGGTCCGGTCGATCGCCGGCAGTTTCGGTTCCGGCAATTCGGCAAGGTTGTGGTCGGCAGCGACGCCCGTTCCCTTTTTAAGCTTGGCGCCGTGGACGGTGACGAACGAGGGACAGAATCCCTTGACGCACGAAAAATCCTTGTTGCAGCTCGACTGGTCGATAGTGCGTTTGCGCCCCCACTCGGTCTCGAGCGGTTGCACCGAAACGCAGTTCGATTGCACGCCGCAATCGCCGCAGCCCTCGCAGACGAGCTCGTTGATGATGACGCGCTTGTCGGGATCGGGAAAAGTGTGACGCTTGCGGCGGCGGCGTTTTTCGGCGGCGCATGTCTGATCGTAGATTAGCACCGTGACGCCGGGCGTTTCGGCGAGTTCCTTCTGCATCGCATTGAGCTCGTCGCGATGATGGATAGTCAGTCCGGTCGGCCACGCCGTATCGCGCGGATATTTGTTCGGCTCATCGGTCACCAACACGACGCGCTCGGCGCCTTCGGCGGCAACTTGGCGGGCGATCTGCGGGACGGTGAGACCGCCGTCGTTGGGCTGACCTCCGGTCATCGCGACCGCATCGTTGAACAGGATTTTGTAGGTGATATTCGTGTCCGATGCGATCGCGGCGCGGATCGCCAAATAGCCGGAATGATTGTAAGTGCCGTCGCCGAGATTCTGAAAGACATGCCGGCGTTCGGAGAACGGCGCCTCGCCGATCCAGTTGGCGCCCTCGCCGCCCATCTGCGTGTAGCCTAGCGTCGAGCGGTCCATCCATTGCGCCATGTAATGGCAACCGATGCCGGCATAGGCGCGCATGCCTTCCGGCACCACGGTCGACGTGTTGTGCGGGCAACCCGAGCAGAAATAAGGAATGCGCTGGGCGACATCGGTCGTTTCCGCAGCGATGCGCTGGAATTCCTTCAGCCGCGCCACCCGCGCGCCGATATCGTCATTGCGGTGATAGTTCAGAAGCCGCTCGCCGATGCAGATCGCGACCTCGTTCGGATCGAGCGCTCCCTTGACCGGGAACAGCCAATTGCCGGCCTCGTCCCTCTTGCCAATACAGATCGGCTGATTGGCGGTGCCGTAAAGCTCTTCGCGGACCTGCACTTCGATGAGCGAGCGCTTTTCCTCGACCACGATGATGAGATCGAGCCCTTCGGCGAATTCCTTCAGCTCGCGCTGGCTGAGCGGCCAGACGCACGCCACTTTGTAGAGGCGGATGCCGAGCTCATTGCATTTGATTTCGTCGATGCCGAGCTCGTCGAAGGCCTGCCGAACGTCGAGATAGCTCTTGCCGGTGGTGATGATGCCGATCTTTGGATTGCGGCCGCCTGAAGTGATGGTGCGGTTGAGCTTGTTGGCGCGCACAAAAGCAAGCATCGCATCGCGCTTGTGATCGTGCAGCCGCGCTTCCTGCGCGAGAATCTGATCGTGCAAGCGAATATTGAGCCCGCCTTCCGGCATGCGGAAATCATCGGGAATGACGATGTTGATGCGCTCCAGGCTCGCGTCGATCGCAGCGGTCGATTCGATCGTTTCGTGCATGGTCTTGAGCGCGGTCCACGCGCCGGTGTAACGCGACATCGCCCAGCCATAGAGGCCGTAATCGAGCACCTCCTGGACGCCCGCGGGATTGAGAATCGGGATCATCACATCGATGAAGTGATATTCCGACTGATGAGCGGTGGTCGAAGACTCGGCGGTGTGATCGTCGCCCATAAGCGCCAACACGCCGCCGTGTTCGGCCGAACCGGCAAAATTGGCGTGACGGAATACGTCGCCGGTCCGGTCGACGCCGGGGCCCTTGCCGTACCACATGGCGAAGACGCCGTCGTATTTGCCTTCGCCGCGCAATTCCGCCTGTTGAGAGCCCCAGACCGCGGTCGCGGCAAGGTCCTCGTTGATACCGCCTTGGAAACGGATATGGCTTTTCTCGAGAAATGGCCGGGCGCGTAAAAACTGGCTATCGAGGTTGCCCAAGGGCGAACCGCGATAGCCCGTTACGAAACCCGCCGTATTAAGACCGTTGCGCCGGTCGAGCTCCCGTTGCATCAGGCAGAGCCGCACGAGCGCCTGGAAGCCCGTCACAAACACCTGGCGCTGGCCGAGGTCGTATTTGTCGTCGAGCTTGACGTCGCGCAGCGCCATTACCCATCCTCCAGACGACAGTGTGCCCTGGTGCGCCCGATATTTCCAGAGGACTTCGTTGTCAGGCAAATATAGGGCGAGCGGCCGGCGGAACAAGCTAGCAGGCTGATTCGCCGCGATTTTCGCGGACGCCGCGCTCGTATTGGAACCAGTCTAGGCCGCGCGGATGTCGGGCTGCAATTGCGCAAGCAGGAGAGGAATTTCCGCGCTGGGAACGGGCTTGCTGAAGAGGAACCCTTGCAGCTGCATGCAACCCTCGGCACGCAGAATATCGAACTGCTCCTCGGTCTCCACGCCTTCCGCCGTCGTGATCATGCCAAGGCTCGAGCCAAGCTGCATAACGGCGCGAATGATGGCGGCGCAATCGGGCTTGCGGCCAAGCTCGTGAACGAAGGAGCGGTCGATCTTGATCTTGTCGAACGGGAAACTGCGCAAATAGCTCAGCGACGAATAGCCGGTGCCGAAATCGTCCATGCAGATGCGAACGCCAAGGCTGCGGAATTGATGGAGCGCATCGAGCACGGCCCGATCGTCCTGCAACAATACGCTTTCGGTGATCTCCAATTCGAGCCGCGTCGGCGCAAGCCCGGACTGACCGAGCGCGGCAACCACCGACAGCGGCAGCATCGGATTACGGAATTGCGCCGCCGACAGATTGACGGCGACGGGTCAGCTTGGCCGGCCAATGGGCGGCGTCGCGGCAGGCCTGTTTGAGCACCCAGTCGCCGAGCGGCGCCACAAGGCCGATTTCCTCGGCAACGGGGATAAAGTCGTCGGGACCAATGACCCCGCGTTCCGGATGATTCCAGCGTAGCAGAGCCTCGAAGCCGGAGACATCGCGGCTGCCGGCGTCGACCAGGGGCTGGTAGTAAAGTTCAAACTGATTGGCGACGAGCGCCTTGCGCAGATCGAGCTCGAGCCGGCGACGCTCCTGCATTTGCGCGTCCATCTGCGGCTCGAAGAAGTGATAAGTGCCGCGTCCGTCCGCCTTCGCGCGATAAAGCGCCATGTCGGCGTTGCGCAGCAGTTGATCGGGCAATTTGCCGTCGGTCGGTGCCATGGCGATGCCGATGCTGGTGCCGATGACCATCTGGTGGCCGAGCACATCGAATGGATCGACCAAAGCTTCGATGATCTTGCCGGCAAGCTCACTGGCGCTGCCGGGGCTGGCATGGCTTTGGACAATGGCGAACTCGTCGCCGCCGAGCCGCGCCACGGTGTCGCCGGCGGCGACGATGCGTTGCAGGCGTTCCGTGACGGCGCACAAGAGCGCATCGCCGATGGAATGGCCCAGTGAATCGTTGACGCTCTTGAAGCGGTCGAGGTCGAGGAACATCACCGCGAGACGATCGCCACGGCAAAGCGCCTGTTCCATGTTGTCCTGAAGCAGAAGACGATTCGGCAGGTTGGTCAGCGCGTCGTGCCGCGCCATGTGGATGATCTTAGCCTCCGCCCGGCAGCGTTCGGTGACATCTTCGTAAGTTGCGACCCAGCGGCCGTCCGAGGTTGGACAATACAAACAGGCGACGACACGGCCATTGTTGAGGTCGTACAAGTGCGGCTTCGGCGGTTTCTCTCTGAGAAATTCGGCTTGCTCCGCCAGAATTTGTTCGACGCCGACGTGATTGCTGGTCCCGACACCGATCGCCAAGACTTCTTTATAGGAGATGCCGGGCTTTATCCGCTCGGACGACAGGCCGAAGATTTCAAGAAAACGCTGGTTGAAGATTTCGAGCCTGTTTTGCGCATCGTACAAACAGATGCCCTGCGACATGTTCTCCAGCGCTGCGTCCAAGAGCAGGTTGGATTCGCGCAACGACCATTCCTGCTTCTTCAGGCGGCTTATGTCGCCGCACAGCACGACGGAGGCGAGGATACCGGCGCCCGTGATGCCGAGCGTCGCATGCACGCTGAGCGCGGCAGCGATCACACCCATGACCGAAAACGCGATCAGGATGCGGCCGCGGATCGTCATGCAGCGCGATGCCGCTCGCGCGAGCGCATCACGCCAGACGTACACCAAACCCGATCCGAAAGAGATTTCTCGCCCAACGCTCATGGAACGTCCTAAATATCGGGCTCTACGGGTATATCGGCGGGCGTTAAAGGCGCCGCAGCAGACAAGGCAATCTTGGTGGGTTCCTAATGCCGGCTTATGAAGGCGTTAACGCGCATTAACGCACGCCCTTCGCTCCGAGAAATGCCACCTGTTGTTATGGATGTATTTACCCCATCCGCCGGTCGCTAAATTCTGTTACCCGCGCTCCAGCTCCAGAAGTCACGGCCTTCCTCGCGCAGGAAACGCGCCAGAACCATGTTGTGCACTTCGGAAGCCCCGTCGACGAGGCGCGCGGCCCGGGCAGCGCGGTAAATCCATTCCAGGATCGTGTCTTTCGAATAGCCCCGCGCGCCGTTGAGCTGGATGGCTGTGTCGCAGGCTTCGTGCAGCGTATCGGCCACATGCACCTTGGCCATCGATACTTCCTTGCGCGCGCGATCGCCGCGATCGAGCTTCCAAGCCGCATGCATGGTCAACAACCGTCCGATTTGAATCCGGTGGGCGACCTGGCCGAGCTTGATCTGCACGCTTTCGCGGTCGGCGAGCTTGATGCCGAAGCCTTCGCGCTTGTTCACGTAGTCTTGCGCGATCTCGAGGCAGCGCTTGGCGAGCCCAAGCCAGCGCATGCAATGCGTCAGCCGCGCCGGCCCGAGCCTGATCTGCGTCACTTTCAGTCCATCGCCGACGCCGAGAAGGACGTTGTCGTCATCCACTTCAAGCCCCTCGAATTCAAGCTCGCAATGGCCGCCGTGCTCCTCCGGTCCCATGATGGCGATGCGCCGCAAGATCCGCCAACCAGGCTGATCGCGATGGTAGAGAAACGCGGTCAAGCCGCGCCGCTTATCGTCAGAGGTTCTGGCGACCACGATGAAATGCGCCGCCTCGCCGGCTCCGGTGATAAACCACTTGCGGCCGGTGATGACCCATTTGCCGTTCTTCTTCTCGGCGCGGGTGCGGATCATGCCTGGATCCGAGCCGCCTCCCGGTGCCGGTTCGGTCATCGCGAAAGAGGATTTCACCTTGCCTTCGACAATCGGCCGAAGCCACCACTCTTGCTGGGCCGGCGTGCCAATGCGGGCAAGGAGATTCATATTGCCGTCGTCGGGCGCGGCGCAGTTAATCGACAACGGCCCGAATAACGAGCGTGCGGCCTCCTCATAGATGGCCGCCCAGGCGACAATAGGCAGCGCCATTCCGCCGAATTCCTTCGGCGATTGCGGCGCCCAGAGTCCCGCCTTCTTTGCTTCTTGTTGCACCGGCGCAAGCCGAAGCAGCGGAATGTTCTCGTGTTCGGAAAAATTCTCCGGATCGGACTCAAGCGGCAGCACGTGCTGTTCGACAAACGCGCGTGTGCGCAGCCTCAATTCTTCGATTTCCGGCGAAAGCGTAAAATCCATACGCAGGCGCCCCCTTGCAACCTTTCGTCAAAGCGACAACATTTGCATTGGGGTTATAGCCAAGCCCAAGCTACGGTGGAAATACCATGAAATGCATCCTGCCACTGATTGCTGCGATAATTCTCTTGTCTCTCCAAGCTTCACCTAGCCGAGCCACATATACGGGCGAAGCGCCCTGGTGCGCGGTGGTGGAATTAGGCGGGGGCGATGTCGAATGGGATTGTCAATATACCTCGGTCGCGGCCTGCGCGCCGAACGTCATTGCCGGCAACCGCGGCTTTTGCGCGATAAATCCGTATTATTCTCCCGCGGCCTATAGTGGCGCGGTGCGGGTGAAGCGCCGGGCGGGGCGGCTCATTTATCAACAATAATGCCTGGCTAGGGTTAAGACCGTTTCGTGCCGTCGATCGCAATGGCTACCCCATTCGGTTTTTCCCGAACGCTTTGATGCGTTTTGGCTCTTAAGGCGTCTTCGCCTGAGGCGGCCTTCAGCCGAACGCGCGCATTGCTGCGTGAGACCCGCAATGCGAGAATGTCCCCGCCTTAGCGGCGGCGAGACCGATTGATGTTGGATTCTCTTTCAGGCGCAACGGCACAATTCGCCCTGGACGCGGATCAAATTGCGATTCGCGACATGGCGCGCGCATTTTCCGAGGAGGTCATCGCGCCGAATGCCGTTGCGTGGGACGAGGCCAAGCATTTTCCGGTTGCCGAAATGCGCCAAGCCGCCGCGCTCGGCATGGGCGGGATTTGCATCGCCGAAGATATCGGCGGATCGGGCCTCTCCCGCCTGACGGCGACCTTGATCTTCGAGGCGCTGGCGACGGGTTGCCCAACGGTCGCCGCCTATCTGTCGATCCACAACATGACCTCCGGGCTAATCGATGCCTTCGGTTCGGACGAGCAGCGCCGGCACTGGCTGCCCAGACTATGCACGATGGAGCTCTTGGCGAGCTATTGTCTCAGCGAACCGGGCGCGGGCTCCGATGCGGCGGCGCTGTCGACGCGGGCGATCCGCGACGGCGATTACTACGTTCTCAACGGCCAGAAGCAGTTCATCTCGGGTGCCGGCGCGAGCGACCTTTATGTCGTCATGGCGCGCACCGGCGATGAGGGGCCGTCCGGCATTTCCGCGCTGATCGTGACCGGCGAGACGCCCGGAGTTTCGTTCGGCGCGAACGAACGCAAGATGGGCTGGAACGCCCAGCCGACCCGCGCCGTGACGTTCCACAACGCGCGCGTTCCAATCGACAACAGGCTTGGGGCGGAAGGCAGCGGATTTAAAATCGCGATGGTCGGGCTCGACAGCGGCCGGCTTAATATCGCCGCCTGCTCGCTCGGCGGTGCGCAAAGCGCATTCGAGAAGGCGCTCGTCTACATGAAGGACCGCAAAGCATTCGGCAGGCGGCTAGACGCGTTTCAAGCGCTGCAATTTCGCCTTGCCGACATGGCAACCGGCCTTGAAGCGTCGCGAACTTTGTTATGGCACGCCGCCGCGGCGCTCGACCGCAAGGATCCGCGCGCCACAAGCCTCTCCGCAATGGCCAAGCGCTTCGTCACCGACGCCTGTTTCGACGTCGCCAATCAAGCGCTGCAATTGCACGGCGGCTACGGCTATTTGTCCGAATACGGCATTGAGAAGATCGTGCGCGATTTGCGCGTGCACCAAATTCTCGAAGGCACCAACGAGATCATGCGTCTCATCGTGGCAAGAAGTCTCGTTGGCCGATGAGCGAGACGCTGCTGCACGACGGCGATGTGCTGGCGCGACGTCACGGTGCGCTGCGCCGCATCACCTTGAACCGGCCAAACGCGCTGAACGCGGTCACGCTCGACATGGCTGTGGCGATGACGTCGCTTTTGCGGGATTGGGCGTCGGACCCCGCCGTCGGCGCGGTGCTGCTCGATGGCGCCGGCGAACGCGGCTTCTGCGCCGGCGGCGATATTCGCGCGCTCTACGACGCCGCCAAGATGGGAGACACCAAGACTGGAGACACCAAGACTGGCGCCGTCAAGACCGGCGATTCGCTGCCGGCGCGCTTCTGGGCGACCGAGTACAAATTGAATGTCCTGATCGCGCGCTATCCAAAGCCGGTCGTCGTGGTGATGGATGGGCTGGTGATGGGCGGCGGCGTCGGCCTCTCGGCGCACGCGGGCTTTCGCGTCGTGACCGAACGCTCGGCGATTGCCATGCCGGAGGTCCAGATCGGATTTTTCCCCGACGTCGGCGCTTGCTATTTGCTGTCGCGCGCGCCGGGCTATGTCGGGACCTATCTCGCGCTTACAGGTCATCGCATCGGTGCGGCCGACGCCATCTACTGCAACCTTGCCGACACGCATATTGCCGCCGATCGCCTGAGCGCGCTTCCCACCGCGCTCGCCGATTGCCGCAGCAACCATGATGTGCGGACGCGGCTCGGCGAACTGGTCGCCGCTCCGGCTCCCGCGCGGCTGCCTCGCGAACGGCAATGGATCGATGGCTGCTTCGGAGCTGCAGATGTCGAGGAAATCGTCGAACGGTTACAGGCTTCGAGCGACGAAAAAGCGCGCGCGGCGCGCGAGGCGATGCGCAAGGCTTCGCCGACTTCGCTCAAAGTCGCCTTGCGCAATCTGCGCTCGGCGGCGACCTTCAACCGTGTTGAGGAGAGTTTTGCGCAGGATTACCGTATCGCACTGGCGTGCGTGGCCGGACATGACTTCATCGAAGGCATTCGCGCCGCGATCGTCGACAAGGACCGCAATCCGCGCTGGCAGCCGGACAAGATCGAAGCCGTCACACCGGATCTGGTCGATCGGCACTTCCGGCGTCTCGGCGCACTGGAACTCACATTCGAGGATTAGGGACAAGACGCATAACCATGGTGATCGCTTCGCGCGGTCGATCGCAACGGCTACTGTCGCTTCCGAACAAATTAGGGTGTCAAGTACAAAGCCGCTGCGCGGCGCCCATAGCCCGTCTTTAGACGGGCGTGAACGCCCTTATGGGCGCCCTTGACGCCCTGGTTTGTTC
>JBAPZR010000144.1:0-4492 GCA_049285335.1 Xanthobacteraceae bacterium | reverse complement strand
GTTACCATTCGTCCGCCGCGCGAGAGATGGAGCCCGTAAAGCGAAGTGCGTTCGGGTGGTGGAGGGTCTTGCACCGGAGATGCGCCCCTGCTGTCCTTTTTGCCTGAGGATTCGAACTCTCGCATTCCAAATCGAACCGGTCTTTCTGACGCCGAATTACTTTGCGAACATGGCGACTAACCTAACTTTTCTTCGGCGACCAACGATAGGCTTTGGCGCACGCGCCGCTCATCAGCATCGCTCGCTCACTGTCGCTTATGCGATCAGTCTTGACGAAGGGCTCGACAGCCTGCTTGTAGTCGACGACGGCGTATGCACGTGTCCAGTCCGTGCCCCACAAGCAACGGTCGAAACTCCAGGCATCGAACACGCGGGCGAGCGGATCCCAGATGTCGGGGAACGGATACGGTTCCCGGGATAGCGTGCAGGCACCACTCACCTTGATCACCACGTTCTTGCGCTTGGCAAGGTCCAGCATCTTCGGCAGGTCGGCCCAGGGCTGCGGCGGGGCCGCTGGCGTGCGGGGCTGCAGGATAGCCAGATGGTCGATGATGAAGCGCGCATCGGGGTGGCGGTCGATCAACGCCGTGCCCGCATCCACGTTGCCCCAGCACAATATGTTGACCGGAAAGTCGTGCTTGACCGCGCGCGGGCGATGCGATCGAGGCCCGGGTCAGTCGGATCACGGTCGCGACCCGGATTTTTTGTTAGCATGATGCGAATACCGACAGTCCCTGGTGTCTTCTTCCACTCGGCGATGACATCGCCCACGGCTGGATCGTCCGGGTCGACTGGTTTGACGATCGCAAATCGATCGGGATGGGCCCGTTGCACTTCCACCGCGTAGCTCGCGTCGTAGCGGTACATGGAAAAAGCCGAGATGAAGATCGCGCCATCGACGCCGACCCTGTCCATCGCCGTCACCATCTCGTCGCCTGTAACGTGATCGGGCCAGTTCGGCACACTGTGCCAGGGTCGCTTCGGGGTGTTCGCCTCATAAGCGTGGACTGGGAATCAATGATCGTCATCGCGGAAGCTCCTTAATTGGTAAGAGAGTTCGCTATCGCAGCAGGTCGGGTCAGCCGTGTCCAGGATCCTTGAAGGACTCGCATCATCATGACAGCATCGCTTGGATGATCGACGCGTCGCGGCTGGCGAAGCACAGACGGAACGGAATAATTTCGGCTAAAGCAGGAGTCGGACATGGCAGGATATTTAATCGCGAATATAGACGTGAAGGATCCAGCAATGTTTGAAAAATATCGCCAGCAAGTCGCGCCGCTGATCGACAAATTCGGCGGGCGCTACCTCGTGCGCGGCGGTGATGTGCGCCATCTCGAAGGTAATTTTCCATTAAATCGTCTGGTGATTCTGGAGTTTCCTACGGTCGAAGCAGCTCAACACTTCTACGACAGCGCCGAGTATCAGCCGATCCTCAAACTGCGGCTTACGAGCACGCGATCGGACGTGGTGCTGGCGCAGGGCTATTCAGGATAGGATTTGCCAGGATTCACATGCGTCTCAAGGATAAGATTGCCATCGTGGTGGGCGCCGGCCAATCGCCGGGCGAGGGCATGGGCAATGGCCGCGCTACGGTTTTGCGCTTCGCGGAGGAAGGCGCCAAGGTTCTGGCCGTCGACAATGATCTTCCTTCTGCCGAAGAAACCGTCGTGATGGCGCGACAGACTGGCGGAGAATGCGCGGCTTTCGAAGCGGATGTGACCAAGGAGGCAACGCTGGCGGCGATGGTCGAAGTCGCGCATCGGCGTTGGGGCCGGATCGATATCCTTCATTACAATGTCGGCGTCAGCCTTGCTGGCGGCGACGCGGTGCTTGCCGATTTCACGGAAGCCGCATTCGACCGCATCGCCACCATCAATCTGCGCGGCGCCATCATGGCCTGCAAACACGTGCTGCCTGTGATGCGCGCGCAGCGCGCGGGCGTCATCATTACGATCTCGTCGATCTCCGCTTTGGAGAACTATCCGTACGTCGCCTACAAGGCGACCAAGGCTGGATTGATCGCGTTCACTCAGCAGGTCGCCATCCAGAACGCCGAATTCGGGATACGCGCTAATGCCGTCCTACCGGGATTGATGGACACGCCGATGGCGGTCGATACGCGCGCCCGTGTCAGCGGCAAGAGCCGGGCTGAGGTCGCGGCTGCCCGCGACGCACGTGTACCGTTGCGGCACAAGATGGGCACTGCCTGGGATGTCGCGAATGCCGCGCTTTTTCTGGCGTCCGACGAAGCAAATTTCATTACTGGTGTCGCGCTTCCGGTTGACGGCGGTGCTCTCGTCAATATCAATTAGGCCCGCTTACCCCGGAAAGCGGTTACTCTGCCCTTATGTTGGCCGCCTTGATGATGGGCCACCATTTCTCAATTTCGGACTTCTGCTGTGCGGCAAGGGCCTGTGGTGTCTGTTTGTCACGTGGCCAGCTTTCCTGACCAAGGTCTGTAAGCCGCTGCTGCACCGCCGGGTCAGCCAGAGTCTCCACGACCGCGGTGTCAAGCGTGGCAATGACACCCTTGGGTGTATCCTTGGGAGCCCATAACCCATGCCAGAAGGATGCATACAGTCCCGGAAAGCCCTCTTCATCGATCGTTGGTGTATCAGGAGCCTCCGCCCACCGGGTCTTAGCCATAACGACGTACGCCTTCAGCTGCCCGGAACGGACTTGTGCCAACGCGCTGGCGACTTGAGTCAAAGTCAAGTCGATATTTCCGGCTAATAGGTCCTGGATTATCGGCGCTGCTCCACGATACGGCACGAATTGGAACCGAGTGCCCGTGCTCTTCTGAAAGTAAGCTCCGACGACGTCGGCTCCGCCACCCACGCCGCCGATGCCAATGGTCGCTTTACCTGGATTTTCCTTCACCCAGGTGATCAATTCGGCCAAGTTCTTTAGCGGCAACGTATTTCTGCCAACCAGCCACATGGGACAGTCTGCGATCAGCGATATCGGTTCGAAATCGTTCACTACGTCAAAGGAAAGACTGAAGGTCGCGCCATTGACCACATGGGTCTGCCAGTGGCCGAGAATTGTGGTGTAGCCATCGGGTGCTGAGTGTGCGACATGCGCGGCGCCTATGGTGCCGGCCGCTCCAGTCACGTTTTCTACGATGACTGATTGGTGGAGCGCCCTTGTCATCCGATCAGCGAGAACGCGAGCAAGCGCATCCGTCGGTCCACCGGCCGGAAAGGGTACGACAATGGTGATTGGCCGCGTGGGATAAGTCTCAGCCACAGCAGTTACGATGCTTGCGACAAAAAAAGCGAGCGCAATCGAAAGAATATTTCTCATGTCACGCCTCCAATGTGCGCAGTGAGCGGCCATGCGGCGGCCGATCCGGCAATGACTTTGATGAAATCGCGTCATCGCATTGCCTCCCTCAAGGCTTAGGACCACGCCAACTGTATCGATTATTACAGCAGGGATTTACGACCGACGAAATGGGGGTCAGGGGTCAGGTTTGCGGGGCAGCAATCCTGAGCCACTCATGTCTGCTTTGGGTCATAAGCGGACATCACAAGCAGTTTGCCCAATGTCCGCTTTACCCCCGAAAGCAGACATGAGCCCACGCACTTTATGAGTACACGCCAAAGGATCAGGACGGGTCGCTCACCCGTGAACAGGTGAACAGGTGGGGTCGTGGTAGTATCTGGGAAACCGGGGGTCGGCCGACGGAACGGGACTCCGGTTTAATAGCGAAATACCCCCGGGGGTCGAGTTATACGCCTTTGCACGCCGGAAAATATAATTGACGAATTCCTTCCAATGTCCAACGCCCATCCGACGCTTGTTATTCCCGGCTGGGCGAATTGATCGATTTGATTACGTGATAGCCGCGCGGGGCGGCGCGCCTTTCCTCGGCTTGTTCTCCGCTTGTTACTCTTGCCAGGGCGATTTGTCTGCGTGAGAACCCCCGTTAAGCTTGCTTAGAGTGAGAGAGATCGCCGCGTCTTTGGCCCGCGATAGGTTCGTCATATCGCTCAACTTACCGCCGAACCGAACCCGCCACATGCCCGGCCAGTTGGCATCCTCCTCAACCGTCGCCATCACAGGTCCATCGACCGTACGGAGCCTGAGCCGCAAGCCATCCCAGACGAGCTCGTTGGTGCCAAAGCAATGTCTGGATTCAAAAGGGCGAAGAAATGAGTCTGGAGGTCGCTCCGGTGCGTTCATTGGCACCCCCCGCTAGGGAGGCGGCGCCCGCGGCTCGAACCGCACCGACGGGCGTGGTGAGACTTTTCTTCAGTTGATCGCTTTGCATTGGTGTGCTGCCAGGGCTGCACGTAGCCAGCTTCGACCGCGTCCCGTTCCAGGCACCGAGAGAGGCGCACGCGGTCTCCACCACCCGGAAGGCGGTGTGATCCATTAATCCGCCCGCCAAGCATGTGCGTGCGCCTGTAGCCCGCCTGGGGTGTTCGCTCTTTTGCGAGGTATTTGCGTGCTAGGCCGTTGTTGTCGGTAACAGGGCGAACAT
>JBAPZR010000143.1:0-2129 GCA_049285335.1 Xanthobacteraceae bacterium | reverse complement strand
GTCTCGACCCTTGGGTTTGGGTTTGGGCCCACCACGATTGTCGATGGCACATTTGCGGCGCATGTCGGGAGCGTCGGCGCCTATGCGTATTTCAACGACATGCTTTACCTTGAAGCGTCGGTCTACCGGACGCTCAGTCCCAGCGCGCAGAATGATCTCGGCACTGATCCTTTTGATGCGCCCGGGCTATTTGATGCCGCGCCCTACTGGCGCGCCGCCCTTGAACCGCACTGGGGCAACCATTGGCTGGAAGTCGGGACTTTCGGCATGGCGGCCAACGTTCATCCTTTTATCAACCCTGGAACGCCCGACACGTCGACTTTTTCGCAAACCGACAAATACACCGATATCGGCTTCGATACGCAGTACCAGTATCAGGGAGATAACTACTGGTTCACGCTGCGTGGCAGCTATATCCATGAAAACCAAAATCTCGACGCTAGCTTCGCCAACCTTCTGTCGACCAACCCGAATAACGTTCTCAACGAAGCGCGGGGCTATGCGTCGCTCGCTTATGGCAACGACAACCGCATCGTGCTCACTGGCCAATACTTCGCCACTTCTGGAACGGCAGACTCCACGATCTACAGCGTAGCTGGCGGGTTCAGCAATTTCAGTCCCAACACCAACGGCTGGATCGCCGAGATCGCTTACATACCGTTCATCAGCAGCTTTGCGCCGGGATGGCCGTGGTTCAACGCACGCGTTGGCCTGCAATACACCTGGTATGAAAAATTCAACGGCACCAACGTCGGTGCTTCAAACAACAACACGTTGTTCCTCTATCTGTGGATGGCCATGTGACTAATCAAAGCGCCCGAGGTTCTCCATGAAAACAATTCTCATCGCAGGTACTGCGACCTCCCTGTTCGCTGCCTCTGCATTTGCTGCGGATCTCGGTGTGCCGCCGTTGGTGCAGGCGCCGCCTCCACCATTCACATGGACGAACTGCTATGCCGGATTGCAGGCGGGCGGAGGTTGGGGCGAGAAAGATCTAACCGACACCGCACTGGCGCTCGCTCCGACGATATCCGGTTTCACTTCGGCCAACCTCA
Organism: Xanthobacteraceae bacterium; assembly: GCA_049285335.1. Taxonomy (GTDB): domain Bacteria; phylum Pseudomonadota; class Alphaproteobacteria; order Rhizobiales; family Xanthobacteraceae; genus BOG-931. Next base: position 1,074 of record JBAPZR010000143.1, on the reverse strand, counting down.
GTATTTCGGGCTACATGCTTGGTGGACAAACTGGCTGCAATTATCAGTTTGCACCGAACTGGGTCGCTGGAATCGAAGGGTCGGTTACTGGCGGCGACATTGGGGGTTCGACGGCCGTCCCGATCACCCAGCCGGGCGCAATTCCAGGCGACAACGCGACCTTCAATGAGACGACGGACCTCTTGATGAGCGCGACCGGGCGTATTGGATATACTTGGGACCGTTGGATGCTATACGCCAAGGGTGGCCTTGGCGCGGCTTGGGATCGATACGACATTCCCGGGACTTTTATGGGGGTTCAGTACGATCTCCAAGGTTCGGGGACCCGATTAGGCTGGACGGCAGGCGCTGGCCTTGAATGGGCATTTTCGAGCGATTGGTCCGTCAAGCTTGAATATGATTATTACGGATTGGGTCAACGCAACGTAACGTTCGTCGAACAATTCACCGCCACTCCCGGTCCCGAAAACATCAAGCAGAATATTCAAGTCGTTACGCTCGGCATCAATCTTCACATCTCCCCCTGGTAATGAGGAAAGCAGTGGACGTGCGCATTTTGCAGACCTCATCATCGACGAGACGCTACTGGCGAAAGTCTTTGGGCGTCTCCGGCCTAAGATTGACATTGTGGACAACCATCCTGACGATCGCTTTCATAACCCTTGCTCGCGCGGAAGGCGCGAATACAGCTGCCGTTTCGGATAAAGAAGTTCAGGCCAAGCTTGCGTATTGCGAAGTGTGCCACGGCGTTTCAGCGCAGGGCTTCCACGGCTATTACCCGATACCGCGGCTCGCCGGACAACCGACTGAATACCTGAAGAATCAATTGCAGGCTTTCGTCGAACGCCGTCGAACGAGCAACATCATGTTCAACGTCGGGCATGTCCTTAGCCCCGATATGATAAACGCTCTTACGACCGATTTCAGAGAGCTTAACCCGAAGCCGTTGGGAGGAGCTCCAACAGAAAACGCAGTCGAAGGAAAGCAAATTTTTGAAAACGGAATCAGCGATGCCAACGTTCCCCCCTGCGCCTCCTGTCATGGTCCTGAGGCGAAAGGCAATGGGCCATTTCC
>JBAPZR010000142.1:0-2195 GCA_049285335.1 Xanthobacteraceae bacterium | reverse complement strand
CGGCGATAGGGTAATCCATGTCGAGTGCAAATCCGGCTATCATCTGTGTTGCGGTACAGTTAGTTTTAGCCGCGGTCCTGGTGGTTGGCGAGGTGAGTGGACGCTTGCGCTTGCCATACAGCAAGTTCGGAACCGGGGTCGGCGTCAACTCCCGAACCGGATTGGCGCTCGCTTATACAACGCCAATAATCATCTACATCGCGTTCTGGATTGAGGGTGGAGCTCCGCAGTCACCGTATCACCTAGTCATACTTGGTACGTTCCTACTTCACTTTATTCGGCGGATTCTAGAGATACTTTTTGTCAACAGTTACTCGCGTCCGACTTCACTGCGGGCGCTTGTGCCCATTGCCTTGTTGTACGGCGGCGCTGCGGCGTCTTCCGCGTTCTTTCAGGTCCATACCTCAGGACAGCCGACTTCTAGTCCGACATTCATGCTAGGCACTGTCGTATTTGGCTTAGGCGAACTCTTGAACGGATACCACCATTGGCTATTGGCGCGCCTTCGGCTCCCAGGCGTGCACACATACGTCGTGCCGCACGGCGGTTTGTTTGGCTGGGTGGCCAGTCCGCATTATTTTGGTGAGATCTTGAGCTTTGTCGGCTACGCGATGATGTCCGACCTGCTTCCCGTGTGGGGCAATGCGCTGGTCGTGTCCGCCTATCTGAGCGCAAGAGCCAACTCAACCCTAAAGTGGTATCAGGGGGAAATGCCGCTGCGAATTCCCGCTCATTGGCGCCGGCTCGTGCCGCTCGTTTACTAGTTGCTTGGGGAGGCAAGGACTTCCTCCTCTGGTCCGCAGGTTGACCGAGGCGCCGTCGAAAAGCGCGACCCTTTGCGGCTAGCTTTTGCCCTCTGAGAAATGACGCCCGAAGAAATCGAACGTGCGGCAACCGTCGATCGTGTCGGGCCGCTCGAAAATCTCGGGGTGGGAGACTGCCCGCGACGCGTCTTCGTGACCCGAGCGCCAGTGTTCTTCCATCGTCGGGCGCGAGAACTCGTAGTCCTTCGACACGCCCTCGTAGGTCTTCGCTTGGTAGATGAGGTGGACGACGTTGTACGACGTCTCGTCGGCCTCGGTTTCGAGTCCTTCAATCTCGGCACTCTTGCGAAGATTGTCCGGCATGGCTTCGAGGGCCTTCCGAAGTGCGTGGCGCACTCTCTGCGTGTTCCTGAAGTGGTCGATCGCCGCGCGGCTGCGGCTGGAGAAACGGATATCCTTCTCACGCGCGTCAACGTCGGTCATATCGCGCGGCAACTGGCCTAAGGCGCTCCACACGTCTATCTGAAACGCGAGCGTGTCGCGGTGTGGGGGGTTGTCGAGAACGACGTGCAGGATCGAGTTCGAAGCGACCCCGCCGTCCCAGTAATATTCGCCGTCAATTTCGGTGGCCGGGAAGCCGGGCGGCAGCGAGCCGCTGGCAACGATGTGCCGCGCGTCGATCTTGTGCGTCGTGGTGTCGAATGACGTTAACTTGCCGGTGCGTACGTTTACGGCGCAGACGGTCAGGCGAACGTCACTACTGTTTATCCTGTCAAAATCGACAAGCCGCTCGAGCGTCGCCTTCAGCGGGGCGACGTCATAGAAGCTGAGTTTGTCGGGTCGCTCGGAAGGCAAGAATTCCAGCGGGGGAAAACGAGGCAAGAAGAACGAAGGCACGCCGAACATGGCAACGAAGAAGGCGCTGGTCTGATTGACGAGCCGATGCGTCTTCAGATTCTTGAGGCCGATTGAACGGCTGTACGGAACGCCAAACAGGCCGAACGGCAGTTTGCTCACCGCCTCCCAGAATTCGCGCAAGCGCGCAACGCGCCTCTCGGGCGGGTTGCCCGCAATGAGAGCCGCGTTGACGGCGCCGATCGAAATTCCAGTGACCCAATTGGGAAGAACGTTCGCCTCGGCAAGCGCCTGGTAGACTCCCCCCTCATATGCCCCCAGCGCGCCGCCGCCCTGCAGCAGTAGCGCGATCGTGTCGAACCCCGATCGTTGCTTGCGTCTCTCTGTCGCTGTACGCGCCATTGAACGCTCCAGGGTCATTCTGGCGTTTGATCTGACCGACGACCGACCGGAGATGGCGCGGCTGCGCATCTCGGATTTTTTCAGACGGCGACAGACATGTCCTTCTCCGGGCTTGGCGTCAAGCTTGCACGCAACAAAATTTGCCAAGCGAGCGAAGCCCTCTATTCCAATCCA
>JBAPZR010000141.1:0-2660 GCA_049285335.1 Xanthobacteraceae bacterium | reverse complement strand
CCCTAAGACCCATGAATCTTCCGATGTCGGCAACGAAGGCGTTGCAATTGTATAGCTCCACGCTCCAGGTCGTATGTGTGGCTTGCAGCTGGCGAATATAAGCAACGACTCTATCGTACTGGGCTTTGTTCATCAGCACGCGATAGCGCGACGTGATGTACCTGTCTTCAAGATCGCCGTCGGTCCAGCCCGTATCCGAGGGGACCGGAACATAGTGCCCCATGACCCACATTTTGGGGTCATCGCCCTTGGGCGAAAGCCCAGCAACGTTGCTCTTGCGCGGTGTCTCGCCGACACGGCCGAATACCACAAAGGTATGACCGTAATCCCAGGACTGGCGAGAACGAAATTCGACGTAGTACTCCCCGGAGCCGCTTGTGGCACTCGCCGGCTGTACGATCTGCGATTTTGAGCTGGTCTGCGCGTCGGCCGCCGAGAGGCCGAACCCCGCTGTGACGATCAATGTCAACACCGCGGTGAGCCGAGTTGAAGGGCTCCTACCCATCAGCGTCCGCCGCATAATGCTTCCCCCCGTGACCGCAAGCGATGACCATCAAGGCCACCGATTGGCGAAACCCCAAATTGGACGGTCGCTCCCCGCGCCCGGAAGCTACCACCAACTCGACTTTGGTAGGCGGCAGATATTGGGCAATATCATGAATTTCTGACGCTGCTGTAAATCTGTCACGGCTGGCGGCAGTGCTTTTCTTTAAGCCAATTGACCGTCGGGTCTGCCTTATTTAAAATCCTCAGTGTGTCTTTGCAGCACTAGCGGCAGCGTCATTCCGCCGGCTATCAATTCGCGTTTGTCATGACAACGGAGGGTGCCATGAAAGCACTCGCTCTACTGACGGCAGCGGCGCTGACGCTCTTTAGCGTTGCGGCCTCTGCACAAACGTACGGGGTCGGCAAGGGCAAAGCCCCGCCGCCGCCGGTCGTTACCAAGGGCTGAGAGCAAGCAATTGAGGGGACCGGTCACGACGGCCGGTCCCTTTATGTTTCGGACCTTCAGTGCAATTTTTTCGCTAACCGGTGAACGTCTGCCGTTGAAAACTGACGTACTGCACGACAGCCCGAAGATAGTAGGCAGTCGAGGAGCACGAACAACAACTATGCTAAACCGTGCTGACGAATGTCGGCAAAGGGCCGACGAGTGTCGGCGCAACGCCGCTCAAGAAGCTGATGATGTGCTTCGAGCAACGTACCTCGATTTTGCCCCCCGTTGGCGCATGATGGCGCAGAGAGCCGAAAACGCTGGAACACTAAGAACTTGGCTCAAACGACGCTCCGTATCGCCCAAGCAGGCTCGCTTGTAGCCCACGGGAGGCAATCACAGCCAAATGTCCGCTTTGAGTCATAAGTGGACATTCCACTAATTTCGGCAGACGTCCGCGTTACCCACGAAAGCGCACATTAGTTTAGCACGGCCGGGATGTTGGCTTTGTGCCAAGAAATCGCCACCGCCGCCTTGAAAACGAACTAAAAGATTTGGCAAAGGTCTGTGCGTCAGCTGGAGTTTGCAGGTCCGGCAGCCGGGTGACCGTGAGGGGGTCATGAGACGTTCGGGGCTATTGACTGCTGTTTTTGCGCTAGCCGTTGGGACAATGGTCGCGTTTGGACCCAATCCCGGCGCGGCACAGCCGCAGCCACGCGCGCACGTCTACCTCCTGCGCGGGTTGATGAACATCTTTTCGCTTGGCATGGACACGCTGGCCGAACAGCTGAAGCGGCATGGTATAGATGCCACGGTCCACAACTACGCGGAGTGGCAAACACTCGCAGAGCGGGCCGCTGCCGATTACAAAGCCGGCAAGGAAGCACCGATCATTCTGATCGGTCACTCGCTCGGCGCTGACGCAGTCATGGAAATGGCGGCCTATCTGGGCCGCAAGGGCGTGTGCCTGTAGCGCTAGTCGTGCCGTTTTGATGGCACCCAATCGTTCGCGGCCTCCGACAATGTCGCCCGCGTGCTAAATCTGACGCAGCGGAAGTACGCCTATATGCGAGGCGGACCCGGTTTCCACGGTACGCTCGCCAATGTCGATGTCAGTTCCGATAAAAGTATCGACCACATCACTATCGATAAATCACCGCGACTGCATGCACGCGTTGTAGCAGAGGTTCTAGCCGTCGTCGGCAATCACAAGACCGCCCCTGCCAAAAACGGGGATGGCGCTGATGCTGACACCGCGACACCTTCCACTCTTCCAGAGCAAGGGTCACCACAAAACGCCAATAATCCCGCGCTACCTCTACACAAGCCGCGCGCCGGTACGCAACCACCTCAAATACCGAATTGAGATCGCTGCGCGAACGACGAACTCTCTTCCGGCGTTTCCAGAAGGCACAGGGCTAAAGCCCACGAAAGCAGACATTCAGGGGAAGCCCTGCTTATCACTGCGATCACAGGCCGGCCGCTGAGAGCGACCACAATTTCTCCCGGAACCGGTGGCATTTGATGGCTCCCCGCAATTTACCGCTCGGGGGAGCGTGGCAGACGCTGGGGTCCGCTCCAGAGCAGCAATTCCATTCCAGCGAAATCGGCAAACCATGGTTCAGTGGAAGAAAATGCCTGTCGTGGTGACCGCTTTGACGGCTGTCTTGATCGCAGCACGTCTCGTTACAACGACCCAGGCCCAACCATCCACATCGGTCGAGAA
>JBAPZR010000140.1:0-1553 GCA_049285335.1 Xanthobacteraceae bacterium | reverse complement strand
GCAAAGCAACCCCCTCGCAACGGCAAGTCATCACCGAAATCGCAAAAATTATAATTGAAAAAGGCGCTTGACCGCAGCCGGGGCCACTTGCCGCGCGTGTCGCTTGAAAGCTTATTTGTTTTGAGTTGGTGCTGACGTGCTCTTTATAAGGGGCATAGCCGAAGCTTCGCCGAGAAGCATCTGACTGTTAAAAATCACGTACACGTTATCTTTTGCCAACACATTGCTGAGCTCGGCAGCGTTTTGGACGGGAAAAACTTTTTGTAACTCAGATAGTGGACCTACCGTAATGCTCTCGACTTTGATTCCTTCCCTTTTTGAAATGCCGAATGAAATTTTCCCTTCGGTAGCGAATCTCGTATTCAGTTATCCGCATTGCCGCAGCATATCGCTTTTGGTGTGTTGTCGGGCGGAAAGCCGGCAGATACCGCTCCACAAGCTCGGCGGACGTCGGCGAGCGTGGTCAGGGTCATGACGGTCGGGATTTTCAGCGGCCGTGGCAACTTGCGCGACCAATTCGGGCGGCCCAACTCAACTACTCCTCACACACTCAATACATGCCATTAAATAGTCGCGGCGTTCAGCCGCAGTTTTGGATGGAAATCTTGTCTCTAAGACCTACGTCCGCATAGGACTCGCCCGTCGTTTCATCGGCTTTGGGGGTAGGTCGGGGTAGCCCGGCCGCAAACGCCGCTGTAGACCCCCTTGTAGAGTCACGGTGAGGCCATCCTACGCCGCACCCTTTGGCGGTTTTTCGGGACGGAACAGGGTTTCGTGCAGGATGTTGGGTCGCCGCTGGTCGGCTGGCAAATCGAATTCGGTCCTTGGCCCAACCGGGTCCGGCAACCGCTTGCTGCGATCGTTGATGATGCCTGGATGCTCTGGCAGCACCGCATTGCGCGGCTCGGCGGTCGCTGATGGCTCTGGATTGCAATCATCGTCGGTCGCCGGAATGTGCTCAACCAATTTCAATGGCGGCGGCTTGAGCTCGTGGATTTCGCCCGTGGGCAGATCGTCATCCTCTGGGTGCCTTCGCGGAGTGACAAACCGAACTTCGATACCGCACTCCCGCGCATCGCGGTGAGACGGGTTAATGTTCAGATTGATCTCGCCACCCTTGCCGTCGGGATAGAGGCCAGTGAGCTTGGCGCGATGGTTCATGATGTCGAGAACGGCCCGGATCGCTCGCAGGTCGCCGTCGTGGGCCGAGGCGAATATCGCATGCTGCATGAGATCGAGCCGCTGCAATTCCTGTTGCAATAGCTGTTCTCGCGTATCGCGTGGGCACACGTCCCGCAATGCTGTCTGAATGTCCCTGATGACTTGGGACGTCGATACGCCAACCGCCCTAGCAATCGCGCTGACCGGAACGCCTTGCAGGCGGTAATCGAGAATCGCCCGGCGCCGTTGCTCGATCTTTATTTTCTGAGCCGATGTTTTCGCCCGCTTCCTTGGCATTTTGCTCCTATCAGTCACCGGTGAGGCGCATGGTCACCTTTTGGCAGCGAACCATCTTCGTGAGAATCTAATACGATCTTTATGCGTGCGCCAAG
>JBAPZR010000139.1:0-2253 GCA_049285335.1 Xanthobacteraceae bacterium | reverse complement strand
GGATCGCCACTCCCCCCGATCCAAACTTCGGTGGGATCATTGCGTTGCTTCGATGTCGCAACGGTGACGCTTCTTCCTGGCCCTATCTCATCGCCATTCAAGTCGAAGAGCCGACGGCAAGTCAAACCGAGGTCTTGTAGCCTTTATCAGTAAGCGTTGGCTCACCCGAAGCGGTGTCAGTGATGAGGCCAGCCGATCTTAATTCCGCGATGCCCTTCTTGACAGTCTTCGCGCTGCCAACCCTCATGTTCAATTGAATCTGCGGAATACCAGCACCGGGCAATCGGTTAAACGACTTGATCTTTTGTAGAACTTCTTGAGCTTCCCAACTGAGCCCGCCGCTGTCAGTCATTTTGCGTACCTCATTCCGATTGACGTATTCCGACTAACTCTTCGCAAGCGCCTTCCAACACTTCTGAGTTTGTCGCCTCCAGCGCCCTGAGCGCAAAGTCTCTTACGCCCGTTTTTAGTCCGAGCGCATTGATCTGAAATAATGTTCGGCGTACTGCTAGAAGGTCTCTGCCCCGATCGTGTTGCCGAGTTGAGCCTCAGCGCGGGCGAGCGCAAGATACCGTTCATAGTTTCGTTGCGCGTTTTGGAAGCTCTTCGGCTCGTGATGAGCGGCGCTCGATGTCCACCGTTTCGAGCGTGCAGCAAATGACGCTGCCGGTCTGTGCTGGCGCGCGCTCATGATTGTCTTTTGGCCATTTTGCATCGCTCACTTCTTGGTGGTTGAAGGCAAATGCTTCGGTGCGAAACCATCACAATTTCTGCAGGCTGATGGAACCTGGCGTACTACCCGCGAAATAAATGAACTAAACGTGGCCTATAACACAAAAGTGGGTCACTCCTATTGTTCTCTAGTGGGTGCCAGAGGGTCGGGGCTGCCTGCAATTCTGTGGCCCAGCCGTAACGCTGGAGCCGAATACGGCTCAGACGATTGCAATCGCCTTGCATGAACTCGCAACTAACGCGGCAAAATACGGATCGCTATCAGAGGTGGACGGCGACGTTGAAATCGCATGGTCCCGTACGGCAGACGGACGGATCAATTTCCGCTGGACCGAGTCAGGCGGTCCGATCGTCACGCCGCCCACGCATCGCGGGTTAGGCACGCGCATTATGGAAAACATGATTCGGCAAATGAAAGGCGATATGCGGTTCGATTGGCGCACTGAAGGACTGCTGTGCGAACAGCCGTCCGTTGCCCCAGCTTGTCAATGCGCCGCGCGTCAAAGTCGGAACCTTCCTACATCCTGGCGAGTTGGCCACCGAATGTTAATCGGAGTAATGACCCATGGACGAAAATCGCGTTACGGGAACAGTTAGAAATGTCGGCGGCAATGTGGAGGAAGGTTTTGGTCGCGTCACCGGCAACACCAGAGCGCAAACCGAAGGGCTGGTAAATCAGGCGGCCGGCGCCGCTCAGGACTTATACGGCCAAGCCCGAGACAGCGTAGCTGATGCGGCTGGCGCTGCCCAAGATACTGCCGCCACGCTTGAGAAGTGGTTACGTCGCACTATCGAGACGCAGCCCTATACGACCGCCATCGTTTGTATTGGCATCGGCTGGTTGCTCGGGCGAATGCACCGACCTCTGTGATTTCGAGGCAACGACCTAAGTGACGGATCGAGGCTGTTTCCGTTCCGTTGACACAGGGAAAGTTAAACGCCATTCGCGCCGCTTTTAGAGCGGGTGTCACACCGTCGAGAATTGCGCGACACTTCGGAATTTCTTAATCGGATTTACGGAAGGCGTTGGGGAAAAAGGCGCTTAATGAGTTTTTGCGGTCGCAGTCGCGCTAATCTGCGGTCTGTTCATTAGATTTCACGAGGCTCCCGCTCACATCGGCATAATCGTTCCGTCTTGGCGGCGTCGCGGATCCTACCCGAGTGGAACTTTGAGGCAGTCTACGCACCCACCAATTCGGCGCTATGCACGACATCGGAAAATCCGGGAATCGGCACGCCGAGCGTCTGCAGGATCAGGAAAACATTGAGCCCCGCGGTGACGGGCGGCGCGTGACGCAGTCCTTATCAATCCTGTCGGCAATGCCATCAAATTCACTGATGCGGGCGAAGTGGTCATCAAGGCCGCAGCGACCACCGTTCGTTCCATCTGTCGGTACCGTGACATCGGGCCCGGCATCTCCGCTGCCGACGTCACATCCGCTTGTGAGCCAGAGCGTAGGTTTGCCACAGCCGTTTCACAGTGAGCAATTTTGCTCAGTCACCGTAATCGATGGGGCATAT
>JBAPZR010000138.1:0-1920 GCA_049285335.1 Xanthobacteraceae bacterium | reverse complement strand
TGCGAGGTTAAACATCAGATGCGCGATAATAGTGCCTGCGACGCCTCCCGCGCATTGGACGACCACATACGGCATCAACTCGCGCCAGGGCATTTCGCCACGAGCCGCAAAGACGAGTGATACTGCAGGGTTAAAATGCGCTCCCGAAACCGGCCCAAAAATGGCGATGATCACGACGAGGATCGCGCCGGTCGGGATGGTATTTCCGAGTAATGCGATAGCCTGATTACCCCCGGCGAGACGCTCGGCCATGATTCCCGAACCAACGACGGTCGCAACGAGGAGAGCCGTACCGACACCTTCGGCCAGTAGGCGCCGCGGCAGTGGTGCAGGAGCTTCAACCATCAAGCAGCCGAGGCTGGTTTAGTGTCGGCGTCCTTTGTCTTGCCGATTGAGTCGAGTTGTTTTTGCAATGTCAGTTGATCCAGCGAGCGGAGTGGCAGACTGACGAAGATTTTGATGCGATTGGAAAGCATCCGAAAAGCATCAGCGAACGCAAGCCGCACTAGTACTTCATCGCCGGTAGCTTCTGCTGGATCAGGAACGCCCCAGTGCGCGGTCATCGGTTGCCCTGGCCAAACTGGGCATACCTCTTTCGCAGCGTTATCACAGACGGTGAAAACAAAATCGAGCTTTGGCGCGTCTGGACGCGAAAATTCCTTCCAACTCTTAGACCGCACTCCAGTCACGTCGAAATGCAGCTTCCTGAGCAAATCGAGTGCATAAGGGTGGACTTGGCCTTTCGGTTGGCTTCCTGCCGAAAATGCTCGGAACTTGCCTTGCCCGGCGCGATTGAGGATCGCCTCGGCCATGATAGAACGAGCCGAGTTTCCGGTGCAGAGGAATAAAACATTGTAAGGGTCTCTGTGGGGGTCTGTGTCCGCATCTTTACGCATGTCGTTTGCTCTGAGTTTTCTTACCAGTTGGCGCGCATCCGCATTTAGCACGTATCGCCGACTCAAGGTCGCAGAGCTCCGGATGGCCGTCGCAACAATCAGTCACGAGAAATGCAATCAACGCTCGCATGCCATCGACATCAGCACGGTAGATTATGGAACGGCCGTCGCGTGTGCCGCGGATGAGTCCCGATCTGGCAAGAATGCTGAGATGCGCTGATAAAGTATTGTGCGGCAGTTGGATCAAATCGGCGATTGATCCGGCGGGAAGGCCCCCAGGTTCAGCCCGCATGAGCACCCGAAAAATCTCAAGCCGAGTCGGCTGCCCGAGCGCCGCGAGGGCCGCGAGCGCATGCGGCGCTGACAATGTGTCTCCGCTTTGCTCGGGTCCGATATGGCCAACCACAGCCAATCTATCTTTGTTCATATACCTAAGCCTCAGGTAGTTCCTGTTCGACCGCGTCAAGCGGCCGGATGACAGTCCCGACGAAGCATACTATGATTATTTCCAGAATTCTCGACATATTGTCGTCTCACGCGGAGATGACAGTTTAATGACAACTGCTCTTAGCCAGTCGCTTGGATGGTGGGGAACATGTCCCTCAATCCGGCGGCTTGTGTTGTCCGGCGCTTCTAGCGAACCGTCACTCCGGGAGGAAAACATGACAACTCACTGCGATAAGCTTGTGGACGTAGGTCGCCGCAAGTTTCTGACGACTGCCAGCGTAGCGGCAGTTGGCGCCGCTGCTTCGGCGGCGATGGGTCTGCCGGCGAAGGCCGCGCAGACGGGCACAGCTGTTGTCTATCCATCAAACCGGCTCGGCAATGTGAATGATCTTAAGGTCAATGAGCCTTTAAGTGTCGCATATCCCGACGCCGATGCACCGGGTGCCATCATTAAACTCGGCACGCGCGTTCCCTCCGGCGTTGGGGCCGACGGCGACATCGTTGGCTTCTCCACTGTCTGCCCACATAAGGGATTCCCGCTCGCTTACAATAAAGATGACCGTACGCTGAATTGTCC
>JBAPZR010000137.1:0-2518 GCA_049285335.1 Xanthobacteraceae bacterium | reverse complement strand
ACTCGCACCCAGTCTGAACACGTGATCGAATAGCATCAGCCGGCCGCTCAGACAGCAGATTTCGATGAGTAAATTCGTTATTTTTCTGGTCCGTTGCAGACGCGCAACATGTCCCGATTTTTCTGGCTCGTTGCAGACGCGCCACAGACATAGGCTGACAGTCGGCCTAATGTATCTGCGCTGTCGCGAGACGCGCATTCTCAGTGTCGTGGCAGAAATGAACACTCGACTGGCGTAAATTGAGCGAATGAACGAACTGGCGTTTCCATATTAAGGCGAATGCCAAGTACCGTTACAAAAGCGGAGCGATGACCGTGGAAAGCAAAAAAGGCGAGTACAAATTTCGTCGCGCTCAGTTTACCACGACGTGGTGGATTGCCACGGCCGTGGCTATCGGATGGGCCGTGACTATTTGGCAAGGGTATTAAGTTTAGTGGTTGTGCCTGCCAAGTATCCGTTGGTCTTCTTCCGACCCAGCGAAGCTTGTTGCTATCGCCAGTGATCGCGTGCCGCCAAAGAAAATTGCCGGGAAGATGAGGACTCCCCGGCGAGTTTTCTATCGCTGCTAGACGCTTCGGGCCGATCAGCATCCCCCGGAAGCCAACAAGCTCGAAGCCCCAGTATGGTCCGTTTGGAGCCCGTAGTCGTCAATCTATTTCGTCGGCGAACAGTTACGATCTTTCGTAAGCGTTGCTGGAAAGTCACAATTTGATCAATTCTTCTGGACGATGCAGCTCGCGCCCCCGGCTTTGAGGCTAGAACACAATTCATTGGCCTGTTCGGCAGAGGCGAAGGGACCCACCATCGCGCGGTAATAGATGCCCTTTGCACCCAGATCGGCGCGGCGCACCGTGGGCTCACGACCGCCGAGCAACTTGGGATATTTGGCTTGCAGCACGCGGAAGGATGACTGTAGTCCCTCTTTGTTGCGTTGTGACAAGACCTGAACCGCGTAGCCTCCGCCGGATGCCGCTGGCGCTGTGGAAGCAATCTCCGTTGCACCCGGTTTGCCGACCGGCGCCGGGTGGGCCAGCGGAGCAGTACGCGCGGATCCCGCTGCTGCCGTCGCTGCATCGTTCGACGAGGGCACAATCGAGAGCGGCGCATTCGTATCAGACGGCTTGGTGACTCGCTGCTGAGGTGGCGGCCGTATAGCGACGCTCTGCGGCTGACTTGCTGCGGAGTCGGCCGCGTTCGGCTGATTGGTCCGCATCGCGACAGTGCGGATCTTTTTCGGTCCCGGCTTCGTCGGTGAAGCCGGTGTGGGTGTCAGCGTGTCGGGGGCGGCCGCTTGATTGGCGCTCGGGATTAGAGGAGCAGGCGTGGCGGGCGGACTGTTGAAGCTGTTTTCGCGCGCCACAGGCGCGGGCTGCGTCGTCGGGAATACCGACGCCGCGCCGGGTCCAGGAACTGGCGGCGGTTCGGGAAAGCTCGGAGGGGTGGACACTGGTTGGGGTGCCGTGCTCACGGGCGGCGGCGCATCCACCGGCCGCTCCTCTGCGCTCGAAGCCGCTTTATCGGCATCCGATTGAGGGGGAGCGCTCCCTTGGGAAGCGGTGATCTTGTTTGGGCTGCCTTCCGCCTTGATGGTCGACAACAGCGGCGGCACGATCGAATCTGCCAACAGGGCGCGGTAGACAAATGCACCTCCGCTGCCGAGCAGCGCTAACCCGAAGGCCGCAGCGACAAAGATAAATCTAGCCCGGAGGCGCGGCTTTGGGTCCTCTTCGTAGTCCTGACCGTAAGCATAATTGTCCGGTTGGTCGTGCGATTGATCCTCGTATTCGTCATACCTGCCGCCCGATGACTCGACGTACAGATCTGCTGTATCTGGATGCGATTGCGGCTCGTGCTCATGCCAAGCGGAGCGAGATTGGCGTGATGCAGGCGCTCGCGGCAGTGGTTCGTAGCGTCTATCACCGTGAGTGTCGTTTGGCGGATCGAAATCGTAGCTGCCTTGTTCGGACACTGAATATTGTTCTTCACTCGTTTCCAGAAGAACACTGTCGGGCGTGTCGCAGCCGTGCTGAGTGGGCGGATTAAATTTGCGCCTCGATCGGCTTCCTGCCGAAGTGAAACGTCTGGTATCGCCGGTCAAATCATTCATCGTCACGGATTGGCCGATGAGCTGCGCCAATTCGGCAAGTGGGTCGTCCGGTTGCTCGCGGGGCGGCGTTGAAACGTTGCGAGCCGCGGTCGGACCGCGGTAGGAGAGATGATTGTTTTCAGCCATAAAGTGCATCCCGTTTCAGGCGTGTACGCCGTGCAAACCCCCGGGAGCCCTCTGGCTTACCTGCGGCTTAGGAGCCGGCAGCGCCAAGGATTCATAGCCACTTACACAAGAGACCGTCGGGTCAGAGGCTGCTTCGGGACCGGCGGCGAAGTTGCACTTTCGCAGAGACAAAGTCCGACGAGGAAAGAATAGCGCCTTACGGGGCTGCAGCAGTCGCGCTCCGCGAGTTATCCACAGAGCCGAGTCGTTTTGTGAACACGAGACCCCCGGAAAGTTCCATTTGTT
>JBAPZR010000136.1:0-7900 GCA_049285335.1 Xanthobacteraceae bacterium | reverse complement strand
GCCTATTTTCGAGTCAGCTTATTGAACGCGGCCATGTTTAGTTGCATTGAATAGTATGATTAGTGCCGCGACAAGGAGCGTCACTCCTCCACTGAAAAGCGCTCGGTATTTTACTGATCAATTTAAGGTGGTTATCACCAATTTAGTCGAAGATCGTAACTCTGTGGCTGATGGCTAGGATTGCGTGCTGTGCACACTATTGCAGGTATTTTGCTCGCCCTGGTACTCGCATGCCTCGTTCCGTATTTTTTGCCCAAGATTGTTGCCCGTAGGCGTAATCCTCGCAATCAGAAGATCGCTCGATACGCTTGCGCTCAGCAAAAGGTGCAAAGGAAGGTTCCGCCGATGCCACCGGAGCATTTTGGACGACGACGGAATGTACGGAATATATAATTCGCGCCGCAGAGCCTGGGCCACGAGCCCACAAATGGACTTACACGAGACACGGCGCGATCCAAAAAAGGCTGGGAAAGGAAGCGTCGAATGAAATCAACGATACGGCGGTATCTTCACGATGAGCAGGGAGCAACTGCTATCGAGTACGCCCTCATCGCGGTCTTCGTCTCGATCGTATTCCTAGCCGCTGCAGAGGCGATCGGGGCGGATTTGAATGGCACGTTCGCTACCGTCTCGAACGCGCTCAAATAATACGTCGGAATCGTTTGCCGTAATTGCAAGGCAAATAAGCATTTTATTTTATCATTTTTACAAACGGACCGTTGTTCGCGTCGAAGAGTCTTGGCTTAGTGTGGCCAAGATTCATAAACAAGAAACGGATTGGTCTTTTAACTGTGACGGGCGACACGAGAAAACATCTGTCAAACGCGCATCAGAAGGAGTAGTCAAATGAAGGCAATTGTAAAGCGGTTCGTTCGCGAAGATTCGGGCGCGACCGCCATCGAATACGGACTGATCGCCGCCGGCATTTCGGTTGTTATTATCGCCACCGTGCAGGCTCTTGGAGCAAACCTGAGTGGCACGTTCCAGACCGTGTCCAACGCGCTGAAGTAAAATCGGTTCAGTGGTTGCGGCCTTGACGAAGCCCCGGTTGGCTCCCGGGGCTTTTCTCTTTGCCAACAGCTCCGGCAGCTTCGCGAAACTCGCCGCAATCCGCCGAGCCTCATCCTTTGCCAACAGCTTGGCGGCCGATCGCTCCGGCCGGGCTCCTTGAATGTCAAGGGGACCGCAAAAAATGGATGATCAACACGCCAGACAGGGCCACTGCCAAAGCCACCGCCGCGAAAATGACCTCACGGCGTAAGATGGCTAGCGGGCTTTCGTATCGGCGGCGCCTACGCATCGAACTGCAGGACCAGGCGCAAGCATGCGCCACACAGGAGACGAGATCACTCCGCGAGAGCGTACGACCCAAGCAGCACGTATCCAATCGTGACTATGAAGAAGATCGCTAATAGCGCCATGAGAGCTCCCTCAGCCTGGTGCGCTCGCGTTTTACTATGATTCGAGTGCAGGTATCACCAATGAAAAAGGTCTCGATCGACCAGGGCGGCGGAAAGCGGCGGGTGTCGCGGCTGATGCCGGGGGACAACGTCATGACGTATTGTGCAACAAATAGAGGAGCGAGCCAGTGGCGAAGTAGAGCACGACTGCGCCGAAGGCGGCGAAGCCGATTACCGCAGCGCCCCAACGGATAATGGTTTTCTGCTGAAATATTTTATGACCCAAAAGCCTCGCGACAAGTCGAACTCGCTTCGCGCCGGGCCAGACTCGGTACTCCTCATCAGCTCAATAGCGCGCTAAGATAAAAATTCGGGGCGATAAACAAGGAAGGATTTAAGATGAATGTCACCGGAAAGTTGTTGCTGGCATCATTTGTTGCATTGTCCTTCGCGTGGCCGGTGCAAGCTCAACCGGGGGGCGACTACTACGCACCTGGCCCGACAACGGTCGTACACGAAAGCGCTGGTCAACTAAAAAGAAACGAGCAGGGTGATTACTATGTCGGCGACAAGATGATCCTCAACAAGCGTCGCATGGAGGCTCTCAAAAAGTGCACTGAAGGGATCAAGTTTGATTCCGACAGTTACGTCGCATGCATGGCGAGGGAGGGCGAGGCTCCCTAAGCGCACCGGAACAGTTTTTGGATAATCTCAAGGCAAAGCCGTCGGTTTCAGAATCCCGGCGGCTTTGCTGCTGTTTGTGTCCTCGATCGACCACGGCTGAGGGGAGCGGCGCGTCATGGCAGAAAATCAACGAGCAGCCCAGATAGCACGAACCCGATTACTAGGTCGATCACGACGGCGACGGGTAGTGTCCTAATTTGCCCATCAGGATAATCCGAGCGCCTTTTTGACTGCAGCCCAATCCTCCGTATTCGAATAAGGGTCCACGATGTAAGCCGAATCTATCACACCCTTGTCGAGTGATGATTTAATGACCTTTAGCGCGTCGTCTTTGGTGATATATGCGACGGGGTCATGGCGTGCCGTGCCGTCGTGAATTGTGGTGACGCGCCATACCATTTTACTGCCCTCACTTTGAGGTCCGGTCCACCAATTCCTCTTGCGACCATACCCGATTAGTCACGTTGGCTGCCATTGCTGGCGTAACGCGCATTAGGACACTACCCGGCGACCGCTACCCTTACCACGACGGCCATCACCCTCACTGCGGCAGGCACGGCACGCGCTCTAGCTGCAAGACTAGCCTCAAGGCAATCACGGCTCCATTGATATCGCCGCCCCGAGCGGCCGCATTCATCTGGGCCGCAACATGCCGCCAGGTCTCCCGCCCCCGGCATTCGGCCGGCAGATGCCGCTCCACCAGCTCGCGTATGTCGGCGAGCGTGGTCAGGGTCATCACGGTCGGGATCTTTAGCGGCCGCGGCAATGGCCGTTGCCAGTTCGGGCGGGACAAACTCGATACTCCTCACGCACTCAATACATCGTTTGATATAGGCGCAAGCTGCACGATTGGTTAGTGGCTGAGTTAATAGCAACCCATCCAGCATCGAACCCGCTGCCGCCATAGCCTGCGCCAAGGAGCGGATTATGAGTGACATTCTGTAGTGCGTTGCCCGCTACCAACCCCGCTGTAGAACGGGGGCATGGCTTGGAGAACAAAACCGCCGCCCGATATTTTCAAGCGGCACATCAAAGTGGACAAGGAGAGCGGCTGCCACATCTGGATCGGCGCCAAGTCGATCTGGGGCTATGGCCGGCTGCAGCGTGGGGGCAAGATGTTTGCCGCGCATCGGTGGGCTTGGAAGCTAAAGCACGGCCCGATTCCTGATGGCATGTTCGTTTGCCACGCCTGCGATGTAAGGGCGTGCTGCAATCCAGATCATCTTTTCCTTGGCACGCAGGCCGATAATACCAGAGACGCGCAAGAGAAGGGCCGCCTTGGCCGCAATAACCGTGGCGATAGCGTGTTTTACAAACCGAAGCGTGGACGCAGTTCCTATCTGAGCGTCCGCATTGCCCCTCAACTCCAGGCAGAGTTGCAGAGTTTGGCCGAAACGGCAGAGCAAAGCGTGGCCGAGCTTGTTCGCGACATACTCACCAATACCGTTGCCGAATTGCAGTGGACCGAGCAGGAGCGCCGGGACCGAGAACTAACACAGCCAAGGACAACAGATGAAATTGCCAACCCTCCGGCCTGACACTGCCGCCGCGATCCGCAAAGCAACTCAGTTGTCGAGCGAATCTGCGGCGAAGCTGACTAGCCTGCGTAACCGCAGGGCAGAATTGATTACCGCAGCAGACGACGCCGTTGCCCTGGCTGAAGTGGACACCGAGATAGGCAGGACGGAACGGCTGATTGCCGCGACACAAGAAACAATCCGCGCATTGGATGCCAAGCAAAAGCGCGAACGGACCCAGGACCGGCTTGCCGAGAGGGCTAAGGCAGTAGATGCCTTTGCTAAGGATTACCTCAAGTACAGGTACGAGCCTGCGGCACATATTGTGTTTTTGCTTCAAGAACTCGGTGACGCTTACGCATCCTACAAAGAGACCAGGAATCTCCCGTTCCACAACAAGTGGCGCACCGACTTATTCGGCAGCTACGTAGGCGATCGGTTCAGCCCGCTGCAGCCGGTCGATACCCTACTTAATCAGATCATCATCGCGCTCGACCTGAACAAGAGAACTGCGGACATCAGGCTCAGTGAAGCCCGCGTCCGGACAGAGCATATTGCGGTCGAACTCAAGGAGGCGGCCGACAGGTATCTGGAGATATTGCGCGAGGCGCCGTTACCGTCCGCCCCGGTCGAACCTGTGGAGGCTGCGTGATGAGCGACGATATTCCCGCATCCGCCGCCGCTGCAGACCTGGGCGTTGCAGCGTCACCCGTAACGCCGTCACCCGTTATGCCGGCCGTTGCGCCGATGAGTTACGACATGGCAGTCTCGCGCAAAGCCGAAATCCTCGCCTCTGGCGAACTTCGCGACAAGATTCTCCAAGGGGACCTCCAACTTAGCGCCGAGTGGAAGGCAATAACCGATGCCATCTCGCAACCGCCGCCCAAGCCGGTCACACCTGGCGACGAGCTGGTGGATCGGGCCTTGAGTGCTGGCGGCCAAAACCTGCCGGAAGAGGTAGTCGAAGAACTGCGCACCAATGCGCCGGTCAATCCACTCGAGCGCCGACTTGCTCGGGAAAGACTAGATGCACGCAAGCAGGATCCCGAATGGGTTGCCAAGTATTTCCGCAGCGACCCCGAAGTCCGGCAAGAGGCGTTGCTGCTGAATATGATTCTTGCGGCGCCGGTCAAAGACGATGCCCATTCAAAGTAGCGTCACAGCCCAAGAGCAAGAGCAGGCGCGCAGGCACCTGGCTGCGCTGAAGCGCGACAAGGCCTTCATGAAGCGCTGGCTTGATGGCGACAAGGATGCGGTGAGAACCAAGTCCGCACTAGAGATAATGATTTCGTTACCCGTCACACCACAGAAAGGTAGGTGAGTTCATGGCCTGGAGCGTTGCAAAAGCTAAACTGCTGGACGAAATAAAACACAATACGCCGGAAGCGGTTGCAAAAGAAATCCGGCGTAAAGCAAATGAACGTGCACTGGTCGACGTATATGGCGAGGGGTTCAAGCGCGACCGGACAGGAAAGCCGATGGAACAGGGTCTTGGCACACCTGGCAACCAGACTGCGCAAAGTGTTGCCGCATACGAAAAATGGGGCGTAAACGAGCCGGACTACGACAAAAACCTTGCTCGCATGAAGAAAGAACTTGCCGACTGTAACGAACGGCGGGCGGCAGAACGCAAAGCTGACGGCACCGAAGAATACTGACAGTGGATAGCGACAGCGAACGCAAGACCAAGCCCGTCCCGTATTCCCACGAATTCGCCGGCTTTCTAAATGAGCTGGCGCACGTCGAACCTTGGGCATCAGCGACGGAAAGCGATGAAGTAGGACGCTGGGTGCAAAATAGCTTCGATATTTTGGAGCGCACATTACTCAGCATCGCTAACGCCGGCACGTTCGACATGTATGCCTGGAAGATGCGTCCATTGATTCGGGCAATCATACGGGGCGCCGGCACAGTCAGAGAGAAGCACGAACGGCTGCACCGGCTGATTATCCGATCGACTGATAGGCAATGACCATCCTTGGCGCATTCATCAGCGAAGGGGAGGCGAGGGGAAATCATTGCTCATCTGTAGCGGAGGCGAGCTGGGAAACCTTCGTCGAGCTATTCAGGCACATTGATGCCAGCCGCGAGCCCCACATCGTTCAACTGCGGGCGGCAATGGAGCAGATAGCCAAGCAAACCAGCGTGCCATATCCAGAGCGCGCCGTTGCTATGATTCCATTGCTGCGGCCGTTCATGCCGGAGGGCGGGACGTTGCATTAGGGCCGCCGGCTCCATCTTATGTTATGTCGCATCCATGTCGCTTGGAGTTGCCGACAGATTTCGGTAATGCCCGGAAATACTGGGAAAATAGAGTGAACAAAACGCAACATGCTGCGACATGAAATGTGCGAGCGACACAGACTAAGCCGCTGATTCCACTAGCGTAGACTCAACAGCGCAGGCGGCCGATATGCGTTTCATGATGCCGGCATTCGAAACCACACCGTCGAGACGACCAAATTGCCGGAGCAGGGCTTCGACGGCCTCAGCAATGAATGCCTCGTCGCGCACATCGCCTTCGATGCTCGCGACGTTGCGGCCGCGCGAAGAAGCGCGCTGCAGCCCGCTTCCGGGAAGATCGATGATGCCTAGTCGCCATCCCGAAGATGCGAGACGGCGCGCAACGGCGCGGCCGATGCCTTTCGCCCCGCCAGTGATCAGAGCGACGCGTTTTGCCGCTGCCATTTTAGGTTTCCGGGGATCAGCCGCGTTCGATCGGCAGGTCAGGGCGCGCGCCCCATTCTGCCCAGGAGCCATCGTAGAGGCCTTTCGCCTCTTTGCCGAGCGAATCGAGTGCGAAGGTCAGAATGGCGGCGGTGACGCCGGAGCCGCAGCTTGTGATGATCGGTTTGTCGAGATTGACGCCGGCGCTGGTGAACGCCACGGCGATACGGTCGCGCGAAACGAGGCGGCCGTTTTCAATGAGCCGCTCGTAAGGCACGTTGAACGAGCGCGGCATGTGGCCCGAGCGCAGGCCCGGCCGCGGTTCGGGTGCCTTTCCGGCGAAGCGCTCGGCCGAGCGCGCGTCCACGATCTGCACGCTTTCGTTGGCGAGCGCCATGCGCACGTCGTCAAGAAGCGCCACGGCCGCAACGTTCATCTCGGCACGGAATGTCTTGGGTGCACGTTTAGCCTCACCGGGTTCAAGCGGGCGACCCTCCGACTTCCATTTCGGCAGTCCGCCGTCGAGAATGTACACCGATTTGGCGCCGAACAGGCGAAACGTCCACCACACGCGGGCCGCCGAGAACAGGCCGAGGCTGTCGTAGACCACGACGGTATCGCCGTCGCCGATGCCAAGCGCGCCAACCGCCTCGCCGAATTGCGTTGTTCCCGGCAGCATATGCGGCAAGTCGGTCGAATGGTCGCTGACCGCTTCGACGTCGAAGAACACTGCGCCGGGGATGTGACCCTTGCGGTATTCGGCGTGACCGTCGATTTTCTGCGCCGGCAAATAATACGAACTGTAGACCGGCACCACATTGGGGTCGCGCAGATGCTGAGCCATCCATTCCGTTGAGACGAGCCATCGGCTGGGTGAGGGCGAAATATTCTCGTTCAAGCTCGGCATGTTTTATTATCTCGATAAGTCAACGCGAGTGCGCTGATCGGGTTCATTCGTACGGAACCTTGAACTTCGGCTTGCGCTCGAGCCATTGCGGCACCGGCAAATTCTTCTCGTGCAGGAATTGGGGGTTGAACAACTTCGATTGATAACGCGTGCCGTAGTCGGCAAGGATCGTCACGATGGTATGGCCCGGACCGAGTTCCTTGGCGAGCCGAACCGCGCCCGCGACGTTGATGCCGGACGAACCACCCAGGCACAGGCCTTCGTGCTCAAGCAGCTCAAAAATGAACGGTATCGCTTCGGCATCTGGAATTTGATAGGCGACATCGATCGGCGCGTCTTCAAGATTCTTGGTGATACGGCCTTGGCCGATCCCTTCGGTGATCGATGAACCCTCCGATTTCAGCTTGCCGGTTGTGTAATAGCTGTAGAGCGCCGCGCCCATCGGGTCGGCAAGTCCAATGCGCACGTTCTTGTTGCGCGATTTCAACGCCATGGCTACGCCAGCAAGCGTACCGCCGGTGCCGACCGCGCAGACGAAGCCGTCAACTTTGCCGTCGGTCTGCTGCCAGATTTCCGGCCCCGTCGTTTCGACATGTGCGTCGCGGTTGGCGGTATTGTCGAACTGGTTCGCCCAGATGGCGCCGTTCTTCTCCGTTTTGGCCAATTGCTCGGCGAGGCGGCCTGAGACTTTCACGTAGTTGTTGGGGTTGGAATAGGGGACGGCG
>JBAPZR010000135.1:0-8956 GCA_049285335.1 Xanthobacteraceae bacterium | reverse complement strand
CGGATTGGTTGGCGACGAGCAATGTGCCCAAGCTGTTCGTGAAGGCCGAGCCCGGTTTGCTTATCGCCGGCGGCGCGAATCTCGACTTCGCCCGCAAGCTGCCAGCGCAGACCGTGGTGACGGTCGCGGGAGTCCATTACGTCCAGGAAGATTCGCCGGACGAGATTGGGCAGGCCATCGCCGGCTGGATGGGGACGTTGTGCTAATGGCGGGCACACGATGACCGTCTTCGTTTTACGGCTGAAGTTTGCGAGCAGAGAGAGGAGGCTTTGATGACGCCCACCAAATACCGCACGGCCGACGTCGACGGCTTCAAGGTCTTCTATCGCGAGGCGCGGGCGGCCGATGTGCCGAAGCTACTACTGCTGCATGGCTTCCCGAGCGCGGGTCACATGTTCCGCGATCTGATCCCGCTTCTCGCCGACAAATTTCATATCGTCGCGCCGGACCTTCCTGGTTTCGGTCGGTCCGACATGCCACCGCGCGATAAATTCAGCTACACGTTCGACAACATCGCCCGCGTGATCGAACGGTTTACCGAAGTCATCGGTTTCGATCGGTTTGCGGTCTACGTCTTTGACTACGGCGCGCCGACAGGCTTCCGGCTCGCCGTGCGCCACCCTGAGCGGATCACGGCGATCATCTCACAGAACGGCAACGCCTATGAGGAAGGTCTCAGTGAGGGCTGGACTCCGATCCGGGCATATTGGCAAGACCCATCGGAGGCGAACCGAGAAGCTCTCCGCGCCTTTCTCACGCCACAGACGACGCACTGGCAGTATACGCACGGCGTGCCCGATCCAACGATCGTGTCGCCGGACGGCCAGAACCTCGACAACTTTTACTTGGCCCGTCCGGGCGCCGATGAAATCCAGCTCGACCTGTTCGGCGATTACCGGAGCAACGTCGCGCTCTATCCATCATTCCAGGAATATTTCCGCACACACAAGCCGCCGACTTTGGCGGTATGGGGCAAGAACGATCCGTTCTTTCTGCCGCCTGGTGCCGAAGCGTTCAAACGCGACAATCCTCGCGCGGTTGTCCGCTTCTTGGACACCGGCCACTTCGCGCTGGAAACGCACGCTCGCGAAATCGCCCAAAGCATTCGGGATTTCCTGAAGTGATTGCGTGATAGCGCTTGCGAGGCGGTGGACCGCTACATCGCATTGGCCTCCTGCGGCGACCTTTGCTGCTGCACATACAAGTTTACAAAAACATAAGTCTGAAATGAAAACATCAAACACATAAACTCGAAAAGTTGAGATTTGCCCGATCTTTGATGATACCCCTGGGCTTAACACGCCGAACGGCGGCTGAAGGGCAAGGAAACGGTCCAAACAGGAGGTCTGACGATGATCCGCAGAACGCCTGACGATCAGCCTCGACAGCGCAGCCGCTGGGAAAGGCAGTCGTAACGTCATCGGCGGCCGCCAGTTTTGCTGTCGGCGCTGGATATGAGCTGCGGAGCGCTGCCATCAATGTCTTCACCCACGCGCAAGCAACGACGGATCGAATTTTCGCCGACGGGCAGCGGGCGGAATGAGAACAGCTTCCGTCGGAGGCGTTGCAGCGGAAGCCAGACGTTGCAAGGAGGGCGGAATGGACGTCCACGAATATCAGGCGAAGGAATTATTGGCCAATTTTGGTGTGGCGATCCCGCGCGGCGCCATCGCATTTAGCCCAGATCAGGCGGTCTATGCCGCAACGGAATTGGGTGGCTGGCACTGGGCCGTGAAGGCGCAAATTCACGCCGGTGGGCGCGGCAAAGCCGGTGGGATCAAAATTTGCAAGACCTATCACGAAGTCCATGAAGCTGCGCGCACTCTGCTCGGCAAACGGCTCGTCACGGCTCAGACCGGTCGCGAAGGAAAACCCGTTCAGCGCATCTATATCGAAGTGGCCGATCCATACGAGCGGGAATTTTATCTCGCATTCATCCTCGATCGAAAGGTGGAAAGGGTGCGTGTGGTCGCGTCCCGCTACGGCGGGATGGACATCGAGGAGATCGCCAAGACCGATCCGCAAGCGATCCTTCAGGTCATTGTCGAACCCGCCGTCGAAATGCAGGCATTTCAGGCGCGCGAACTGGCGTTTCAGCTTGGCCTCAATATCAAGCAGGTGGCGCGGTTGGTGACGACGATCATGGGCGCTTACCGCGCTTTCCGCGATTGCGACGCGACGATGCTCGAGATCAATCCGCTCGTGCTCACCAAAGACGATCGCATCGTCGCACTCGACGCCAAGATGTCGTTCGATGACAACGCCATGTTCCGGCGACGCAACTTGGCTGACTTGCAGGATCCGTCCCAGCAAGACCCGCGCGAGGCGCAAGCCGCCGAGCACAATTTGAACTACATCGGCCTCGACGGCGAAATCGGCTGCATCGTCAACGGAGCGGGGTTGGCGATGGCAACCATGGACATGATTAAACACGCCGGCGGAAGTCCTGCGAATTTTCTCGATGTCGGTGGCGGCGCTTCCGCCGACCGCGTTGCCACGGCCTTCCGGCTGGTCCTGATGGACCGGAACGTTCGCGCGATCCTCGTTAACATCTTCGCCGGAATCAATCGGTGCGATTGGGTTGCTCAAGGCATTGTGCAAGCCTGCCGAGAGACATCCATTGACGTTCCGCTCGTCGCGCGTCTTGCCGGAACCAATGTCGAAGCGGGCCGCAAGATCATCGCCGAAAGCGAAATCCCGATCATCAGCGCCGACAGCCTCGCCGATGCCGCGCA
This sequence comes from Xanthobacteraceae bacterium, assembly GCA_049285335.1. Taxonomy (GTDB): domain Bacteria; phylum Pseudomonadota; class Alphaproteobacteria; order Rhizobiales; family Xanthobacteraceae; genus BOG-931. The sequence goes on along the minus strand of JBAPZR010000135.1, from coordinate 6,221 downwards.
AAAAGCGGTCGCAGCATGCAAACACACAAACGAATTCGCGGCCGCCACGGTTTGATTCGAGGGACCAAGCGATGAGTATCCTTATTGATGAAAAGACGCCGATCGTCGTGCAGGGAATCACCGGCGACAAGGGCACTTTCCATGCCAAGGAGATGATCGACTACGGCAGCAAGGTCGTCGGCGGCGTTACTCCCGGCAAAGGCGGCACAAGCCATCTCGGCGTACCTGTCTTCGACACGATGAAAGAGGCGGTAAAGGCGACCGGAGCGACGGCGAGCATCACCTTCGTGGCGCCGGCCTTCGCTGCGGACGCGATCATGGAAGCCGCGGACGCCGGAATACGTCTTGTCTGCTCGATCACGGACGGGATTCCCGCACAAGACATGATCCGGGTGAAGCGCTACCTGATGCGCTACCCGAAAGAGCGGCGCACCATGCTGGTCGGTCCCAACTGCGCCGGAATCATCAGTCCACGGAAGGCGATGCTCGGGATCATGCCAGGGCACATTTATATTCGCGGCCCGGTTGGGGTCGTCTCGCGATCGGGCACGCTTGGTTACGAAGCCGCCTCGCAGATGAAGGCGGTCGGCATCGGCATTTCAACGAGCGTCGGCATCGGTGGCGACCCGATCAATGGCAGTTCCTTCCTCGATCATCTCGCGCTTTTTGAAGAGGACGATGAGACCGAGGCCGTTCTGATGATCGGTGAGATTGGTGGGCCGCAAGAGGAGCAGGCCGCCGCCTGGATCAAGGACAATATGAGTAAACCGGTCGTCGGTTTTGTCGCCGGGCTCACCGCGCCGAAGGGCCGGCGCATGGGTCATGCCGGAGCGATCATTTCCGCGGCCGGCGACAGCGCGGCGGAGAAGACTGAAATCATGCGCTCTTACGGCCTAGCCGTGGCGCCGAGCCCCGCCGAATTCGGCTCTACAATCATGCAAGTTTTGACGGAGAAAAAAACGCACTTGATCCCGGCGTAGAAAAATCCATTACGCGACGACCACATTCTGTGTCGGCGCTCGCACCGGTGAAACTCAAGCAAAGAGCGCGCAGCGATTCGATGATCGAGAACGATTCAATGATCCCGCACATTGAAAAATCGGCGGACGCAGAGCAGCGACCGGATGCGCCGCCGACCACGACCGTTACCTCGGTCGAAGGGGCGGCCAACTTCCTGTTCGATCTTCTCCTCGATGTCGCCCGTTGCCGCCAACCCGAGATCGAAAAGGTGCTCCGCGGTGTCGCAACGACGCACGATTACAGCCCGGCGCTTATGGGGCGTGCTCTTCAGGCGCAAGGGATCTGGTTTCAGCTCCTCTCGATCGCCGAACAAGCGGCGGCAATGCACCGCCGTCGGCAAATCGAAAGCTCACGCGGCCGGGACCGGCTGCGCGGAACATTCGACTACGTGCTGTCCGAAGCCGCACGCTCCGGCATTGCCGCGGAATCAATCCAATCCCGTCTCGCATCGTTGCGAATTCGGCCGGTTATCACGGCCCATCCTACCGAGGCCAAACGCGTCACCGTGCTTGAGAAGCATCGCAAGATCTATCTCTTGCTCAGAGAACTCGACTCGCCGCGTTGGACGGTGCGCGAGCGCAACAATCTTGTCGAGGCGCTACGCGACCAAATCGAGCTTTTATGGACAACCGGGGAATTGCGCCTCGAAAAATCGACCATTGAACAGGAAGTCGCCTGGGGGCTGCATTTTTTCGAGGAGACCTTGTTCGATGTCGTTCCCGAAATGCTTTCCTCCTTCGAACGCGCACTGCGCCAATACTTTCCCGAAGCGCGTTTCGGGGTGACGCCGTTTCTTCAGTTTGGCTCATGGATCGGCGGCGATCACGATGGCAACCCCTTCGTGACCAACACGGTGACGCGCAACGCATTGCGCGATCACGCGCTTGCGGGCGTCCATTACTACCAGCGCCGGCTCACCGAATTGACGCGTGTGTTGTCGATCAGCGAACGAGTCCAAGCAATTCCCGATGACTTTAGAAACGAACTCGATCGCGCGCTCGAAGCAAGCGGCGATCCGGCCGGGATCAGCGCCCGCAATCCCGGAGAGCCCTATCGCCAATATTTGACCTGCATACTCCGCAAACTCGGCCAGTCGGCTTCGTCGATTGAGGGGAGGGGTACTGCGCCGCCGCGTTACACTAACGCTGATGAGTTGATCGGAGAATTGCGTGCATTGGAAAAGGCTCTGCTCGATTCAAAGTGCCCATCGCTTGCCGTGAACCTGGTGCGCCCGGTGCGCTGGGCGGTGGAGACGTTCCGGTTCGGCACCGCGCGTCTCGACTTACGGGAAAATACCACGCGTACGACGCAAGCTCTTCAGGCGCTGTGGCGAGCGACCGTTCAAGACGGCGGCGAACCGCCGGACCCAAGATCCAAGGAATGGCAAGCTTGGTTGCTCGCCGAACTCGCCCGCCCGCGTCAAGGCGATCGCGCTCTCGCCGGATTGCCGCACCAAGCGGAAGATACGCTGGCGATGTTCAGGCTGGTCGGCGAGGTGCGTCTTGAGCTCGATCGCGAGGCCTTCGGCAGTTTTATCCTCAGCATGACGCGTCACGTCTCGGACGTTCTGGGCGCCTACGTGCTGGCGAAAGAGGCCGGCCTCTTCCTCGACGCCGCCGGCGTCGAGATCTGTCCGGTGCCGATCGTGCCGTTGTTTGAGACCGTCGCGGATCTGCGCGCCGCGCCGGCGATCATGCGCTCGCTCCTGGAGATCCCACTGGTAAGGCGCAGCGCGCGCTGGCAGGGCGGCGTCCAGGAAGTCATGATCGGCTATTCCGATTCCAACAAAGACGGTGGGTTCCTGACGTCGAACTGGGAGCTTGCTAAGGCGCAGTCGAAGTTGACCCGGCTCGGCGAGGAGTCCGGGATCGCAATCGCTTTTTTCCACGGCCGCGGCGGTTCGGTCAGCCGCGGCGGCACGCCGACCGGCCGCGCCATTGCCGCGCAGCCCGCGGGATCGATCCGCGGTCGTTTTCGCGTCACCGAACAGGGCGAAGTGGTGTCGTTCAAATACGCCAACCGCGGCACCGCCGCCTACCAGATTGAGCTTCTGGCCAGCAGCGTGTTCGAGCATGCGTTGAAATCCGAGCGCGAAGAAGCGCTCACTCCGAAAGCCGAATTCGACGATGCCATCGAAGCGATATCGGGCGCTTCGCACGCCGTCTACCACCGGTTGGTGAGCGATCCTGATCTTGTGACCTACTTTCAAGCGGCAAGTCCGCTCGCGGAAATTTCATTGCTGAATATCGGCTCTCGACCCGCCAACCGTTTCGGCGGACAAAGCTTGGCCGATCTGCGCGCCATCCCGTGGGTGTTTGCCTGGGCGCAGAACCGCCATGCGATCACCGGGTGGTATGGTGTGGGCAGCGGTCTCGCGAGCTTCCTCGAGGTTCGCGGCGAGCGCGGCAGGCAGTTGCTTGACCGCATGTTCACGGAGTCGCGGCTCTTTCGGCTCATCATCGACGAAGTTGAAAAGACTCTTACCCTCGTCGACCTTTCCATAGCGGGTCAATATGCGGGCCTGGTCGCCGACAAGGCGATGCGCACGGCGATCTTCTCGACGATCGAAAGTGAATACATGCTCACGCGTGATGCAATTCTGCGCATCACCGGCAGCGATGACATTGCACAGCGCTTTCCGGAATATCGCGAGCGGCTCAACAGCCGATTACCGATCATCAATCAGGTCAATCGGGAGCAGGTTGAGCTCCTGCGTCGGTTTCGCACGGCGCAAAACCAGCAAGCGAGGGAAGAATTGAAATCGGCTCTCTTGCTATCAATCAACTGCATCGCCGCCGGTCTCGGCATCACCGGCTGAATCCATGGAAAGGGAGTTGTCATGAGCTTCACCCTCGTTGAACAGGCGCGGCCGCGGCTGCATCGCTCGGAATTAGCCGTTCCTGGGTCGAACCCTTCTCTTTTTGAGAAGTCGGCAAAATCCAAAGCCGACATTATTTTCCTCGATCTTGAAGACGCCGTATCCCCGAGCGACAAGGAGCAAGCGCGACGCAATATCATCGCGGCGCTCAACGACGTTGATTGGGGGACCAAAACCATGATGGTCCGCATCAACGGTCTCGATACCCACTATATGTACCGTGACGTCGTCGATGTCGTCGAAACTTGTCCGCGCCTCGACATGATCCTCATTCCGAAAGTGGGAGTGGCCGCCGACGTTTATGCGATCGATATGCTGGTGACCCAGATCGAGACCGCCAAGAGGCGGACAAAGCGCATTGGCTTCGAAGTGCTGATTGAGACGGCGTTGGGAATGGCCAATGTGGAGGCGATCGCCAAATCGAGTCCGCGGCTCGAGGCGATGTCATTTGGGGTCGCCGATTATGCTGCCTCGACGCGAGCACGCACCACCGTTATCGGCGGCGTCAATCCCGACTACGGTGTTTTGGCCGACAAGGATGCCGAGGGTGGACGAAACTATTTCTGGTCCGACCAGTGGCACGCCGCGCAAACCCGCATGCTGATCGCTTGCCGCGCCTACGGCTTGCGGCCGATCGATGGCCCGTTCGGCGACTTTTCGGACCGCGATGGGTATCTCGCCGCCGCCAAGCGCGCGGCTGTTCTCGGCTATGAAGGCAAATGGGCCATCCACCCCTCGCAAATTGAGCTGGCCAATCAGGTCTTCACGCCGTCAAAAGCGGAAGTCACGAAAGCGCAGCGGATATTGGAGGCGATGGATCAAGCCGCAAAGGAAGGAAAAGGCGCAGTGTCGCTTGACGGGCGGCTCATTGACATTGCCAGCATTCGGATGGCGGAAGCTTTGTTGAACAAAGCCAATGCCGCAGCGGCCGCGTAGGAATCTCGCGGCCTTTGCGCGATGATATCAGGCGTATCATTGAGGAGACGCGGAGCCAAGTATGCCGGCCGCCAAGGCGAGCGTCGCCGCGGATGTGTTCGGGTAGAACTTGCGCCCGCCCACATCGATGGCGTCCTGATCGACCCTAGCGAGCGGCGTGGTGCCGAAATGGCGGATCACCTTGTCGAGAGGAAGCGCGTGTCGCCGCAAGTTTTCCAAATAAATCAGCGCGGCTTCGGCGAAGGTGCGGTAGCGCGTCGGCGACCCTAGATCGACTAGGCGAGGATTTCGGCCTCGCGCTTGGCGCGGATTTCCTCGGCGATCTTTTTGTTGTCATTTTTGGGGTGAATCAATCTCACGACGTTCGAAGGACAATTTCGCACACAAGACCTTCTGTTCGCCAGTCGAGACGTAGGTCACCCTTGTGTTGTTCCCTAATCATCCTTTCCATCACGTGGGTACCGAAGCCTCGACGGGTAGGCTTTTTGACAACCGGACCCTTCTTCTCGGTCCAAGTGAGTCTAAGTTGGTCGTATAGCGCGAGCGACCATTTGACTTCAACACGGCCCTTGGCCCGAGACAAAGCGCCGTACTTGGCCGCGTTGGTCGCAAGCTCGTACAAAATCACTGCAATGGTCTGAGCGGTGTTAGGTTCTAACAACACCTGTGGACCGTCAATGTGGGCGCGCGCGTTGTCCTGGAGATAAGGCGCAAGCTGTCGTTGAACGAGGCTGGATAGCTCGGCCCCTTTCCAGCGCGACTCGACAAACAGCGCGTGGACATTCGCGAGCGCCAGAATGCGCCCTTCGATTACACCTTTGAGGCCGCGGAGCGTCTTAGATTGAGAAAGATTGACGGTAGCCTGGACGGTTGCCAGTACGTTCTTGACTCGGTGTTCGGCTTCGCGAGCAAGTATCGCGAAATGCTCATCGCGCCGCTTTCCCTCCGTAATGTCTCTGGCGATTTTTGACGCGCCCACGATCTCGCCTTGAGCATTTTTGATGGGCGAGACCGTCAGGGAGATATTGAGCAAAATCCCATCCTTGCGCTGACGGATCGTTTCGTAATGGTCGATACGCTCCCCGCGCCTGATACGAGCAAGTATCTCGGGTTCCTCGTCATTCCGATCCGGCGGAATGAGAATTGTAATGGACTTTCCGACGGCTTCCTCAGCCGTATAGCCAAATATCCGCTCTGCTGACTTGTTCCAGCTTGATATGATGCCGTCGAGGCTCTTTGTTATGATCGCATCGTCACTGTTTTCGACAATGGACCATAGAATCTGCTCCGCGCTACCGGGCAAGGAGACCCCCGGTGATGATCCCATGTTAGCTCGTAGGCGTTCGTCAAACCTCCGTCGCCGTTCCAAATTTGCTGTCGTGAAATC
>JBAPZR010000134.1:0-2817 GCA_049285335.1 Xanthobacteraceae bacterium | reverse complement strand
GGTGTAAGGGGTGCGTATCATGGAAACTGCCAAGCTGAACGGATCTGCAAAAATCGGCCAGTCATCAGATATAGACGTCGGGGGAAATATCCACGAATTATTGACACGTGCTAGCGATGCCATTCGTCGAGACGAAATTATAGACCGAAACGAAATTATAGACGACGAAATAGCGGCCGACAGTCTTGGTCATCTTGTGCGCCGGGTATCTGAGGCCTCGAGGCGCGAAATTGAGTTTCTCGTCAGCGAACTCCAGGCTTTAGACAAGAAGCTACAGGCCGACTGCGATCACCTTCAACGCGACGTTGAGGAATACGCGGAACTCAGTCAGAACGTCATGCAGCTGACTGGAATTATCGCGGATAGCGTGAGAAAACTCCCCGGTGCTCCCGGCATTATCCCCTAAGCTATCGAGGCTATCCTTGAGTGCCAAGAAATCTGGCGGGCAATTCAGGGCGTGGCTTCGCGGCTCAGGCGTGATGGGTCTGTCCCTGGCGCTTGGTGCAGCCGCCGCTGGTATCCTAGCGGTCAGCCTGCATGCTACGAAAACCTAATCACCTGCCTCTTGGCCGCTTTTGCCCATGTTAGCTCCTGCACACAAGCGGCGCGCACCGGCATGGTGGCAGCACTGGAGAAGGTCAGCGCCGCCACTGCGGCTGACACGATCGACAAGCTCTTCATTTTCCGACCCCGTGGCCCGAATACCCACGCTCACCGAGGGGAGGGCACGTTGATTGGCTAAAACAGCTTTTCGGCTCGCTTACAGGCGCCATCGAAAATTTGGACGCCATCATTCGTCTTGAAATCGATCGATGCGAGCCCAGTTATGCGGTTGATTTTTCCTGCTGTGACCCCGGTGGCTATCCCGCGCTCAGTGGCGGCAAAACCTACGGTCCCGTCGGTGGCCTCGCTGACAATGACTACGGGGTCGTAACCCAGCGCCGTTATCGCTCGAGTCTCCAAATTAACCGCAACGATGATTGCACGTTTTTCGCTTGTGCCGTGGGCGTGATCGGGCATGTCTCCATTACATGCGAGAAAGATAGGTTGTGCCTGGGCAACTTCGCTCAAGGTGAGGACCGTTAGCATGAGTAGCCAGCGCATTGAAATCGTCCCAACTGGTCACCTGAGATTTAATGGCGGATTCATCAGGGTTTGGTACTAGCCCGATTTCTCGCGGGTGAAGCGTCGCCTAGTTCATGCTGGGCGCGCCAGAGGCGAGGCGAATTTTCTCCGCCACGTCCGCAGCCTCGTGGGTGGCCGAGAACACGTTGCGCGGCGATGCCGCGTCGCCGATTTTGTAGACGGTCGCCCTCACGCCTGCTCGTTGAAGGTCCTCGGCGAGCCCAAACTGTGCGACGCGGCCGCCGATCACCACCGCATCGACGGACAACTCGCTCACGCTCCCTTTGGTCTGTAGTTTCACGCGCTTGCCGGTCAGCAACTGGGCCGTGGTCTCCGGGTGAACGACAATGTGGTCATTCTCCGCGAGGTGGCTCGCGAGGAAGAGCGCCGTGATGGGCGCCTTATCGTCGGCCAAAGCTGCGAACGACGTGATGATATGAACTTTGACCCGCTGCCGGGTGAGATGCTGAGCGGCGTAGCAGCTTGCCTGGTCACCGCCGAGTATTGCGACTTCGCCGATCCATTCGCTTGCAGGGCGGTCCATAGCAGAGAAAATATCGAATACCGGCACGCTGCAGTTTTCTTTGTCAGCCCGGAGAATGCCGCCGCGCGCTCCCGTGGCGACGACGACCACGTTTGGATCCATGGCTTTTACGTCTTCGACGCTGACCGAAGAGCTCGTGACGACGGGCACATTCAATTCATGCAACTGAAGGCTCAGCCAATCGGCGAGGGCGCCATGGTCGGGCAGGACTCGGCGGCTGTAGCGGATCTGGCCGCCAAGGGACTCTGAAGCTTCGCGGATCGTAACATCGTGACCTTGTTGTTTCAGCATGCGGGCTGCGTGCATGCCCGCAATCCCGCCGCCGACCACCAGGACGCGAAGCGGTGAGACGGCGGTCTTGATAGATTGGGAGCCCTCGAACGTCGTCAGCGGATTGGCCGCACATCCGGCCGGCACGCGCCCCACGGTCATCTCAAGGCACGTGTTGCAGCCGATACAGGGTAGAATGTCCTGAGGTCGTCGTTCGATCAGCTTGCGCACATAATGCGGATCGGCGTGGAACGCGCGGGTCAGCGAAATGTAAGCGAAGCCTTCTTTCTCCATGACTGCGCTGGCGAACTCCGGATCATTGAGCCGTTGCGCGACACTCACCGGGACGCGGTCGCCGACAACCTTGCGGATTGCGGCCGCATAGGGCACGAACCCTCCCTTGGGAGACTCAGGCCCCTGAAACATCTTGACCGCCGACTCATAGGTGGAAGCGGTGACGTCGATCAGGTCGATGCCGGCGTCGGCCAGCATCTTGCAGAATGCCGCGCTCTCCTCGATCTCCAATCCGCCTTGCACAAACTCAACTGCCGAAATGCGGTAGCCTATCGGGTAGTCCTTGCCGACCACCGCACGAAGGGCGGCCAAGATCTCGAGCGCGAACCGCGCGCGGTACTTCAGCGGGCCGCCGTACTCGTCCGTTCTTCGGTTGGAGGGCGGGGATAGGAACTGGCCGATGAGATAGCCGTGCGCGCCGTGAATGTGAATCATGTCGACCCCGGCCTCGAGACAGCGGCGCGCCGCCTTAACAAAGGCGTCGATGACGATCTCAATGTCTTCATGGCTCATCTCGCGCGGCACCGAGCCCGGATCGATGAACGTGCACGGGACGACCGAGGGCGCGATCGGTTGGCGCTGAC
>JBAPZR010000133.1:0-2973 GCA_049285335.1 Xanthobacteraceae bacterium | reverse complement strand
GCCACGACCTGCGCAACATACGTTTTATCGGCGGCGCTGAGATTTGAAGTTTCATGAAAGTCGGATGTCCACAAGCGCACTACCTCTGCCCTCGATTGATTGGGATTTGCATTGTTCGGCGTCGCTGAATTGGTCGAGGATGCAGGCGCAGGCTGTGCCGCGGGGCTCGAACGGAAGAGCTTATCGACGTAGATGTCCGCTGGATTGCCAGACCCGGTCGCTTGCAATGCCGCGCCGCCCACTCCTGCCGCGGCGCCATTTGCAAGGTATGCCGTGGCCGAACTCAGGGCGGTCGCGCTCAAAAGCGTTGCGAAGGCCCAAGCGAGGAAGCCATGTGCGGTATCTCGAAAGAAAACTTCGTGAGTGTGCACTCCCACCCATTTTGTTCTCAATCGGGCGGCCAGATAGCCTCCCACAGCAGACGACATCACTGCCACAATCACCAGATATATTCCGGTGCCGGTTTTGAACGTCGATGCTGAAACGCCGCTATCGCTCCAAGGTGATACCGCTGACAGGCCAAGGCCTGCTCCGAACGCGATCAGAACAAGAGCTAGTGCCGCCGCGCCAACCGCTCCCGCCGCGACCGCGGCCCAAGAGACAGCAGGCTGTGCGTCCACGATCGTGGACCCACGCATATCAGTTTCCATTGAACGTCTCCCGGACGGATTATTTGATTTGTTTTTAACAACTTCGTATTTCGGAAAAAGTTCCCCGTGCTCATGGAGGGCGTGGAGCTAGTCTTAAAGAAGCGCGTAAAGGCTGTACCGTAGGGGCGGCAATAACTTTGAGAGGGAGCCAGTAACGCTAGCAGGAAAGACAAACGGCCGAACATAGGTTCGGCCGCTTGGCGCATCACTAAACGAGGCTCACGTCTTCGATTTCGACTTCTGCTTCTTCTTCTTCGTTCCCATAACGCTACTCCTTTGAGGTGCCCTTACCCATGCAAAATAATCGCGCATTACAAATGAACACCGCATGAATGTGGCCGCCGCAATTGTCATGCGAAACACTCCCAACGATCAAATACGATGGCAGCGGTAGGGTTGCGACGGACTCGACTCTTTCCTCTCCGGTTCCCATTAAGTGCCCATGTTGGGCGACCGGCGCGTCCGCTAAGGGCGAGAAGGGCGACGTTCGGCGATTGACCGCACGGCGATTCAGGCTGCGCGCCAAGCGCCTTGAGAGGCCGCAGGACATTTCGTTACCGTTTCCTTAATTCTCCGCATTGTGAGCAATTTTTACGCAGGGAGAAGACGTTTGTTCGAAGCGGGTTCGCGTAACTCCCCAAGGAGCCTTTCTTCTACCTCATGAGCTCATAGAGGGAGAATGAGCGACTCCATATCGGCCCAAGAAACCATACTTCAGTTTCCCTGGGGACGTGCCGCCCTTGAGCAGACGCGGCATGATGCGCTGACCGCCGAATTGCAGGTGGCTCGCGCACGGGAAAAGGCATGGCTTCGTGAGAGGTCAGACCTTTTGCGGCGCCAAGACATACTGGCCCAGGAGTTCGAGCATCGGTACCTGAATAGTCTGCAAATCGTCGGCAGTCTGCTGTCGTTGCAAAGTCGGACCGCAAACCCTGAGGCCGCCGCGCAATTGATCGTTGCGGCCCGTCGGGTTGCTTCGTTTGCCAGCGTGCATCGCCGGCTACACCTTCTCGATCATCAGGAGAGCGTGGAATTTAAACAATATCTCCAGCACCTGTGCGAGGACCTTTCTGGGCGCTGTTTGAGGGGGAGACTGGTTACAAGATCGCAGTCGAGGCCGCGGTGCTCGATTATATCGAGGGAGTCGGCCAGGAAATCGGCTACTACATCTCCGAGCTACGCAAGCGAAAGTATGATCAGGCACTTCTCGTTCTGCCGCATGACGGCAATGCCTATCACGGGCCGATTCACAAGACCTACAAGGATCACTTTCAGGATGCGGGCTTTGAAGTTATGTAATTCCCAACCAGGGAGCCGGCGCGGCTACGCTGCGCGTCGAAGCGGCGCGCCGCATCTTCCCGCGCTGTTGGTTTAACGAGAAAACAACGCAAGCCGGAATTGAGGCGCTCGGCTTTTATCACGAGCGCAAGGATGAGGCGCGCAACATTGGCTTGGGACCGGAGCACGACTGGTCGTCGCACGCGGCCGACGCTTTTGGACTCATGGCAGTCGTCTACGAAGAGCCGCCGGTGAAAGCATTCCGCCAGAAACGGGACGATCGGCCCTCCAGGGGCACACATTGGAGTGCCTGAGATGAGCAGAAACTCAAAAACGTTTAGAGCACCCTGCCCGATTTGCAGACGCTCTGAAATGAATGCTTGCTAAAGTGATTGATGATTCGGACCGGACAGCGATGACTGAGCCTTATCTCGCTACGCTCAACCCCGAACAACGTCGCGCCGTTGAATACGGTGGTGATCAGCCACTGCTTATCATCGCGGGGGCCGGGTCCGGCAAGACAAACACGCTTGCCCATCGCGTGGCGCACGTGATTGTGCAGCGAGCCGACCCCCGTCGGATGATGCTCTTGACGTTTTCACGGCGAGCAGCGGCCGAGATGAGCCGCCGTGTCGAGCGGATCGCGGCGCAGGTGCTACCAGAGCAAGGGCGGCTGATGGTCGATGCTCTTACCTGGTCCGGGACATTTCATGCTATCGGCGCCAGGCTTTTGCGCGAGTATTCCGACCAGATTGGTTTAGATCGAGCATTCACCATACACGATCGGTCGGACTCGGCGGATCTCGTCAATCTGGTACGGCACGATCTCCGGCTATCGAAGACAGAAAGGCGCTTTCCAGCTAAGAATACCTGCCTCGCGATCTACTCGCGGGCTGTCAATGCCGAAGCCTCCTTGGCTGATGTGTTGGCTACGAATTTCGCCTGGTGCAGGGAATGGGAAGACGAGCTTAAAAGACTTTTCGCCAACTATGTCGAAGCCAAGCAACGGCAAAACGTGCTCGATTATGATGATCTGCTCCTGTAC
>JBAPZR010000132.1:0-1805 GCA_049285335.1 Xanthobacteraceae bacterium | reverse complement strand
TGTCTCTTCCCATCGCGCCTCCGGCGATGACGTGACCCATCCCGAATGCGCGGATGCCAGCGAGAGGAAGATTGCCGCTCGCCTTGAGTGGAACGGGGTCGCTCTTCCCAATTTTCTCCACCGTGATCAGCGGCATTTTGGAGAGGACCTGTGTATATTGGGGTTCGCGACGAAATTCCTCGTTCGTACGTATCATCGCTAGAACAAGCCCTTCGGCCGCCGCAGCCTGCTCTAGCTCCACAGCGTCCCATTTGAGTATGGCGTCGTTAATGGATTCGGTACTCGGGCTGCAGTCGAGAAAATCGAGGGTGCGTACGAGCAGCTCAGGATAAATGTCCAGCGCCACCACATGTCGTCCGTCGCGTGTCTTGCGAAAGAACGCATCCATTTTCAGGAATGGGCTGACCGCATAGCCGCCTGGCGACGGCGGTCGGCCATTGACGGTTTCCCATTTGCCTTCAAAAAATCCGCAGAAACGCCGTAGCGCCTTACGCACGTCCACTGAGATATTCTGTCCCTCGCCGCTGGCTTGTCTCCAAAGAGTGGCTACCGCTACGCTCCTTGCAGCCAGACCGATTGCAGCCATTGTCCCGAACCGCAGTGGACTTGGAAGAATCGGATCCTGCCCGTAGAAACTGAGTTCTCCGCCACAATCGTCGGTCGTCATGCCGACATCCGCGAGGACTTCATTTACGCCTTTCTTCAGATCGAAGTCTGGCGAGGTTGCCGGATGACTCAACCTTTCTTCTAAGGTTTCGGTTAACGGATTGCTCCCGCCGCTCGCTTCAACCGATCGGTCAGTTGTTGTCGCGCTGCTCATTGGCGGCTTCCCTCCTACTTCAAGTTTTGCAAGATCGATTTATTCCCTTTCTTTCGTTGAGTTACTTAAGCTGCCGCCATTGGTTCGGCACTCACTTTGTTAAGGCCCGTTTGTTCTCGTAGCTTGAGAAGCCCGATTAACACCCGGTTTTCCTCCTGAGAGAGCTGATCGACCGAGCGCCCGGCCGCTTCGCGCATGACTCCGCTGACCACCTTTTGCTTTAGCTCAGGCGTAATATTTGGAGTTCCGAGCGCCTTCATCATTCCTTCCAGCGGAGGCATAAGATGATCCATGAAATGCTGGATTCCACCAGCGCCGCCGCCCAAGTGCCATTGCAAGCTTTGACCCATCACGCCCCAGCGAAGTCCGGGCCCATAACAGACGGCAGCATCCGTGTCCTCCACGCTCAGGACACCTTGCTCGATCAGGTAAAGCATCTCGCGGTAGAGCGCCGCTTGGAACCGGTTTGCCACGTGTCCCGGAAGCTCCTTCTTCAGATGGATCGGCCTCTTGCCGACCGAAGCATAGAAGCTGATCGCTCGCTGAATCGCGTCCGGCGAGGTTTTACTGCCGCCAACGACCTCGACTAACGGTATGATGTGAGGCGGATTGAACGGATGTCCGATGACCACCCGTTCCGGGTGTTTGCATTGTGACTGAATGACGCTTGGCGTGATCACCGACGAGCTCGAAGCAAGAAGAGAATCAACCGGCACAATCTCATCCATCTCTGCGTAGAGCTTCATCTTGAAATCCGGACGTTCGGGCGCGTTTTCCTGGACGAGATCGGCCTCTGAGAGTGCTTCCTTCATGTTAGCCGTGAAGCTCAAACGGTCCCGGGACGCGCCCTTCGAAAGGCCAATGCTTGTTAGGTCTTTCCATGCCTCGTCAATGTATTCGTGCAAATTAGCTTCCGCCTTTGGCGCCGGATCGGTGGCGACGACATCGAATCCGCGCGCCAGATATTCGGCGGCCCAACTAGCGC
>JBAPZR010000131.1:0-1652 GCA_049285335.1 Xanthobacteraceae bacterium | reverse complement strand
GGTGGTGACTGTCGGCTATCCCTCCGCGGCAGCCGCCAAGGCATCCGGTGTCGCAACGGTGATTGCTAGCGGTTCGGGCGATCCGGTGGTAACCGGTCTCGTCGAGAGCTTGGCGCATCCGGGCGGCAATGTAACGGGCATAGCGGACGACGCCGCGGCGCTCTCCACCAAGCGCCTCGGCCTCTTGAAGGCGACGTTGCCCCAGCTGCGCAAAGTGGCCATGCTGTGGAATAAAGACGACCGCGGCATGTCGCAGCGTTACGACGCATCGGCAAAGGCCGCGCAGGAGATCGGCGTTACGGTAGAACCGCTCGGCGTGCGTGAACCCAACGACTTCGACGAAGCCTTCGCGGCCATGAACAGCGACAAGCCAGATGCGATTTTGATGGTCACTGACGCGCTTACTCTCCTCAATCGCAAGCGCGTGTTCGACTATGCGCTCGAGCATAAGCTGCCGGCAATCTATGAGCAGGATTTCATGGCGCGTGACGGTGGCTTGATGTCATATGGCGCGGACGCGAAGGAATCCTTTGATCGTGCCGCTGCGCTGGCCGCCCGCATTTTCCAGGGCGAGAAGCCCGCCGATCTGCCGTTCGAGATTCCGACGCGCTACCTTTTTGTGATCAATATGAAAACTGCCAAGGCGATTAATCTCACAGTGCCGAACCAGGTGCTTTCGCTCGCCGACGAGGTGATCGAATGAAGCGCCGCGAGTTCATTATTCTTCTAAGCGGCAGCACGGCGGCGTGGCCGCTCGCGGCTCGCGCCCAGCAGTCGGCATCGCCGCCGCGAATTGGTTTTCTGCCGCTGGGCTCGCCGTCCAATAGTTCTGACATGTCGCTGGTCGAGGCATTTCAAAAAGGGGTCCGCGACACGGGCTTGCTGGAAGGGCACGACGTAATTCTTGATGTCGTATGGACACAGAATGGAGGCCAGTATTCGGAAGAACTAACCGAATTGATACAGCGAGGTACCGCAATCCTGGCAACGGCAGGTTCGAGCGCGTCCGCTATAGCCAAACATCAGACCTCGACGATCCCAATCGTCTTCATCAACGTGGGCAATCCCATCGGGATAGGATTGGTCAAGAGCCTTCCTCATCCTGGTGGCAACGTCACCGGCTTCGCCGATGCGGTTGCGGACTTGTCCGGCAAATTCGTGGACATCGCCAGAGAACTCGGAGGTCCACAAGCGCCGATTGATTACCTCTGGTACACCGCATGGGAAGATGGACAAAATAGGTTCTCGCTGACGGAACAGGCAGCGAAGGCGGCTGAAATGACGCTCCGATCACGACCACTGAACGACATCAATGACCTGGAGCCTCAACTCGCTGCAATGAAAGCTGATGGCGCAACTGTGGTGATTATACAACCGGGCCCATTTACGCACCGCTACCGCAAGCGCATCTTCCAAGGCGCGACGAGTATCGGATGCGCTACCATTTACGGCTTCCCGCCCGTGGCCCAGGATGGGGCGCTGATCGCGTATGGCCCTGACGCGATAGAGATGTATCACGATGCCGGTCAATACGCCGCTCGCATCGTCAAAGGCGAAAAACCAGCGGACCTACCAGTTCAGCAACCAACGCATTTTAAACTGATCATCAACTTGGCCACGGCAAAGGCGCTTGGCCTAAAGCTGCCAACGAC
>JBAPZR010000130.1:0-4120 GCA_049285335.1 Xanthobacteraceae bacterium | reverse complement strand
CCTTGCTCTCGCAATTGACGGATAAGACCGCGGCGCATCCATTCGCTCGGCGTTGTCAGCTCTTTCTGTGGCCACCTTGATCGCTCCGCGCAGGACGCTTGGCGCGCGAGCTTTGATCAAAGTCAGGAAGCATTCACGCATGTGGGCTGCCCCTGTTTCCGTCATCGTGACCACAGCAAGAGCACGATTTGCGTGCGTTCACCAGACTGCTTCCGGGGATTTTGTGAAGATTGTGCTTTTTGTGTTCTTTGTGTTTTCTAAAGAGGCTGAGGAACGACAGCATTTCTGAGTTTCCACAGTACAATGCTCTCCGGCGCCAAAGAGAGCGCAAACGCCATAAAGCACCGGCAACCTACGCTGGCGAGCCGTGACCTCAAACCGACAAATCACCGGATGAGTGAGAGCCACTCAGCCGCCGAAAAAACCGCATTGCCACCGTGAAGGCCGATTTCAACCGATAAGCGAATGCTGTCGCGTCCGTGTTCGGTAACGCGGTCGCGGTGTCGGGATTCGCGAACAGTCGAAGAACTGGGACCGCCACCGCGCGCCGTCGACCTCCCGGCTCCGGCCGCGCCCCCGCAGTGACTCACAGAACGTCGTGGATTCATTTTGCCGCGTGGGTAAGGGAGGCCCCGGGTGTTCGACTCACCCGCGGCCATTTCTGAGGTTTGCGGAGCTACGAGGGCGACTACCGCAACATCCAACGCGCCGCGTGCCGCTTCGCGCCGGGACCGGTTCAAGAGCTTTTGGCGGGATTAGGTCACCGAACCGACGATCTGCAGTCAGGGCCCAAGGATCCGGACACCATCATCGCCGCCATCAGGTGCGGGCACCAATTGTTGGATCACTCGGGATAGGTCTCACCGCCGTTCGGCGTGGCCTTGTGGAAAAGGATAAATGCCAAGGGGTTGCCGGGCTCGGACATTGCATCGCTGCGCAGGCCCGTCACCTCTCCCGCCACGCTGGTTGTATACTCCGCAACCACTTCGCCGAAGCTGTTGCGCTGGATGGCGACCTTCTGTCCGGCTTCGACCTTGTCATTAAGCTTGACCAGATGTTCGACGAGGCCGCCCCGGGTGGCGAGGATCGGGAACGCGCTGTTGCCGATAAAGGCCCCCACGTCCTTGCCTGTGCGCCCCATTGGCCCGGCCAGGATGCCGTGATGTTTGAGGACGTTCATCGTGCCTTCCACGAACAGCGAGATCATCTCGATGTTTAGGACGCGCGCAGCGCCGATCTCCGGCGTAAAGGCCGGGATGCCCACGTCCATGAACGCGTTATGCAGGACGCCGGGATAGACATGGTTGTCGAAAATCTGGCCGACGGGATAGAGCTCCACCATCGCCTTTACCTCGGGCACATCCATACCGGCAATATTGAACGCAGTGACATCGAATCCGGTTGTCCCAGTGTGGAAGTCGATCGCGAAGTCGGCGTTCGGCCGCAGCAGCCGGTTGAACAGGAGCCCGGCGTGTCGGCTGGGCGCGGTGGCGCCGTTCTCGTTTCCGGGCCACTCCCGATTCATATCGATCAGATCGATGCCCCTGCCTTGATTGGGCCATCTACGCTGCACGCCTTCCAGGGCCGGACTCGAGACGTCCGTGACCGCCATTACCGTGCCCGACATCTCCCCCGGATCGAGTTGGTTCATCACGGTTTGGACGGTATGCACCGAACTCATCTCGTCGCCATGCACACCACTGACCAGAATGACGCGCTTGCCCGGCTTTGCTCCCTTGGCGACCGTCACCGACACATACCAGTGCTGCCCAGTGGGCATCTGCACGCCCTGAAAATACAAAAGGTGCTTCTTGCCGGACTCCAGATCATCGATGTTAAGCGCGCTGATGACGTTCTTTCCGTCAATCATGTCCCCGGTATAAACCGTGCCTCGTGCTGCAGTCGCCGGCTGGGCACTCGCGGCGTCAGTGTTGGTGGCGAGCGTGGCTGATGCGCCAATAGCGGTGACCATGAAATGGCGCCGATTGAGGCTATCGCGTCCTTGATCGTCAGACATCGCCTGAGCCCTTTCATATTGCGGTGCGCGTCAGTGTGCTCCGACAATATTCGCTTGCGCAATCATTGCGGCGCCGAATTGCCCAATGCTGCCGCCCACCGCGAGACATGCCTACGGGCTAGCCGATCAACGGCAATATCGATGCGACACTCGGTACCATCTGCCGCTGCGCCCATGGTAGTAACAATTGCCATGCCACCAGTAGTGTCGACCTCGGCTGCGCCGACCTTGGCTCGCAATAAGTGCTCCAGTACCCGCTCCAACTAAGGCACCGATGGCGGCGCCGCGGCCGCCCCCCGCTAATCCGCCAATGAGAGCACCGCCAGCGGCGCCCCCAAGCGCACCTCGAGCCGTCCGCGCCACAGCCGGCTGCGCCAATATCAGGAAAACAACCGTCGGTATGTGAGAGCGACTGTTGTTCGGTGAACCATTATTTTTCTCCCACTGTTCATGACACCGGATGCGCCGTTAGTGTTGAGGATCACTTTGTCCGCGCTAGGGCCAATTCGCACGCGCGTGCGCCTGGCCCGAGTGGCTGTCTCACTTCGTGAGCAATCGCAGCCGTAAGCGCCTGCGCGTTCATCAACTCATTGTCTCGTTCGCATTCCAGCATCGTATTTGACTGAGTAAGTGGCTCCGCGCTCTCCCTCCGCTCGGCAAATAACGCCGCAAGGACGTATGCACTAAGCGTCACAACCAGAGTGGCGGCTTGGGCTGCGAGAGCGCGGTCCGTGATTGGGAGACTGAGGTCTCCGAAATGCCCTTGACCCAAAATTGTCGTCAAGACGATCGTAATGGAAACTACGAAAGCGCCTGCGGCGGAGAAAGCCGGTCGATAGCGCGCGGCAATCTACGCCAAAATTGGAAACAGCCAAGTGATCGGCAACACCGTCTCCCAGAGCTCGCGTGGCAGCGAAATGATAAATACCGTCATCAACGCTAGGGCCACCATCGTCAACGTGCCTTCAATGACTTCGCTTCGCGGCGACGGTCGCCGTAAAACGGCGAACCCAATCACCAGCGGCGCAACAGCGATGATGCCGATTTCGCCACGTCGGCCGCAATCTGCCGCGCCTCGTCGCGGGTGAGTAGCTTGGCGTCGGGCCGTTTCGCCTTCGCTGAATGCCCAGGCGCGCGTTCAGACCCTCCAAAAATCGAGATTCGAACCTCAAGGTCCGCATCCACGCGCTTGGGGTTCAAGTGTACCTACATCAGCGAAAGGATAGGTTTATGCAGAAGGGCACCGTGAAGTTCTACAATGACCAAAAAGGTTTCGGCTTTATTCAACCTGACGGTGGCGGCAAGGACGTGTTCGTCCACGCCACCGCGCTTGAGCGTGCTGGAATGCGTGGCCTGGCCGAAGGCCAAAAAGTCTCCTTCGATACACAGGAAGACCGCCGGACGGGCAAGATCGCGGTTGCCAATATCAGCGCCGCATAGCGTCTGGGAATGACGAATGGAAACCGCCCTCCTAATTGGGCGGTTTTTTCATGCCCGGGTGGGCGTCGCGGACTCTGAAGCAGGGCCGTCATTATCATCGATTCGACCAGGGCGGCGGGAAGCGTCGATTAGCCGACATTGCCTCACAAAATTCCAGAACCGACCGCCGGCGAGTCGAAATGCTGTCGGCGGTGCGGGCTACGCATTGTACGTCTCGGACGACGCATCATCGTCGGGCATCCCTACGTGGCCCCAGCCAGTCTGCATCTGGTTGGGGTCATCTCTTTTGGAGTTACCCAAGTCACAGATCCGAAACACGCTTGCACGCATCTTTCAGTGGTCTCCGGGCAAGCGGCCCTTTAGACGAAGTCGTTCTCTATCTCGCCAACGACAATCTGCAAATACAGGGTCTCGATGTCCGCTATTGGCACAAAGCATGTCCGCTTTTGGAGGTAAAGCGGACATCGGCCGGAATGAGCGGAATGTCCGCTTATGACCCAAAGCGGTTGACGCGATATGCCTCACGACTCAACGATGTTACACCGTCGCCACGCAATCCAGTTCAAGGTCGAACGGCCCCGGCCATGAATGAATGAACATGAAGATGCGCGATGGCGCGTCTTTCGGGAAATACCGGTCATAAACGGCGTTGAAGGTCGAGAA
>JBAPZR010000129.1:0-12612 GCA_049285335.1 Xanthobacteraceae bacterium | reverse complement strand
TGCCGTACGCCATAACCGCTAGGCGCTTTGCCAGAGCTAAACAATTGAAACAATTGGCGCGCCCTACGGGAATCGAACCCGTGTTTCCGCCGTGAAAGGGCGATGTCCTAGACCGCTAGACGAAGGGCGCAATCGCTTTGCTAAGAAGCAAATCAGACGCAAATCGCGCCGGTTTCGAGAAAGTGTGAGGGATCGCAGCCCTAGCTGCTGACTTGCCCGAGCTTTTGTGTCGGGCGACACGCGGAGCCGCGACATATGGCTCCCGGGCCACGCGGCTGTCGATCGTAATAAGTCGCAACAAGTCAGACGCCGCTAAACCGCCGCAACCCGAATAGGAAGTCGTCTCAGAAGAGGAACGAGGAAATTGGTAGGGCGAAGAGTTGAGCCCGACTGTCCAATTGTTAACCATAAGACTTCGCTCCGACATAACCCGGTCAAAGCTTTTTTGCGGAATCGCTGCCAACGCGGTATTGTTCTCCCGGCGCTCGTGCGCCAACGAATGCGCAAGTTCATCGCCGGTTCGACACCAACGACGCCGTTACCGCCAAGGCCGCGACGGCACCGTTCTGGGGCGACAAAGCAAGGCCCTCCGGCCTAGTTGCCTCTTCGTCGGCGGCTTTGCTGTTGTTGAAATAGGAAATGTCGGGTGTTGGCACGGGGAGAATACCATGCGCTCTTTGATTGCTACTGTGTTTTCTGTTGCCGCCTTGCTATCCGTCAGCTATGGCGTTTTCGCTCAAGGTGCTCAGCCCGCTCAGGGCTCTCCGCCTCAAGGTGCTCAGCCGGCTCAGGGCTCTCCGCCTGCTCAAGGCGCTCAGCCCATCCCAAGCGCTACGTCTGAATACTCGCCAACATACGATGAGCATGGGCGGTACCATCCGTGCCCCTCGAGTGTCAGATTTAACGGCCGAAACGCGTGCCTTGGCTGCCCGGATCCGCCCTATTGTCGCGTGCTGCCGGCAGATCTAACCGTCCATTGAACTTAGCGAGTGCATACAGCGAACGGCTACGGCGCTGCGGGAGGACGAGGCAAAGCCATCCGCTGATTGCTTCCTCCTGGTCGCTTTGCTGTGTTTAGGGCCGTGTTTGCCGTGGCCGAGGTGATTTGACTGCGTCTCGGAGTAGCCCCCACATTCCCCCGACACGGTGTGGCGTCGCAATTGTTGCCGAGACAATATAAAGCGGCTCCGCGTGGCCTCGTTAGTTAAGCTTTTCACCGGGCCGCAACCGAAACGCTACTCACCAGACCGGCAAAGTATGCCAGGCGCAAAAACGCAAATGTGTGTCATACGTCACACCTAAGAAACGGATAACCAGGCATACCGGTGTTGCGAGCCGGGATGATGGCCTCCCGCCTATGCCACCGTGGGCACGTCATCCCGGCTCAGACCGACCACTTTGGAAGATTAGGCGGGGTGATCGGCCCAGAAATTATATGGCGGGGCCGGCCGTTTTGTAGTGACTTTTCGGCGACGTTTCGAGTAACACCAGGGACATTTGAATTAACACGAATGGATTGACCGCCATCCCGATTCGGTGCTTTTCAAGGCTTTATCGCATCTCGCGTTCGACGCAATCGTGATCTTCTAGCACACTCGGCGATCGCGTGTGTGGAGGAACAGTGCAACATCAAGCGACGTTGTGTCTTCGTTTGTTTAGTCCATCTCGCGATTTCAATCCTCGCTCATCACGCTTTCGCTGTTCTGATGAAAGGCACTATCCGATAGGGTTAGGGTTGTTCCTTTGCGGAGATTAATTCGCCAGCGCGGTCGGGTTCGGAGCGCACCACGCCGCGAAGAGGCACGGACTCATCGCTGGCGATGTTGTCGAATCTGTATGGGCGTAAATTGGTGGAGCTATTAGGATCCAAAATGTGGTAGTCTTTAACTCATGCCCGTGAACCTCGGCACGACTAAAGTCCATGAGCCGGGCGGCGCTGGGTTGATGCATCTCGATCAGATAGCAACATGGAATCGTCTTTCTTTAACGCCAAGCGCAAACAGACGCGATTATGCGTTGCGCATCTCGCGCTCGCCAGCTTGGTCGCCTTGATGGCGACAGACGATTTTACTGACGCCGCAAGCCGGAATGATCAGTTCGTGGTGTCGCGCCCGGCCGGCGAGCCAATTATGGCGATCGTTTCGCTGCGCGACCAGCAGATCACCGTCTACGATGCCAAGGGCTGGATCATGCGAGCGCCCGTGTCGAGCGGCCAGAAGGGACGCGAGACGCCAGCTGGTATCTTCAGCGTCCTCCAGAAGGAAGCCGAGCACTACTCCAATATGTACGACGACGCCTACATGCCGCACATGCAACGCCTTACTTGGTCGGGCATCGCGCTCCACGGTGGCCCGCTGCCGGGATATGCTGCATCGCATGGCTGCATTCGGATGCCCTACGACTTTGCCGAACGGCTGTTCGACGCGACCGCGCTCGGCATGCGTGTGATTGTGGCGCCAGGTAACGTGGTGCCGGTCGCGATTGATCATCCGGCGCTTTTTCAGCCAATGACAGGTCCCGGCGCTGCGGCCGCATCAGCCGCGGCCGCACAAGCGAATGAGGCGGCCAGCAAGGCTAATCAAGCAAGGCTCGCCGCCATAACCGCCTCCCGCGAATCTGCCCTTGCGGCGGTGTCGGTACGCAAGCTGGAAATCCAGAAGCTAAACTCTGAAGCGCAGTTGGCTGCGATAGAGGGCGCGATTGCCTCCGCGGCCTCGCCTGAGGCTCTCGAGCAGTCTGGAGACGCCAAGGGGAAGATGACCGCGCAGATCAGCGAACTCGAGGCTGAATTGGCCTCGGCCAAAGCCGAGTTGCAACCCAAGCTCGATGCGGTTGTTGCCGCGCGCGAATCAGCGATAACGGCCGAGAACGCGCGTGTCGTCGCGACTGAGGCGGCAAGCAAAGCGGCGCGCGAGCTGGAGCCAGTATCTGTCTTCGTTAGCCGTAAAACCCAGCGCCTTTATGTCCGGCAAGCCTTCCAGCCCATCCTTGAGATCCCAGTCACCATTGCGGATCCTGACAGTCCCATTGGCACGCATATCTTCACCGCTATGGAGCGCACCGGTACCAAAATCCAATGGAGCGTGGTCTCATTGGTTGAAGGACGTCCCGAGGATAGTGGAGCTGAGTCGATCGGTCCCGGCCGCAAGGACCGGAACAGAGATGTTGGCGCAACAACGACCGACCTGGAAAGCGCAAAAGTAGCGCTGGACCGGATCGCAATCCCGCAGGAAACGGTTGATCGTATCGCAGAGATGGTGTTACCGCGATCTTCCCTCATCGTTTCAGACGAGGCGTTGAGCTCGGAGACGGGCAAAGATACCGAGTTTGTGGTCGTTATGAGCGACCAGCCACAGGGAGGTCTCAATCACCGACGCCCCTATCCACAGATCGACGTCCGGTACGGTCGTTCCGGCGTGTCTCATTGGCGCTCGCCATTCGAGAGGCAGTATTCCACTTGGTAGCCTCGCCTTTGAAGATTGGCGACGACACTGACTGCCCGACCGCAAAGTGGACATTCGCGACAGTTGAGTGAAGGGTCATGCGTTACTTTGCGACTTCAGCACTCCTCTTCGGTCTCGTCCAATCGCAGCCAAACGCAGGCTTATTGGCTGGTACAACGACTATGGTCGGCAACGTGAGTACGCAGACTGCGTTGCGGTTCGTGCGAGAGCGCGACACTCGGGGTTTTTTCGTAGCGCAGAATACCGGAACATCAAACAATTCCGTTGCGGCTATGCCCGATGACACGCCATCTTCCGGCTCAACGAGTACTCCCGATCTTGTGTGCCAGATGCTGCAGTCAGCGGCGCGCCTTAACGATCTACCGATTGAATATTTGACGCGATTGATCTGGCAGGAGAGCCGGTTCAATGCCCATGAGATAAGCCGAGCCGGTGCCCAAGGCATAGCCCAATTTATGCCCGAAACGGCTACCGGGGTCGGCCTAACTGATCCCTTTGATGTAGCGGAGGCGATTACCAAATCTGCCGAACTCTTGCGGAGCCTGAGGAGCCAATTCGGAAATTTGGGTCTTGCCGCAGCCGCCTACAATGCCGGGCCAAAGCGCGTCGCGGATTGGCTCGCGGGACAGCGGGACTTGCCACGCGAGACGCAGGCGTACGTGCTGATTGTCACAGGTCATACAGCACTGGAGTGGACAACAACAGCTGTTGAGCGACAGAGCTTGAACCTCCCCGACGGAGTGCCGTGTCCACAAATTGCTAAGCTATTCGCTAATGACCAACTAAAAACACCGGGATCGCCGGCTGGACTAGGCAACGCAAGATCAGGGAGCGGTTCTGCAGTCAAGCCACCATGGGGCGTTCAACTGATCGGCGGCAATTTGCAAATATCGGTTCTTGCTTCATATCATCAGCTTCAGCGCAAGTACCAAACTGTTCTAGGATCTCGCCAACCGCTCGTCATTCGTTCACAGGCCGGCAGAAATACTTCCTGGTACCGTGTGCGCATCGCCGCGCAGAGCCTTGCAGAAGCAGAGCTACTATGCGGAACTCTGCGAGCAGCGGGTGGCAGTTGTCTCGTCCAACGAAACTGAGAAATGGACTCAGTTGTCAGCGCGACTTCTACTCATCTCGATTTCAGACTGTTGGAGCGCAATTTGTGACCGTACTCTAACATGCAAATAGACTCTTCGATCAATCGGCTAATCGAATTCGATTTGTTGAGGGCATCGGCAGCGTCGCATCCAAGACGACAGCCGACACGGGGGAAATGGTCGAGCGGCGGGACATTTCAATGCTGGGGCTTCGACGTCCAGCTAGCGGATGTAACTCATCGCGCCGAAGCATGTCCTCGTCCCGCGCAAGGCCGGTCAATCTATCCCGCCTCCAAACCTCGCGAGGGTTACCTGAAAAAGACAATGGACCTGATGAACTCAACCCGAGTGGCGCGGCGGCTTCGGCAAATTGATGCTTCTCAACGCAGTTTGCTTAAGCCCGTACAAAAAGCCTCGCCGGGAGGCTCGCCGGCGAGGCTTGTAGGCAAGTAGCTTGTGGACAAGTCCCCTGTGGGGCAGTGGAAAAGTCCACCCTCTAACCAGCGCATGGTCGGCTAATGACCGACCTTGGGTCAAGCAATACCGCATAGGTGGCTCAGGTTCCTCGTGAGTGTCACTCAAAAGCCACACGCAATTCCATCGAAAACGCTTGAAGACGGGATTGCGCCCTCCTGTGGATAACTAAACGGGGTGAAAGCTGGTGGGCGTGTCTGGAGGATGCGGCGTGCGCTAGCACGACCCAAATGTAGTTTACCCCAGAAGGGGTCGTTCTCTAGGCGACGGCCAGCTACGAAAGCAACTTCGTCGCATCTCCGACATAAGATGCCTCGTCTTGCGCGAGCAGCTTGGAAAGCGCCCGCAGCCCACCGAAAAACCGAAAAACAGTCGCGATGGGGCCAGGTCGCGACGTGTTCTTGCGTGCTGGTGGGGATGCCGGTGATGGCGTTTTCTCCGCTCGGTGGTGACAGCGCAGCCTGATCCGACGCTTGCCCTCTTGCCTACCTCTGTTAGCCGAAGAGCTGGGCGGCGGCGATTTGCAGCGAAAGCGGGCTAAGCGTGGATTGCTGTGCCTTTATTGGTTCTTGTTGCTGTCGCGAGCCCGCCTACGATAACTATGTGGCCGATAGAATACGTTATCAAACAGCGCTTGAGATTTGAATCATTTTACAATCGAACAAATTCTCATCGCGACTATCATGCACTTAGGTTGGTCGTTACCCGCTCAAGCGAGCAACAATCAACTGGGTGCTGCCCAGTTTGGGTGGCGCAAAAATGAGGAGGAGTGGTTTGCCGGACAACAGCGCCGCCTGCGCTAGATTATAGGCCCATGGCGGCCAAGTTGAAGTGTAGCTGTTTCCGTTTCGGTCGACGAATCCTACCAGATATTTGCCCGCCAAGTTTTGGCCTACTAAATAAACAGTAGCGAGGGTTACATGGAGGTTTAGAGGGGCTAGGGCTTTGGCGATATTTTCTGTTCTATCTTCGCCCGCTGGGATCACCAAGTTCCTCAGCTTCCTGTTCACCTGTCTCTGCAATTTCTTAAGCTTCGCCTTCTTATTCTTCTTCTGAGCCATATCCACTCTCCTTTAACAATTTCCTCCAATCGGTCTTTAACCCCAAGGAATCGAGTGATTCGCGAAATCAAACATGACGGCTTCCGCATCACGGCTCGGTGTGATGCCGGCGGCGAGGAAGGTTGATTCAACCCGCGTTCGGCAGGCCGATGAATTTCCTCCGTCGGTAATGAGATTGAGCTGCGGCCAAGTCGAGTTCGAGCCGAAATGGCAAGGATCGGCGGGATGTTGTGCGCGGTTTGTCAAAGGAAGACTAGCGCCCCAACGTCCGATGGAAAATACTTGCGATCCCGGCTAGCACAAGCATGACGGACACAATGACAAAAAGGTACCACGTATATTCTGAACTGAGGCTTACGAAATTCGGTGCGGCGCCTAACCCGGCCGAGCCGGCTACTAGGCAAGTGGCTGCCAGCAATTCATTCGCGCGCGCCGGTTTAACCTTCGCCTTGAGTACAGAGAGGCTTTTGTCTGCCTCAAGTACGGCGAGCCTTTTGTCTACGTAGTGAAATTTGTCTGTGCACTGCTTCAGCTGTTGGTTTTCTTCCGCGAGCCTTTCTAGCTCAGCGATGAACCTTTCCATCTCGGTGATGAGAAGGTTGGCCACTGGCACGGACAGCTCTTTCACATCGGCCAGCTGTTTCCTATTGGGGTCGCCGATTTTTTCGATACGGTATGAGCTTCTTTCGTTCCGCGTCACCGCTGGCGCAAGCGGCAGTTGCGCCTCCAAGACTTTGGTCGGTTCCCTTTCAGTCATGCTGGATGGGAGCTTGTAATTGCGAGCGACAGTGCAACCTTGGCAATTGGTGCTAACAACAAATTTACCGTTGTTAGTATCGGGACGCCTCTGCGCATTCGGGCTAGTGGCGCTAGCCTTTCGGAGGATGTAACGATTATTGCCGCGTCGCTCGCGGGTGGGACTTCGCTAGCAATGACGAAGAATGGTCTTTCGACAAGCGGTCGGGTGGTTGGTTGTGCTAACGGCAGTCGTCGCCACCTAAGCCATGACTACCGCTGGCGCTGGAATGTGCGCCTCAGGAGTGAGCATGACTGTTTATTGGTCTGCAAAGTCGATCTCCTGTCGGTGGCTCAGCGTGCGACAGGCTCGGTGCATCAGTCGTTGTCTGAGGGTGACGCTCAAGCATATCCGCGTTATCATTCAAAGTAGGGGAGAGTGCATGCTCGATTGACCAAATTGCGGCTTGCGTGCGATTCCGCGCATTGATTTTGCGTAAAATAGCTTTCAGGTGAACCTTAACGGTGGCTTCCGAAATGTGACATACTCGCGCAATTTCTTTGTTTGATTCACCGCGCGCAAGACAGATCAGCACCTGACGTTCGCGATGCGAAAGTTGAGCGTTTCCTTTTTCGATCCCGTAAGAACCAGAGAACTGCGAGCGCACAGCACCTTCGGGAGGCTGAATAACACCCCGCTCATTGGGGACCGTCGTAATTGGGCTACCCAATACGAAAACCTGCTGATCCATGAATATTAGCTCGAGCGACCTTACCAACATATTGCGCGAACCGAGGTTGAGTATGTAGCCATCAGCGGCAAGCGCCAGCACAGCCTGCAGGTCGACCGGTGCATGCGCCTCCGCTACCAGGACGATTTTGCTATCGAGCATCGCCGATCGTAGCAGCCGAATACTTTCGGCAACCTGGCCTAAACTTCCTTTTTGACAATCGATCCCAACAACCGCCAGTCCTCGGCGTCCCTTTGTAGAGTCATGATCGATCAACTCAGCCGGCCTGCTGACGGCAGCCACCACCTTGTAGGGAGTGCTTTTCAGAAGTGACGCCATGCCTTCGCGCAGCAACGCACTGTGCGCGATGATCACCGTCGGTGTCGTATTACTCACCGCTACGCCACTCCACAATCAACCGAAAATAATTTCAAAACAACACAAACGCCGTGACAATTCGGGATAAAACCCGATTCAAAAAAACACTAAGTTATTGTCTCGATTCCAGTATGCGAGCCAACTTAATCTTAATTTCAAGCCACTAAACTTCACACAGCAGCATGTACCAGCCGCCGGTCACCCCGCCACATTTTTCCAAGTGGTCGATCTGAGCCGAAGATGACGTGCCCAGGGTGGCAGAGCGGGAGACCATCACCCCGGCTCGAGCCTCATAACGACGCCGCATTCTAGTAGGTGGTCCAAGCCGGCTCGGTACTATGGTATAAGTGAGAGGCTGCGGCATTGATCTACGTCAAAATACTGCCATGGCCGCCCATGACGGCCGGGATGGTTGGCTCGATCGATGAATCGCTCAAACGATAAAATCACGTAGCGATCGGGGGCAGCTTCACCACGTTTGCCGCGATCCGCCGCGCCTCACGTACCCTGCTAGTGGGGCTGGCGCTGAAATCGATTAGGTCACGTCCTAGAACATAAGTTCAACTGCCCTGAACATTTCAAAGCCCAGAAAGGCGACCCAAGCCGCGGTTAAAACACGACTTACGCTCTACACGTTGCAAATCGACCCAAAAAAAGGGAACCGCCGGAACGGTTATCTGTGATCGGGGTCACACGCGGTCGAAAGCTTTAACCCACTGACTTGCGCAGTAGCTCCGGAAGCTTCGTGAAGTTCGCCTATCCGCCGCGCCTCGTCTTTTGGGAGCAGCTTCGCCGCGTTGGCCGCGATACCGCCGAGCAGTGTGACGCTATTCCAATTGCGTTGGTCTGGTGGCAACTCGATACTTCTTACACAACTAATACGTCCGAAATAGATAGACGCCGCGGCTCAGACGCTGGAGGAATCACCGATTCCAAGGAAGACCCATTACATGCCACCCGCAGTAACCACCCGGGTACCAGCTGTAGCCGATGGGACAGCAGCCCGAATTGCAGGTGAAGTGGTCGCATTGATAGAACCGCTCGGCGGCATATGGTCCGTAACCGTAATAACCATAGCCACCCGGGACATAATGCCCATAATGCGCGGAAGCCCCAGCCGTCATTGAGTACAACAGTCCAGCCGCGATTGCGGCAGTTGCCAATGCTCTCATTACCGCCCCTCCTAGCTTTCCCGAGTCATCGGATAAGGCTCGTCGATTTTTGCGTTCCGCGCAAGCGCCTAGCGCCCCACCGCTTCTTGCACGCCCAAGAAATCGCGAATTGCGCCCGCGAGGAATCTGACTCCCCGGGAAGTCGAAAAGCTTGTCGGTGCCGCCCGGAAGGGTCGCTATGGGCATCGGGACCGGATGCTAATCCTCGTGCTCCATACCGCCACGGCCTGCGGGCAGTCGCTGTGCGATCTGGAATGGTCGCGGGTCGAGTTCGACCCGCCGCCACGCTGCACGTTCGCCACGCTAAAACGCGCCCATCCGAATCCGCGGTGACGGGCTGCACCGTCTTCGGGAATTGCAGCGCCACACCAACAGCGGCTCCTGAAGCGCGTCCTGCACCATCTCAAAGACTGGAAAGAGAGACCGGTGTGGCATTCGAGCTTCAGTGGGCGGGGCGATCGGCGTATAAATTATAAGTCGGGATGGGCAATTTGTAATTAGAAGCATTTGGATTAACACCAACTGATTGCTAACTGGATTCAGGGCGTTTTTCAAAGCTTCGCGGCGTGTTTTGTCGCATCTCCGACATAAGCAGTGAATTGCTTGCTTTTATCGCACCTGGTATCGCACCCTGCGCTATTCCTTGCGCAACAGCTCCGGCAACTTCTCGTGGCAATCCGCCGCGCCTCATCTTTCGTGAGCAGCTTGGGTGTCGACAAGTCCATGTTTAATTGCCCAAATAGCGGCTCGCGTACGATTCTGCGTATGGGTCTTGCGTAAAATGGCTTTCAAGTGAACTTTAACGGTGGCTTCCGAGATGTGACAAAGCCGCGCGATTACTTTGTTTGATCCCCCGCGCGCAAGACAGATGAGTACCTGACGTTCGCGATGCGAAAGCTGGTGGGTCATTTTACCGAACTCGCGAGAACTCCCGGACTGCGAACCCACAGCACCTCCAGGAAGCTGAGTATCATGCCCTCCGTCAGGCAGCGCCGCAGTTGGGCAACCCAGCACGAAGATCTGCTGATCCATGAATATTAGCTCGAGCGACTTCAGTAACAAATCGCGCGAGCCAAGGTTGAGGATGTAGCCATCAGGGGCGAGCGCCAGCACACTCTGTAGGTCAACAGGCCTAGACATCTCCGCCACCAAAACGATTTTGCCGTCAGGCATCAGCGATCGTAGGAGTCGGACGCTTTCGGCAGCCTGGCCCAGACCACTCCCTGAATCGATTCCAATAATCGCTAGGGCTCGGCCTTCCTTCGCAACGTCGTGATCGGGCAATTCGGTCGGCCTACCGACGACGGTCACAACCTTGTAGGGGGTGCCTTTGAGAAAAGACGCTATGCCCTCGCGCCGCAAAACGTCGGTTACGAGGACGAAGATCACTGTCGGTATCGATCCACTCACTACTACACCAGCCAATGCTCAAGCCAACCATGCAGGTTGAGTAGAATTAAATGAGGAGGATCTGTCGAATACAAACGACGGCTTTGGTTAGTTTAGATTATCGGTTTTGTTAAAATTTTAAGACAGAGCGTGGTCCCGTCTAGCTGAAAGCCTTCCGCAACAGCTCCGGCAGCTTCGCAAAGTTCACCGCAATCCGCCGCGCCTCGTCTTTGCTGAGTAAGCCTCAGTGGAGCGACATCCACCGCGCGGCATTACCGCACTGATACAAAATATCTATATGTATAATAGTTGACGAGCGCTTTGCCGTGTATGCGAGCCGGAATGATGGCCTCCCGCCTATGCCACCGTGGGCACATCATTCCGGCTCAGACCGACCACTTGGAAGTTTCGGCGGGGTGATCGGCGTAGAGATTATAAGTCGGATCGACCACAATTTGTAACAACATTTGGTTGTAACAACATTTGGCTAATGCCGAGGGATTGCTTCGCCACGTTAGCCGCGATCCGCGGCGCTTCGTCTTTAGTGAGTAGTGACGCCACGAATGGCATTGATCACTGCAGTCTGCGGACGAAATGTACTTTTGTGGGTGTTTATGCGGAGTCCTTGATCGTTTCTGTGCCGGATCCATGGCAGGGGCGCTGGTAGGCTGCGCCTCTTGCACAGCAGCAACAGGGGATGCCACCGTAGCGACAGGGGGCGCCACCGCCCCCGACGCACCGGTTCGGCCAATCTCACTGACGGGCTGGTCTGCTGGCGTGGAGTGCTGGGCAGCCGATGCGCTTTCCGGCGCCCATGCCTGACGAGCCTTGATTAGTTGTGCATCATGATCGCTGACGAAGTCCGCTATCATCGCTAGCGAAAACCCACCCGCGAGCAGCGCGAGGAGAATCGCGAGATGTTTCAAGGCGGTCATCACGTCCTCCGAAAAGCTAACGCCGCTAACCCGAATGCGCAGCTCCGTCTGGAAGCAAATATGGTAAATTTGTTGTCAGCAGTAATTTGAAGGTCCCGCTATCGGTGGCCATTACGGACCCCGATCCAGCATGACTGAAGGGGAACCGACCAAAGTCCTAGAGGCGGAACTGCTGCTCGCGTCGGTGAGGGTAGTACTATCGATTGCCATTACCCAACTTCCACACGGCATGACTGAAAGAGACCCGACCAAAGTTCCAGATGCAGAAGTGCCGCTCGCGCCATCGGCGATGCGGAACGAAATCGCACACCGTATCGAAAAAATCGACGGCACCAATGGGAAAGGGCTGGCCGATGCGAAAGAGCTGTCCGTACCAGTGACCAACCTTTTCATCGGTGAGATGGAAAGGCTCGTCGCTGAGCTAGAGAGGCTCGCGGAAGAAAACCAACAGCTGAAGCATTTCAACGACAAATTTCACTACGTAGACAAGAGCCTCGCTGTAGCTGACGTAGAAAAGAAGCTCTCTGTACTGAAAGAGAAGGTCAAGCCGGCGCGCGCGAACGACTTGTTAGCAACCACTTGTCTAATAGCCGGTTCGGCTGGGTTAGGCGCCGCGCCGAATTTCGTAAGCCTCAGTTCATTATATGAGTGGCACCTTTTTATCATTGTTTCGGCGATGCTTGTGCTCGTCGGCATCACAAATGTTTTCCATCGGACGCTGGGGCGCTAATTTTCCTTTGGCCATGCCTCGCCAAACGTTGCCCCCGGCTATGCCAGTGTACGCAGGGCGCGGCCCATCCTAGTTGGAAGGTTTCCGCAACAGCTCTGGCAGCTTCGCCACGGTGGCTGTAATCCGCCGCGCCTTGACGCGAGACGCGCCAAAGCCCACCGCGATCATTAATTGCGATAGCTCACTCATCGAAGCGCGCCGGGGCTCCGGAGGTTCAGCCGAACGATTCTCCGTCCGGCCTAATGTGATCAAGTCAGTGATTTCCGACGTTCGTATGAGGCGACGACCGGTTATTAGACCCTTAATCCACATAATTGAAGAAGTAGCTGATTTTGCTGGCGCGCCCTACGGGAATCGAACCCGTGTTTCCGCCGTGAAAGCGCGTCGCGCCGAACGTGTTTCCTTCTATTGGTGTCTACAGCTCTCTACCAAGCTATTGAAGTGTTGGA
>JBAPZR010000128.1:0-1574 GCA_049285335.1 Xanthobacteraceae bacterium | reverse complement strand
ACTTCGCCCTGTTCGGTAATGCGGAAACGGCCCCGGATTGATCCTGCTGGCTGCGCCGCAATGGCGCGGCCGGTCGGCGCGCCTCCTCGGCTGACCGAACCGCCCCGGCCGTGAAAAAAAGCGATTGCAATTCCTGATTCCTCGCCGAGCGAGGTTAACTTCGACTGCGCCTTGGCTAGTTCCCAGTTCGATGTCACGAAGCCGCCGTCCTTATTGGAATCGGAGTAACCGATCATGACCTCCTGGACACCACCCTGCCAGCGAGCGCTGCGTCTTACCAACGGGATCCCTAGGAGCGAGCGCATAATCGCGGGTGCGGCGCGGAGATCCGCAATGGTCTCAAACAACGGCACAATCGGTAGAGGACAGATCTCGACGCCCGCTGCGTCGAGGAAGAGGCCCGCCTCCTTGGCCAACACGTAGGCCCCCAAAATGTCCGAGACGTGACGCGTCATGCTCAGGATAAAACTACCGAAGGCCTCACGATCGAGCTTAAGACGCAGCTCGCCAACCAGCCTGAACATCGCCAGTGTGTCTTCGGGTTCGCCAGGCATTCCGGCTAGCGCGCGATCGCCTTGACGCGTGCGGGCGAGCTCGGCGAGCAACCAAGCTTGCCATTCCTGAGATCTCGGTTCCGGTGGTTCGCCGCCGTCTTGAGCCGTCGCACGCCACAGCGCTTGCAGAGCTTGCGTCGTACGAGTGGTATTTTCCCGCAAGTCGAGGCGCGCGGTGCCGAACCGGAAGGTCTCGACCGCCCAGCGCACCGGCCGCACAAGGTTGACGGCAAACGATGAGCACTCTGAATCGAGCAGTGCCTTTTCCAGTATGCGCAACTCGACGATCAACTCGTCCGCGTTGGTGTAATGCGGCCGTGCAGTCCCCCTACCCTCAATCGACGCGATCGACTCGTCGAGTTTGCGGAGTATGCAGGTCAAATATTGGCGGTACGGCTCTCCGGGATTGCGAGCGCTGATCCCGGCCGCATCGCCGC
This sequence comes from Xanthobacteraceae bacterium, assembly GCA_049285335.1. Taxonomy (GTDB): domain Bacteria; phylum Pseudomonadota; class Alphaproteobacteria; order Rhizobiales; family Xanthobacteraceae; genus BOG-931. Next base: position 583 of record JBAPZR010000128.1, on the reverse strand, counting down.
TGGCTGCGAGCTGACAATTGAGTTCGTTTCTAAAGCCATCGGGAATCGGGTGGGCTCGTTCGCTGATCGACAACACACGCGCCAATTCGGTGAGCCGGCGCTGGTAGTAATGCACCCCGGCAAGCGCGTGGTCGCGCAATGTGTTTCGCGTCACCAAATTGGTCACGAAGGGGTTGCCATCGTGATCGCCACCGATCCATGAGCCAAATTGGAAGAACGGCGTCACCTCGAAACGAGCGTCGGGATAGTATTGGCGCAGTGCCCGTTCGAAAGAGGAAAGCATCTCGGGGACGACATCGAACAAGGTCTCCTCGAAAAAATGCAGTCCCCAGGCAACTTCCTGTTCAACTGTAGATTTTTCAAGGCGCAGCTCGCCAGTTATCCATAGCAACTCAACCTGGTCCCGCAGCGCATCGACGAGGTTGCTGCGCTCCCGTGCCGTCCAGCGCGGCGAGTCGACCTCTCTGAGCAACAAATATATCTTGCGATGCTTCTCAAGGACGGTGACGCGCTTTGCCTCGGTAGGATGCGCCGTGATTACCGGCCGAATGCGCAGAGCCGCGAGACGGGATTGGATTGCTTC
>JBAPZR010000127.1:0-8656 GCA_049285335.1 Xanthobacteraceae bacterium | reverse complement strand
CACAACACCCGATGACGGCGATCGCCGATAGAGTTTCAGTGGCTTCTTCGCTCTCCGGCCTGACGAGAAACGCGTATTGCGATCGAGCATGCCAATTAGAGAGCATCTACCAACCTAACGCGATTGTCATGTTCGTTCCTAACGCGATTGTCATGTTCGCGCTTGCGAATCATTAATTTGGCGGCAACCAGGCTGCAACCATAGCAGACTATCTAATCGAACGCGGCACGTCGCGGGTGGGGGAGGGACCGCAACGCGATTGTCGCTTTGCAGTCTCGTTGGAAGGAAATCAGCGGTGAAGCAATACACGAAGCGAATCTTCGCGATTCTTGTCGCCGGCGGCTTTTTTGCGGTGCTCAGCGCCGTATCAGCGAAATCGTCGCCTGAAATCGGCAGCACGCAAACAGCCGTCAACTCTGAAATCTCCACGGCGGTTTCGCCGGTTTCCAAAATCCCGGCCGACGCTGATCTGAGCGTGCTGCAGAAGGACTATCCTTCATATCTCGCCGACTACGCTTTTTCCGAAGTTCCACCCGACAACAAACCGGCCGATATCGTTTTGGATAAGCTGAAGGACGTTCCAGTCGGAGCACCCATTGAAGAAATCAAACGAGCATCCGTCGCCTTTGGCGTGGACTTCAATTTTATGAAGGCCATTGCCAGGATCGAATCTGGTTTTGACCCCAAGCAGCGTACCGGATCGTATTTCGGTCTATTCCAGCTCAGCAAGGACGAATTCGCGCAGTATGGGTCCGGGGATGTTCTTGATGCGCGCGATAATGCCGTGGCCGCCGCCTACAAATTCGCGACTGAGGCCATAGTGTTCGAGCTGAAAACACATAAAAAGGCGACCTTTAGTGACCTTTACCTGATCCATCAGCAAGGAACGCAGGGCGCCGGGGAGCACGTCAATCATCCGGACAGAATTGCCTGGAAATCGATGTGTGCCACCGACGAGGGCAAAGCGAAGGGTGAAGAGTGGTGCAAGCGAGCGATCTGGGAAAATACGCTTCCTGACGTCAAGCGCGTTTGGAAGTCCGTCGATAATCTAACGTCCGGAGCCTTTGTGCAGATGTGGCGGGATCAGGTCGATCATTTCTATACCCGCTACGCCGAAGCGATGACGAAGTAGAGGCTGGCCATCGTCGCCAAGTAAGAAAGGGTTGCTTGAGTGGGCCGATGTCTGCCTCTAGCACGAAGCAGCCATTGCTGCCATCCGTATCACAGGTCGTCTGCGTGGATTCAAACCACGCGACATCCGAATTCACCGCGGAAACAAATGCGGGTTCCAACGTTCGCATTTCGGGGGCCAGCACGGGGTGTGCCATGGCCACCGAACAGAATGCAGAATTGGGCGGCGTTGCCGTGGAGCAAAATCTCCGCCGGCGCGTTCCGCAAATGTGGATCAATCGCTTCGAAGGCGGGACACGTGCGGCGTAGCTCTCCTCGTTGGAACCGCGAACTCAACTGAAGTGCGATATGAGCAACGTGTTACAATTCAGGCGTCGAAGCGCCTCCAGGGAGGTCATCAATAACCTCATAAAACTAGGATATTTAGAGCACGCCCTGCGCCGTAACGCCGGTGCTATTGAGGACGCGCTGTCGCGGTTGCACGACGACCTCTGCCGCTCTCAGGTCATTTCCGGGAACGATCAAACAGCGACAATTGCGAAATTCGGTCCATAAAAAATTGGCAATCGCCAGGCGCCGTACTTCCGAGTCTCCGCGCGGCTTACGGTGGCCGGTCATGGGCGCACCGCCGGGCCGCTGTGCCGGGATGGTCACCATAAGCCCAGCCGCATATCCTCGATCAAATATTCCCGCACGTCGTTTAACGTCGCCGTGTAATTCCGGCCGAAGATGACCCGGTTTCGAACGGGATCGATCAGCCGATAGAGGTGATGCCTGGATTTCTGCACCGCATAGCCGCGCCGGCGCGCCATCCGATAGACGCTCGATCTGCTGGTTCCGGTCGTCGCCAACATATGCGCGATTTAGGCGGGCCAAACGTGGCCGACAAGGCACCATCTGTCGCACGTTGCGATTGCTGTATTCAGGGTCGCGGCGGCTACAATGACCGCGCGTTCACGCTGCTGCCGTGCTGTGTCGATCTTCGGTCGCTTCTTCCTTTGCCGGCTTTCTGTGAGGCAACCATTCGCGAAGACGGTGCACACGATCGCTGATTTGCGGCGCCTCTGCGGACCTCATGAGAGACTGTGGCAGTTCCGGTGAAGCGTTGCCGGCGCGGACGGCCTCTATCCGCAGGTCCAAATCGCACAATAAGCCATCGATTGACTTGGCGACCTCGGTGGCAATCACGTCAAGTAATTCATTAAGGTCGTGAGCTTCGGGCACGATTGTCTCCGCCGCCTCGGTCGCGTTGCGAATGCCGGCAATAACGGGCGCGAACGCCGAGTAACGGTCTCTCACGCGCTTTTTGATCACCACGATCTCATCCGCAGCGCGCTCGCGCTCTCGCCGCTCAGTTTCGACAGAAAGCCGGGTCTCCAATTCGGAAATCTGTCCGGTGAGCGTCGTGACACTTGAAGCAAGGGCATCGCGCTTATTGCGGGCGCGAACGAGATTGCGGTTGAGTGTGTCTACCAATTCGGCTTTTCGAAACATCTGTCAGCTCCGCATTTTCCGATCGGCCGCCCCGGACCCTCAACCGGGTGATGCCATGCTAAGATTTTCGGGATTGCCCGGAAGGTCAACGTCGGATACCTGAACGCCGCTTCACGGTTTGGTGAGACGGGCCGTTGCCATAGGCGCCTCTTCGCTACATTGGTACAGTTCCGATATCCGAAAGGAGGGGGAACTTTTTTGCCGCAAAGAGCGCGTTCAAGCGGATCCAAGAGGAGTGGCTCTGCTTTATCAGTGAAAGCGGGAGCCATGGATTTAGCCGTGCGGTTGATATCGCCAAGTATTGCGGCCTGCCTTTTGTCGGCTTGTGCGACGCAGCCGGTACAGCCGGTCTGGGTGAAGGATGGGGCGTCGGAAGGCGACTTTGACCAGGACAGGCGCGCTTGCACGCTTGAGCTTCAACAAAGGCCCTTAGCGGTGACAAATCAGAATCTCTATGACGCGTGCATGGGTTCGCGCGGCTGGAAGCAAACGGCGCAAGCCGCAACACTACCCCCGCGAAATTCACCATCGGCCTATTGATTCTGTCGTGCGACCGACGGCAGCGACAACGGTACCGTCGCTCATCTCCACAGCAGGAAAATTATGAGACCGATGAGAGCGATGATTGCCAGCAACGCCGCAGTGTCGAGCGGTCTGTCGGCCGCGGCCGCATGAGCGTGGCCCTCATGGCTACGAGCTGACGGCAAGTGCACGGCAATCTCCCTTCTCCGACGGTCTCTTCTCTGTAGACGCGGAGGGCCGATGCGAGGTTTTGCGGAAGGGGTGCGACAAATCATCATGGCCGCACGCCGCTTCCCGCGTCCGTCGCGTTCAGCGAAGAGCAGTCTGCGTAGGCAAGAATGTGCTCGGCTTGAGCCGACGCCGCAAGCAGCAATGTCAGTGCAACGACGTTCGCTGACCGTTCAATTGATGCGCGGAGCTGGGAGCTTTCCCACGCTATCGGCGACAATGGTCGCCAGTTGCATCACACACCGATTCAGCTCCGCATAGCCCTCGATGTCGAGTCGAATGCGATCGCCGTCGGCCTGCAGCTTTTTGTGCAACGTCATGAGCCTGTCGACAAGACTCTCAATTTCGCGTCTGGGCGCCTCAGATAGCCGATGAACCAACGTACCGGCGCTATCGGCCGCCGTTCCGCTATCCTTATCTTCGACTTGGTGAAACGCGGCCCTGGCGGACGTCAACTTCTGGATATCTTCACTAAAGTCGATTTCTGTCGATTGGTCGACTTCAGAGGATCTGTTAGCGCTTTTCATGATACGCACTCCTTACACTCGATACGCACGCATTACACTCGTAGTACCCGGCGGGGCGACCCCTTTGCCGCCGAAGTCACACCGGCAGGATCCAAACATTCGCGCTGCCGTATCTCATTGGCGCCAGGCGAACAGACGCCGAATAGGCGCGATATAAACGGTTTATTTGATTATTGTTTGTTTGTTATTTGTTTGTATGAGTATTATTTGTTTGTTGTGTGTTTGTGACCGTTTTGGGGCGAAATCGACGCGGTCGCGCGTTCGATGGAACCTGAAATTCAGCTTTTCAAAGCGAAGCGAGGCGGGCCCGCGGGCCTCGCGGTTTACGGGTGCTTCCCCGCCGAACATTTGGCGATGATCTTTGAGTTAGTCCGCGAGCGCGCCAAGCGGCGCTGCGCCCAGATAAAGAGGGTTTATTCAGTCAAGCGGCTAAGCGGCCCAGTAGCGCGGTCGCTGAGCGGCTCTGATGCATAGTCTCACAGCCTCGCTTAGCGAATTTGCATAATAGCTTGCTTTCAGCTCACTCCGAATTGCTCCTGATTCATCTTTGTTCGGACCCCATAATCCAGCCAGAACGCTTACGTTTGGCATCTGTCGTTGCACGCGCCTGATAGCAGCCCGGGCCCGGAACGGCGCATCGCCAGTGTCGATATACGACACGCAGACCAACGCTACTCCTTCGCAGCCGAGGTGAAAAATATTCCCGGGTGACACAACCTGATGTTTTTCTACCCGAACGCCAAATCCATGCTTTTCAAGGACCTGTGCCAGGAGAGTGGTTGCCGCTTCGTCGAGCGGACCAGGACCCGAAACACACAACACCGCCGTGGGGCTTGCCCATGCGCCTTGCAGCTCATCTCGGCGGAGCAATGGCGATTGCGCTGACTGTGACACCGCCGGTTCGGATTTATTGTCGGACCCAGGCGGCGTGACTGAAGGTGAGAGCTTAACTTCGTCAAATTGGGACAAATCTGCCACGAGTCCTTCCACCGCCGTGCGTATTTTCTTGAGACTATTGAGATCCAACGCGCCGCGATGCGCATCGATTGCTGCGAGTCTCAAGCCTTCGATGGCGACCTCGTCATAGAACCTCGAAAGGGAATCTGTCTTGACCATGTTTTCGGCCTGCTCGAAGGCTTCATCCGAATTGCCTGACAGTATCCGATGGTAGAAACTCTCCGGCGGATTTAGGGCCGGCTTAGACCCCAAGAGGATGTCGAGAAATCGCAGCCAATCAATATGACGTCCCAGCACGTCCAGACACACGGTAAGCGGAGTAGAAAGCAGTAGACCGATCGGTCCCCACAGCCACGTCCAAAACATCGCGGCAACGACGACGGCAACGGGGGAGATGCCCGTGCTGTGACCATATAGCAACGGCTCCAAGACCTGGCCGACAATCAACTCCACAGTTACAAACAGCGCAGCGGTCAAGATCACCGTGGTCCAACCGGGGTCGACCGCAACAGCCAATGCCAGTGGGAAGGCCGCGGCTATGAAAGCGCCAATGTAGGGAACGAAACGAAGCGCGGCCGCTAGGATTCCCCAAAGCACAGGATTGGGAACTCCGATCAGGGCCAGCCCACCGCCGATTATGGCTCCGAACGATGCATTGAGCGCCGTTTGCGTGAGCAAATATCGGCTTAGCCGGAGCGCCGCATCATCTATTGCGGTCGTTGTGCGGTGCAAATCTGTGGAGCCCGCAAGGCGTATGAGCCGATCTCTGAGGTCCTCTCTTTGAACGAGGAAGAAGATGACGAAGATGATGATTATTCCAGTCGTCATCAGCGGATCGAGGAGAGGGTTAATGATCTTTTGAATGACCTCGAGCGGCCCCGGCACCGGTGGCAGGACTTCCACCGGAACAGGGTTCATTCCTTGTTCGCCCGTAGCGCCCGGTCCGGATTCGGGCTCGCTCTTGAGTTCGCGGTTTAGATTGCGCAGGACGTTCGAAGCCTGTCCGAGAGTTCCTCTTCCCGCTGTCGCGCCGCGAAGCGTATCAATTTTCTTGGTTAGGGTGTCTTGGTATTTCGGCAACTCCGCGGCGAGATGGGTCACCTGTTCGCCCAGAACCATGCCGAGACCGAAAATCGCGAGAAAGGCCAATACGACCACTGAGATGACGGACGCAATGCGGCCGAAGTGCCATCTGCGCAGTGCGCGGACAAGTGGAGCGAGTATGAACGCCAGAAGGATCGCGACAGCGAGCGGAACAAAGACCGGTCGTCCGAAATAAAGAATCGCAACCAAACCAATGAAAATGATTAATTTTGCCGACGCTGCTATCACCGAGATATTCGACTTCAGTGACGATGCCGGGCGCCTGCCGGACGCCCAACCAACTCCCAGAGGCAAAACCGCTGCCCGCGTCTGCTTATTGGCCTCGCGAGCTTGTTGCAGAGTCTTGCTCTCGAGCTGATCGCGTTGATCATCGATCTTTTCGAGGCTGTCATCCGAGCGATTCATCGGCGTCGTCCTTGCCGGGTATGCCACATCTTGCTTTGTCAGCAGCGGGTCCGACGCCAACAAGCGTCAATGGCCACGATAGGGGCGCTCGTGATCTATCGATTTTCACCCATGGCCGGCGTCCAATATTGATCACGGCGCGGCAGCCAATCGGGGCGTTCAGAAATGTAAGTGAGGGAGATCTACAAGCTTTGATCTGAATCAAGTTTTAGAACGTCTTAAAACATTGCTGAGCGCGGGCGTGCTAGTGTCCCGATTCCGAAGTTCGCTAGGCTTTGCGGCACGTTATTAGCAAACTTCGGAAACGAAAAGACACTAGCAAATTAGCAATTCTAGTGTGGTTTTTGGATTTGAAGTTCCTATACGAGTGTGCCGCCAAATCACAGGAACTTCAAATCCACCACACTGATGATTGCGTCGGCCTCATGTTTTGCATTGCGTCAAAAGCGGACATTGGCCGATTTACTCGATCACCTTGTCGGCGCGCGCGAGCACTGGTTGAGGAATGGTGAGCCCAAGCGCCTTTGCCGTCTTGAGGTTGATCATTAACTCGAACTTGGCCGGCTGCTCGACTGGAATATCGCCAGGCTTTGTGCCGTGCAGAATCTTATCGACCATATCGGCGGCGCGCCGGAATAGGTCCGCGAAATTCGGACCGTAGGACATAAGACCACCGGCCTCGACATAGTCACCATAGCTTAGGATCGTCGGCAACCGCGCGCTGCGCGCCAACGTGAGAATGCGTGCGCGATTGGCGGCGATGAGCGCATCTGACACGACATAAAGGGCTTCGGCTTTGCCACTGAGCGCAGTGAAGGCGGGCGCAATGTCCTCCGGCCGCCAGATTTGTTGTATTGCCGCTTCGAGACCGCGCGCGCGAGCCGCGGCTTTGACGTTGTCCGCCTCCAGTACCGGTTCGGCGTAACCAGCGTCAACCATGATTGCCAAACGCCGGAGCTGGGGCATGACCTCGCACAATAGTTCAAGCCGCTTGCCAACAAGATCGGGCTGTTGGATCGACATTCCGGTGACGCTTCCGCCTGGCTGCTCCAAACTTGCAACCAGGCCGCTGCGGACCGGGTCAAACGCCACGGCAAAAACGATGGGAAGGGCAGTGGTAACCGGCTTTACCACCGCAACCGCGCTTCCGTATGTGACAATGACGTCAACGTTTTGACGCGCGAACGCCGCGGCAATTTCGCTGACACGAGCGGAGCTTCCCTCCGCCCAGCGATACTCGATTGAAATATTCCTTCCCTCAATCCAACCGAGTTCCGTCAGGCGTCCGACAAAAGCAGCTATCCATGGTTTCCACACCGTCGCGTCCGCGCCGAGTACTCCAATACGCCGCACGTCACCCGCTTGCTGTGCGTAGGCGGAGATGGGCCATGTGCCAAGTAGACCACAAACAATTTTGATAAATTTCCGCCGCTCCATGGCTCCCCTCCGCAGTGAGGACCATTCCCGGCGCTCAAACAGAATATCAGATTATTTCGATTGGAAACTGTGCCCTGCGTCACACCGCGCGTCCGCTTTGGATCGCACGGACAACTCGCGATATCCGGCCGGTGCCGACTTTATGACCGCCCCTCAGGCAGGTCGACCTCGATGGGATGGTCGAGGCCGGTCACGAGTTCGACCATGGAGCGCTTTGTTGGACCAAACCCGGTGATAACAGGCATCAACCGTCGCAACATGCCGATGATCGCGGGCTTGCCGCGCGCCAGACGCGTCAGCCTGTCGACACGCGCGACCACGCGGGCGTGAACCTCGTGTCGCATCAGTCCATAGTCGGACAGCCGTTTCAGGTTGCCGTGGAGCGCGTCCAGTGCGCAATGGGCAAACACGAAGGCGTCCTCGATGCCGAGATTCATGCCTCGCGCCGCGACCGGCGCGTGAATGTGGGCGGCATCCCCCGCCAGGACCACGCGACCGACCGACTCGCGCGAGGCGATGAAGTCGCTGACATGAAACGAGGACTGCCAGCGAATGGCGCCCGCTTTGGTTCCGCGCGGCAGGCGCGTCAGCAGCTCCGGAACATTGCCAAAGAGCCGCCAGACTCCAGGCTCGATGCAAAGTGAGAACACCATGCCGTCCTCCACGAACGAGATATGGGCGCTCTCGGAATCGAGGGGAACGTCGAGCTCGATGTCGTAGAGCGGCCAGTCTTCCGGGAAGCTCGAGCCTTCCAGTGTGATACCGAGCGCCTCACGAACCTTGCTGTGCGCTCCGTCGGCAGCGAACATGATCGGCGCTCGAAAGCTTTCCGACCGATCAGTGGAGATCAA
>JBAPZR010000126.1:0-2950 GCA_049285335.1 Xanthobacteraceae bacterium | reverse complement strand
CGAGCTTCGCCACGGCTTCACCCTGTAGGCCAGGAGTTACGTGCGAGTAAATGTCCATCGTGACCGCGATTGTCGAATGGCCCAATCGCTCTTGCACGATCTTAGGATGAACGCCACTCGCCAATAGCTGCGTTGCATGCTGTGGCGAAGGTCGTGGAAGCGGATACGTGGGAAGTCCAGATAGGTGAACTCCAGTTTACTCAATATGGGATCTCTGTTGGTAGTTGGGCGCACCAAAGGCCGCAGTTGTTGTGGCGTTCGACAAAGTACATCTTTCAACCTGATTAGGATTATCAGATAATGACGGGCAGGGAGGGCTTACCATGATCCGAGGTCTAGTCGTCCTGTGCTAGGCTCAAGTCAGGCGCAGTAGCTCCGGCAGTTTGGCTATGTTCGCCGCGACCCTCCTCGCCTCATCCTTCTTGAGCAGCTTGGCCAATGACCGCCGCCCAGGCTCTTCCTCGCAATAAACAGCGACCAATTTGCAGCATTCATTGAGAATCAGGCACAATGAGCGCTTCTGGCTGGGGAGGGCGCAATGAGCATTATTTGGACGATCATCATTGGGTTTGTGGCAGGCGTGATCGCGAGATTCTTTCATCCCGGCAACAAATATGAGCCTAAGGGGTTCATCTTGACGACCGCGCTCGGGATTGTGGGAGCCTTGGTTGCAACGTACCTTGGCCAGGCGGTCGGCTGGTATCAACCTGGCCAAGAGGCTGGGTTCATTGGGGCAGTCGTTGGCGCAATCATTATCCTAGTCATATGGGGGTTCATCGCACCCCGTCTTGAGCGGACGTAATGAGGTTGTTTATTTTGTACGTCGCTGTAGTCGGCGCAATTCTGGTTTGGTGGTTGACCACGAAGCCTAAGCGCGATCCTGCTCAAGCTGCATGAGACAGATCGCACGTCGAATTGAGACGTAATGCCATTTGCTACCATGGAAGATACCTTTGAACCGACCGTAAGCCACCTGATCCATCTGTTGGGTGTCTGTATCGAAATTTTCGGCGTTTTTATTATCGTCGCGGGTATCGTCGGGTCGACTTTTCTTCTTGCCAGTCGAGGACATATAGAGCGGCATTATGATCAATATAAAATACGTATCGGTCGTTCGCTGTTGCTCGGCCTCGAAGTTCTGGTCGCTGCAGACATAGTTAAAACGATAGCGATCCAGCTTAATTTCACGAGCCTGGGCCTTCTCGCTGGGCTCGTTGTAGTACGAACCTTTCTGAGTTGGACGTTAGTTCTTGAGATCGAGGGTCGCTGGCCCTGGCGACGGGAACTCTCGCCGAACATTCTCCGCGACACCGCACAACGGGCGCCGTAATTATCGTGTGCGCTTCTGCCCATTGTTGTCTTTGACAGCGTAGGCAGCGTCGATGTCTTCGACGGACCAGGGTGGCGGGAAGCGGCGAGGGGAGGGCATCAAAGCGAGAGCATGAGCCGCATCATTTGCCCAATCCCATGTTCTTGACGGCTTCCATGACGGTTGTGTCGCCGTGTCCGTAACAATATTGATTGAGCTTTTCCTCATCCCTTTTTAGTGCGCTGGGTTCGACGATCGTGTTGTGGTGGTCGCCGTGGTAATACCCGCTAAGCCACAAGATGATTTCCCCCGAGGTCCATTGGAGTTCCTCCTTAAAAAGCTCGTCGCACGTTATTTTACCAACGTCGACTGTCACTTGTGCTTGCGGCGCTGGGATCTGCACAAACATCAATAATGCACTGGTGAGAAGCAGCCGAGCTTTCACGATCACCTCCGTCATGGGCTTGCGGATTGAGCAATTTTAGAGGTTCGTCGCAAGGCTTCCACTTAGGGATGATTTCCATTATGCCCGTGCCGATGAAGGCCCTGACCCTGTTGGCCACGCTCGCCCTTGGCAGCGCACTGACCCAGTGCGCCATCGCCTGGCCCCGGCGACAAACGACGGTGGACCGCCATATCACGGGCGACACAAGCACGCGCTACACGCGACGAAGCGGACATCGTTCGAAGACCGTTTTCGTGGCGAGCCTTCCCCACGACGCACTGAGGACAATTAGCTGGCATTTTTGATCCCGATCAAAGGGTCGATTGGCGTCCGTGGTTAAAAGGATGGCCGTATTTGCCGGGAGAACAACCATGCGCAAATTAGCCCTGATTGCTACGACTGCTATCGTGGCCGCGATCCTTTCGGCCACCCCAATTTCGGTCAACTGGTCAGCCGAAAAGAACTTGTCTGTATCTCAGGACAAGGCCTTCGCTGTGGTCGGTAGACCAGCAACACCGGGAAGCGTTGCTGGTGTTGCGCGGAGAAGTTCGCGACGGGCATACCGGCACAGCCACGGCTACTAAACTGGTCGCTGCTGCGGCAGGCGGGCTCGGAAGGGCAGAGCAAAAGATAAAGGCCCCCGGTTTGAGCCAAGGGCCTAGTTGCTGTTGCCGTCTTTGCTCTGGCAAAACTCGTCCAGCGAGATTTAGTTCCAGGCCTGCGACACGCAGCATCATCGTGTGTGAGGTCGCGGCTGGAAACGTCTTCATCACAGCGGAGAACTGCAATGATTTGTCGTACCACGCTCGCATTGGGCGCAATGGCGCTTGTGTCTTTGGCGTCATCAGCCGCCACGGCGCAGAACGCGCCACCCTCGTACGAGGGGGACCCGAATGTCTATAAGGTCATTTTCGAAGACCAGAACTTTCGTGTGATCGACGCGGTTCGGAAGAAAGGCGTTCACGACAAGCTTCACTCGCATCCAGTTCCGTCGATCGTTTATCACCTTACCGACTGCACAAGCCTGCTCTATGGGCCGGACGGAAAGCCTTCGCCCTCGCCAACGAATGGCAAAGCCGGTACCGCATTTGCGGTGCCCATCATCACCGCGCACTCCGCTGAGAACATCGGTCCCGAGGACTGTCACCAGATTTTCGTCGAGCGGAAATAGACACCCGAAGGGGGCTTTCCCGGAC
>JBAPZR010000125.1:0-1653 GCA_049285335.1 Xanthobacteraceae bacterium | reverse complement strand
AGTAATTTTGGCGTAATTCACTTCTTCTGGGATAAGATTCTCGGCACCTACCGAAGACCGGCTGCCGATGCATAAATTCAGACGCGTGTGAGGGATTACTCTTTTCGTCCGCTTCGCTACCAAGTGCGACTCTCACTCTGGGTCAAACTCGACACATCCACGATGTCCGCGCGATGTCCGCTTCCGGCCACCTCCAAACCGTCCGGCTGCTCGTCGAACGCGGTGCAAGGTTGGATTTGAAGGATATTATCTGAGGCAAGGCGCGGAGGGAAAATGGAAGTTGAAGCATTCCTTCGGGCCGAACAGACCAAGGCAACAACTTGAGCGGTGCAGCGATGAGCTTGCTGACCGTATTTGGTGGAACTGGTTTTCTTGGCCGTCGCGTCGTGCGCCATTTGCGCGAGGCCGGCGACACTGTGCGTATCGCCTCGCGGCATCCTGGCCCTATCGAGGGCGACGGCGTCGTGCGGATCGTCGCCGATGTCCATGCCGCGCATTCGGTAGAAGCTGCCGTTGCCGGCGTCGACGGCGTGGTCAACACAGTCAGCTTGTACGTCGAGCACGGAATCGAGACATTCCGTTCGGTACATGTGGAGGCGGCTGAAATGTAGCAATCAATCGTGCGGAAGAATGTCCGTTTTCGGGGGTGAAGCGGACATCGCCTGGACCCCAAAAAATGTCTCCTTATGACCCTAAGCGCCGCACGCCAGCTCACGCAGGTGTGATCTGCCGAGCCATCGCCGCCGGCAATGGGTTATGCCGAACGGGCCAGATTTGACTCCATTCATCTCGCCTCTCGCGTCATGAGCCATTGCCTGCCAACCCAAAGCGCATTCCACGAACACACGGTCAGGTCGCTGTCGTGGATCGTCCGACCCAGCCGACCGCGGGCGCACCCGGTGCAAAGCACATCACGCTTAGCCATTCCCATCCTGTGCCAAATCTCGTCGTGCAACATTGGAGCAAGGTCGTCGGCTTCGTCACAAACCACGCAACGCCAACCTTCCCTTTCCGGCTCTCGCTTCGGTTCTTCCTCAGGCTCAACCAAAAAATTCACTCGCATCTCTGCAACCATGTTGCCATCACGCCGGACGTAGACGGGAAAGACACCATCGCCGCCAACCCCGCCAACGACTACACCGAGCCCAGCGTGACCTTGACGATAGTGAAGCTGGGCTATGCCCCGATGCTGCTTGCGTCGAAGCAGTCCAAGGAAGGCCTTCCAATCCTTGGCGGGATGTTCGTCAGCATCGGGAGTGGCGAAGTAGCGAGGATCGCCGACGATGACCATGCCAGTGTCAACGCCAATTCGGCCAGCGTATTCCCAACTCATGTCCTCGGCTAATGCTGTTGACGCCATCACTTCCTCCATCAGCGTTGCGCTAAGCCTCGGCCTCCACCACTACTGCACTCGCTTCTTCGCCCTTCCCGCCCTGAGCAATTCGATCTCAAGTTGGTTACTGCTGTCGAAATGCGACAGCGGTCCCCGCACCCTAATAAAGCTACGTGGATCGTATTGATGCTAGGCGTATACTCGTCAACGCGACGCCACCGATCGATCAAGCGGCAAAGCGCGGCATAACTGCGCGTTGTAAGGGGAGTTGCGCTACCCTATAACCTCCGCAACCGAGCCGGCACCCCGAAGCATATATA
>JBAPZR010000124.1:0-3545 GCA_049285335.1 Xanthobacteraceae bacterium | reverse complement strand
CGATGTTCTGGTTGCGGCCGACGAAAGCCAGGTGTTTGCCGACTATCTGCCGTATCGAACCAGCCAACCCCGGCCGGTCGCCGGCTCGGCCGGACTGGAGCCGACCACCTGGGACCCCTCGTTCGGTGAGTTTGGTGCCCTTCAGCTGCAAAGCCGATTTGTGAAAGCGTTTTCGCGTTGGATGACCGCGCTTGACATGCAATCTTGGACCGCGGTGCGGATGATCGGTGAAGCAGTCTCGCACACGAATTCAAACGATCCCAAGACAATCGTCGATTACGTAAAGGGGCCGGACTTTTCAGTGGCCGCCTTCAAGGGGCTTAAGCTTACGCTGCGGGATTGGGATCTCCAGCTGCGTCAGCCGATCCTGCTCACAGACGGTCGAACAATTGTGTCGCTGTCGCCGCAACACGGATTTCTGCATCAATTTTCGGAGCTCGACACATTGGGGATTGATCGTCCGGAAACTAAGTGCCACCTCAAATAGCTGACGAGGAGATAAAACGAATGCGGCTCCAGTTGGTGCTCGGCGTTGCTCTTGCTTTGTTCCTGCCCGTCCAGGCCTATGCTTATACCGCGTACGTTTCCAATGAACGGAGCAATACCGTCTCCAAAATCGACACTGATACGTGGAAAGTAACGAAGACGATCAAGGTCGGTCAACGGCCGCGCGGCATCGCCTATACGAAGGACCAGAAATACGTTCTCGTCGCGTGCGGTGATGATGACACGATCCAAATGATCGATACCACCACCGATTCGGTTGCCGGTTCGCTACCCTCCGGCCCGGATCCGGAGTTTTTCACTCAGAGCCCCGACGGCAAGTTGCTCTATGTCTCCAACGAAAACGACAACACGGTGACGATTATCGACATCGCGCGGCTGGCCCGGACAGGAACGGTACAGGTCGGCGTGGAGCCGGAGGGCATGGTCATGAGCCCCGATGGCAAAATTCTCATCAACACGTCCGAGACCACGAACATGGCTCACTTTATCGACCCTGACAAACAGCAGGTCGTGGCTAGCGTTCTGGTCGGTCAGCGCCCCCGTTTTGCGGCATTCACGCCGGACGGCTCTGAGCTATGGGTTACCGCGGAGGTTGGCGGCAATGTCAGCGTGGTCGATCCGGTCAAGCATACGGTCACCCATAAGATCGAATTCGCCATTCCGGGCATGCGTGCCGATCCCATTCAACCGGTCGGCATCAATATCACCCGCGACGGCAAATTGGCTTTCGTGGCGCTCGGACCGTCAAACCACGTCGCCGTGATCGACACTAAGACATACAAGGTCATAAAATATCTCCTGGTCGGCGAGCGCGTGTGGCATATGGCCTTCACGCCAGACGAAAAGTATCTTCTAACGACCAACGGCTTGTCCAACGACGTTTCTGTCATCGATGTTGCCGGGCTTACCGTCGTCAATACCGTCCAGGTTGGTGAGTTGCCTTGGGGCGTCACGATTTCGGATCATTGAGGAGTTGCGATGAAACCGCCGGTTCTTCTGTTAGCTTGCGCCCTTGCGGCGCTGTCGTCAGCAGTGCTGTTGTCGCCGGTGCACGCCGATCCGCGATTTCCGGATTGGCCCTGCATTCAGTCAAAGGTAACTGAGCTTTCCGCCGCGGCAGTGTGGAACGGCCCACCGATCGCCGATGTCGGCAATAGCTGGCAAGACAACGACAAGGTCAAGGAGCTTGTTGCGCAGATTTCGGCGCGCCGTACGCCACTCGACGCTGCACAAAAGTCGATCGCCGAGTTCATCGTCGGCACGCCAGCTGAAAAACAACAAAAGGCAAAACTGGTTTTCGCCGGCGTCTTCGACACGCTTAGCGGCGAGCGTAATGAGGTGATGGACGGCCTTGAGAGAACATCGCGCAATGAGTTGGACCTTGCGGGGAAGATCAAGTCCGATGTGGCCGATTTGCGGGGTCTCGAGGACAAGCCCGACGCGGATCAATCCAAGGTCAAAGACCTTGCCAATGAAGTCGAATGGAGCACGCGGATTTTCGAGGACCGGCGCAAAACAATTCGTTATGTATGCGAGGTGCCTTCGACGATCGAGCAGCGCTTGTTCGCGCTGGCACGCATGATTCAACAAACGCTGAGTTGAGGCCTACTCGGCGTTCGCCGGCGCGGGCTCTGCTTCTTGCAGCGGAAGGCGGCGCGCTTGCCAGCCATCGGTGCCGTCCGGGAACCAAGCGACCTTATGATAGCCCATCGTGAGCGCGCGCTTGGCAGCGTTCCACGACATCCAGCAATTCTTCTGACAATAAAAAACAAGCCATCGCTCCTGATCGTCCTGAATAGCGCGCCCGAGGCCGTCGCGCAGATAATGTTCGGTAGCGTCGGCGAGCGCGCCATACCCGGTATCGGGCAGCCATAAGCTGCCCGGGATATTCATGCGCGGCTTCTCGTGCCAGATCGTGCCGGCCGGTAAATTGGCTGGACGCGGAGCGTGGGGGAGGACGTCGACAAAAGCGGCGCCGGCTTTCCACAACTCTTCGGCCTCATCCGTGGTGACCACGCGAGCGCCTGCGAGCGTCGTCGGGGTCGGCCCGCGATAATCTTGCATGCGATAGCTTAATGGCTCCGGGACGGTTTCCTGGATCGCATGCTGGCTCCAGGTTGCGACACTCCCAAGCCCAACAAACCAAAGCACCGCCATTAGCGCTCGGCTCATGGCTTCTGCGTCGGGGCACCCGCGGCGGTGATCAGTTGATCGTTGTCGTCGAGGAGCGGCACGCCGTAATCAAGCATGATCTTGTTGATGGCCGGCTGGTTTTCCGCGATTAACTGGTTGAGCTGTCTTTTCCAGTTCTGGTCGGATGGGCGAACGCCCATGACGATTCGATAGTCGAGATGCGGACCGCCTTTCTCTTTCAACAGCGGGGTCATCTGCATCGGCGGATTGGCGTGGGACGCGTAGTATCCCGCAATCGGCCCCCACAGTACGCCGGCATCGACGGCACCCAAACTGATGTCCTTCATCATGGCCTGCGGCGACGAATCGTACCTGGTATCGACCACCAACGGGTATGACTTGGCCCGCGGCGTCAGACCATCTGCGACAAAATCGGATGCGGGAGGAGTGCCGGCAACGACCCCGATCCGCTTATCTTTCAGGCGTTCGTCCTCGAGTGTTTGGATGCCGGCAAGCGGGCTGTCCGATTTGGTTACAAACGCATAGGCGGACCGGTAATAGGGATTGGTCGGTTGCACCAAGTCACTGCCTTGCGCAAATCCCATGATGACATCGCAGCGGTATGAACCAAGAGTGTTCCGCACGAAGCCGGTCGCACCGGGATAGTAGGTGTAGGAAAGGGTCTTGCCGAGTCTCGCTGCGAAAAGCTCCGCGAGCTTGTTTTCGAATCCTTCGCCTTTGTCGTTCGAGAAAGGCAAATTGTTGGGATCAGCGCAGACTCGCAGCACCTTTGGGTCAACCAATTCGAGGCCGCCCCCTATCACGGTGTCGGCTTGTCCCGCCGTGTTGGCCTGTCCTGGCGATTTCACCGGCAAAAGAACGGCGCTCATCACGCAACAATATGC
>JBAPZR010000123.1:0-1620 GCA_049285335.1 Xanthobacteraceae bacterium | reverse complement strand
CTTTTTCACTTGAGAGATTGGACATTCGCAGAACACAGTGGCGCAGCAAACTGGCCGTATGCGACCACCATCGGTAATTACCAGCGGGACCTTGAAAACCTCTGTGGCGACTTTGGATATATGCGTGATCTTGCAAACGCCGTTAATCACAAAGAATTGGACGCATCCAAAAAACCCAGCACTCAAATAGTGGGGCTGGCAAATACCGAAGTTTCAATGGCGACTTTCCAACCCGGCGCCCTTCAAGGCAATGCATCTCAGACACGAACTGTTATTGTTTCTGAGACAGCACCCGCCAAACACGTCGATTTTGAAAAAGCAGCCGATGCGGTCATGAGCATGTGGCACAAACTCTTTGCCACCCACGGCTGGTGGTAAGCGTGCGGCAAGCGGCGCCGGCCGCTGTTCCAGGATTTCACCGTGGGCCGGTACGGAGGATGTCGGCCTAACGGAGGGCCGGCCGTAGTTGCACCCGGGGCGGTTTGTCGTGGCCCCGGCTTTGGTGGCACCGGTAGTCGTAGTGCCCGCACCGGCGGTTTGCGGTTCCTGAGATGAAATATGCCTTCTTCGCTCGCGCAAACGAAATTTGTGCGCTGCGCAACGATCAAATTTTTGATCTAGCGCAACCCAGCTGCACGGAGATATTCTTAGTGTTGGCGTCGGGGAAATGTTGTGGCGCTGGAGGGCGCAGATAATGTCACCCGACGAAGTTAGAGCGTGCTACCGGCTGTATGCAGCCTACTACGCGTCACATGGTATCAGTCCTTACCGAAGAATGCTGGCATCTCTACTTGGCGCGTTGCGCCATAGCATTTTCAAGGATTCGTTCGCCCAAATAGCTTGGGCTGAACTCAAGATGCAAAAGTAGCGGCCACAAAGGCCCCCCGCACGAAGAAGAGCGTGGCCGGCGGTCGTCGGCCAAACTACTCACCCGCGATGAGGCCAGGCGGATCGCGGCCAACGTCGCGAAGCTGCCGGATTTGGTGCGTAAGGGCTGAAGCGATCAGAACTGATTGTATTGCGCGATGATAGCCCCAAGGTCGGGAAAGCTAAGTATCGCAATGAGCGTGACCAGCAATCCAATTGCGCAGAACTGCACTATCGCAATCAGATTAGGGTCGCTGAACGCTGTAGCTGGCCAAGACCTTTCTGAAGCCACTTTAGCACGCAACTCAGTGGGCATTGAACCTCCCCTTTGTCTCCAGAGGTCCTCGTCGCCGCCCAACGACGAGAGTGCGTGCAGACGTGATTCGAAGCTGTGACCTGGGTCACAAGCCTTCTGTTGACGTGGGTAACTGGAAAAGAAATGGCCCTAACCGACGCAGTACTAGGAGGCCGGGGCCGGTGAGGGGGTATGAGAAACGGTTGCCGATGCCGGCGACAGCAATTTCGACTCGCGAGCGGTCATTTCTAGAGCATTGTGGGGCTATGGGAACCAATCGCCGCTTTCCGCCGCCCTGGTCGATCGAAGATATCGGCCGCCTGCTTCACCGTCCGCGACGTCCACCCGGGCATGGAAAAACCGCCCAATCTGGGGGCGGTTTCCATTCGTCATTCCCAGATGTTATGCGGCGCTGATATTGTTTACCGCGATCTTGCCCGTCCGGCGGTCTTCCTGTG
>JBAPZR010000122.1:0-15735 GCA_049285335.1 Xanthobacteraceae bacterium | reverse complement strand
ACCATCGGCATCGATGACCTTCTCCGCATCGAGGCCGAGAGTTGGACCGAGCGCTACGATGCGGCCTCGATCGATGGCAATATCGCCCACGATGCCCGGGCGACCGCTCCCATCGATGATGGTCCCGTTGCGGATCAGGATGGTTGCGCTCATGATGAATGGTTGCGGCTTCCGCCGACACGGTGGTCGGCTTTCGCGCCGCACGGAGTCAGGCGCTGTTTTTCAGCGACCATTGTTGCCGTCAATCAACCTCCGCGCCCGAGGCTTTGATGATCGGCGCCCATTTCGCAAGCTCCGCCTTGACGAATGCGGCGGTGGTCTCGGGCGTACTGCCGGGCGTCGGATCGATGCCGGCTTTCTCCAACGCGGAGACAACCGCGGGATCGGCGAGTGCTTCGTTGATGGCCGTGTTGAGCTTATCGACAATCGGCCTCGGTGTGCCTGCTGGCGCGAGCAATGCGTTCCACGTGTAGCACTCATAGCCTTTCAGACCCTGCTCCTGGAGGGTAGGCAGATCGGGCATGGCCGGCAGACGCTGGGCCATGCCGGCGCCGAGCGCACGCAGCTTGCCGGCTTTCGCAAGCGGCATCGCCGTCGGCGTGGCGTCGAACGCCATCGCGATCTGACCGCCTAATAAGTCCGTATCCATCGGTGCGGATCCCTTATACGGCACGTGCGTGATCTCGAGACCCCCAGCCGCCGCTTTGAATTCCTCACCGCAGAGATGAAGGATCGAGCCGACTCCGGATGAACCATAATTGTACTTACCTGGGTTGGCTTTGATCAAAGCGATCAGGCTTTCGACGTCGTTTGCCGGAATGGAAGGGTTCACCAGGAGAAGCGTTGGCGTGACACCGATGCGCCCGAGAGGCGCGAAGTCACTGATCGCGTCGTACGGCATGTGCTTGTAAAGGCCGGGATTGATGGCGTTGGTCGAGACGGTCGCCATCAGGATGGTGTATCCGTCGGGGCTCGCCTTGGCGACGACCTCGGCGCCGATGTTGCCTCCGGCGCCGCTTCTGTTCTCCACCACGAGCTGCTGCCCCAGCAGTGCTCCCATTTTCGCCGCCATGATCCGCCCAACGATGTCCGTCGGGCCTGCAGCTGCGAATGGAATAATCAGCTGCACGGGCCGCGACGGATAATCCTCTGCACGGACCGCCGAATTCACGAGCACCAAGGTTACCGCGATCCCGGTCAGTGCGTAGAGCGCTGTTCGCTTCATTAATGCCGCACCGTGTGCACAGATCTGTCGAAGATCTTTGCTCATGACATCCTCCCTATTTTCCAAGGAAGATAACACTGTCGACTGGGATACGGGAGCCGAGAATAACTCGGCGTGGCTTTAACTTTGCCGTGCTTGCAACGTCAAAACGACTAGCATGCAATCGAAGCTGGCGAACCCGGCGGAAGGGTCGTTGTCACCGCGCCGGACTTAGCGGGTAAGGAACAATGAGTGAAAAAGTCAAAAGTGTCGATTTCGTCATTTCCCGTGTCTTCGAGGCGCCGCGCGCGCTGCTGTGGCAATTCTTCACCCAGCCCGAACACATGGAGCGCTGGTGGGGACCGAGGGGTTCCACTGTCGTCGCCTCGAACATGGATCTGCGTGCCGGAGGCGCCTATCACGGGGCTATGCGCGATTCCTCCGGTCGTGTCATGTGGGCCAAATTCGTCTATCGCGAGATCGTGCCGCAGGAACGGCTGGTCTGGGTCCACTCTTTCTCGGACGAAAACGGCGGCCTGACCCGGCACCCTTTCAGTCCGAACTGGCCGCTCGAACTCTTGACGACCGTGACTTTCGAGGACGCGCCGGGCGGCAAGACCGAGCTCACGCTGCGCTGGTCGCCGCTCACTGCGACCGCCGAAGAACAAAAGACCTTTGACGCCGCGCATGATGGCATGACACAGGGTTGGAACGGATCGTTTGAACGCCTTGCGGCCTATCTGCCTACCGCGAAATAGCGCTGGATGCGAAGCTTAGGGAAAACAAACGATGCCAACGATCAAACAGACAATCACGCCCTGTCTATGGTTCGACACCGAAGCCGAAGAGGCGGCGAAATTCTACGTCTCGGTGTTCGATAACTCGCGTATCCGTCAGATCAGCCGCTATGGCGAAGCCGGACGCGAAGTGCACGACAAGGCTGCAGGCTCGGTGATGGTCGCCGAATTCGAGATCGCCGGACAGACCTTCACGGCGCTCAACGGCGGGCCGCATTTCAAGTTCAGCGAGGCGATCTCGTTCCAGGTCATGTGCGATACGCAGGACGAAATCGATTATTTCTGGAGCAAGCTTGCCCAGGGCGGGCGGGAAGGCCAGTGCGGTTGGCTGAAGGACAAATACGGCTTGTCTTGGCAAATCGTGCCCTCGATTTTGTCGCAGATGTTGGCTGATTCGACCGGCGCAAGACTCGACCGGATGATGAGCGCCGTCATGAAGATGACGAAGTTCGATCTGGAAACGCTCAAGCGCGCTCATGCCGGTCCGGCGTGATGCGAGGGGGCGGACGGCTCCAATCGATCCGCATCAGCCGATCAATCTTACGCCGACAATCAAGAGAATCCCGGCTAGCGTCACCCGCACGACGATGTCGCGCGCACGCGTCGCGAGATAGCTTCCCAAAACGATGCCAGGCAGGGATCCGATCAATAAATGCCCGAGAAGATCCCAATCGATCGAGCCCAAATACCAATGGCCGGCGCCGGCAAGAAGCGTGAGCGGCACGGCGTGAGCGATGTCTGATCCGACGACGCGACCTGCGGACATCTTTGGATGAAGAATCAAAAGAACCGTGACGCCGATGGCGCCGGCTCCCACTGAGGTGGCCGTGACCAACACTCCCATTGTCAGTCCCAGCACAATCGTAAGAGTCGCCGTGGAGTGACGATCGAGCGCCATCAGCGTATCGCTAAAGCGGTCGCGAATTTGACTGCCGGTGATCAGAAAAAGAGAAGTCGTGAGAAGAACGATGCCGAGTATGACCGCAATAACGTGCTCGGCCGCATCGCTCTTAAGATCGAAATAGGAGAGTATGAAAATGGTTGCAATGGTCGCTGGAATGCTGCCGATCGCCAGCAGGCCGACTAGCCTCCAATCGATGGTTCGGGCGACAGCGTGAACAAAAGTCCCGGTTGTTTTTGTGGAGGCGGCGAACAACAGATCGGTGCCGATGGCCGTCGTCGGATGAACACCGAACAACAAAATGAGTAACGGCGTCATCAACGAGCCGCCGCCGACGCCCGTCAGACCAACGAGTACGCCCACCAACAGGCCCGATAGGGAGTAAAGCACGTCGGACGAAACCAGACTTTGCATGTGCAAGCTCCGGCTCTGGCCGGCACGGTGCCGGTAGGACCGCCTTCGTTGTTGCGTTGCCTCCGACGCTTCCGATTGGCCTTGTTTTGTCTCGATCAGCCGATAAGCCCCAACCGGTCGACGCGAAAATCTTTGTGGCCTATTCCATTATTGACGAGAATTATATTCGATATACAAGAGAACAAGGGGCGGTAATGAGAAGAATGTTCTCCTAAAATAACTACGAGCCTTGGAAAAAGTAATGGATGCCAAAACGCAAAACGACACGCTTTTTGCCTGCGTGCCCGTTCGGCGCGAGCGAATGCAGGCGGCGCTTCGATCCTTGCAGTCGGTTCCGATCGTGGGATGTCGGAGGAGCGATCAACGCGCCTTGGCGCCGTTTTGGCCGATCTGTCACCGGGCGAGCGTCTTGGGAGGTTTCGCAACGAGGCCGACGGCAAACTTGTCTTTACCACAAGTCTTGGACTGGAGGATCAAGTCATTCTTCATCTTCTCGCCGAGCTGAATATCGACGTCGACATCGCTTCGGCCAGCGTGGAGGGAGAATCTCTCGCTGCTGATGGTCGCTATCGTCGTGGCCGCAAGCGTTCTGTTCTTTTTGCAGCCTCGGATTTCCGCGGCCCGGTGAACACAATCCACACGCACCGAGTGGCGGCAACGACTGCGGCCGCGCCGCCGCAACGATAGCGCGCTCGGCCGTGGCTTCTGACCTCGCTCAAAGCGAGGGCGAGTGCCGTTTTGCGCCGACTCGATGCTTGAGAAGGGCGCGGCGATCGTCAGCCTTCCACGCAGTTTCCATCGCGTTCTTCTAACGTGAGACGTGTGCGGGCCTGGATCGTCTGCGGAAGTGATTCTTTGTCCGTTACGCGCAGCCACGATCCTGAATAATTGTTGCCCGAATTGCCAAAATCCGCCGTCGCGGCGCTGCAATCCCGCCGTCGCACTTTCTTAGATTCGGCCGCGGAACAATATCACTCAGGGAGCAAGCAAATGCGAAAGTTCATGAAGGTGTCGCTGGCCGTGGGTGCAGGCGCCTTCGTACTAGGCTGGGCCGGACTTCACGCGGCTAAGGCCGCCGACATGCCGTACCCTCAGGGGCAGTACGAAGGGCAGTATGGTGGGCAGTATGAAGGGCAGTATGAAGGGCAGTATGGGGGGCCGCCGCCCCAAGCTTACGGCGCGCCGCCGGCCGAAGAGGGCTACGGCTACCCGCCGCCACCACCACCCGTTCCTTACGCCTTTCAGCAGCCGCCTCCGCCCTATTACGGATATGGTCCGCCCTATGTGGTCGTGCCGGGACCCTATTACGCGCGCGGACCATACTGGCGCGGTTATCCTCCCCATTACGCCTACCGCCGCTGGTAAGTGGGCGTCACATCGCCCGAGGACATCGCTCACCGGAGAGACGGCGAGGGTCCTTTGCGCCGTGTCGCCCGAGTGCTTTTCGATCAGTTTGCGGACTCGGCGAGCGTCCCGCGGGTCATCGCGGTCAGTATCTTGCGCGGCCCGGTGAGGGGCCGCGCTGAAACCGCTGTTTGGGGCACACGAAAAGCAGGCGAGTCGGCCTCTTCGCACTCGTGCTTGGCCTCGGCCTTCTCCCGGAGAAACTCTAAATCGATCTTATCGGACTTTTGGCGGCAGTAACGGTACTGCGGACATCGCCGAGCACGCGCTCGCGGTGTCCGTTAGTGCCATCACGAGAAAGTCGTTCCGCCAAACGCATAGGTGCTACGAGCGGCGACGCGAAATTGGTTTGCTCGTAGCGGGGCTACAAGATTGCATCAGCGTGGATCACCTATAGGCAGGATTTGAACCTGCGACCTTCGGCTTAGAAGGCTGCTTACCCTGCTAATTTTCATTGATGTTTTTGGCAGTATGTCGCGTCTGTGTCGCGTCCAAGAACCGATCCCAAATATTTCGCCCAGGCTTGAAGCGATCTGCAGCCTGGGAGAGAGTCAGCGCCATGGGGCTTTTGACCTTCGCGCTCAACGTGACGCTGGACGGGTGTTGCGACCACCGCGAAATGGTCGCCAACGACGAGATGCTCCGCTACTGGACGCGCGTGATGGACGCGGCGGGAGCGATGCTGTTCGGGCGCCGGACCTACGAGCTGATGGAGGACGCCTGGCCCCAAGTGGCGCGAGACCCGAAGGCGACACCGTCGGACCGCAACTGGGCGAAGAAGCTCGAAGCCAAGCCCAAATACGTGGTCTCGACGACGCGCCGCGACTTCCCGTGGAGCAACACGCACCATGTCGAAGGGGACCTGACCCGGGCCGTGAAGGCGTTGAAGAAGGCCACGCCACGCGGACTGCTTGTGGGTAGCCCCAAGCTTTCGGCCGCGCTTGCGCGCCTGGACCTCGTGGACGAATTTCGCTTCGTGGTCCACCCCGTGGTGGCCGGGCACGGTCCGTTCTTGTTTTCTGGCCTGAGGCCATCATTGCGCCTGAAGTTCGTGGCCGCGACACGGCTCAAAACGGGCATCGTCGCGTTGCACTATCGCCGGCGCTAGCGATTAAACCGGCCAGAGCCTTTTCTCAGCTTTTGGCGACCCCGGCAGGATTCGAACCTGCGACCTTCAGCTTAGAAGATTGGATTTATTTTTTCGGCACCTGTGGAAATTGCTTCCCATCACTGACTATTTTGAAATCTTTGGCCTCGTCAGAAGTTATGATGACCGATGGTCCATCGCCGCTGACAGCGGCCATAGCGTTCGCGGGAATATCTGGAACGCGACTTTGGATAATGCTCTTTGCGATAT
The DNA here is from genome assembly GCA_049285335.1 of Xanthobacteraceae bacterium. GTDB lineage: Bacteria > Pseudomonadota > Alphaproteobacteria > Rhizobiales > Xanthobacteraceae > BOG-931. The sequence continues at coordinate 9,658 of JBAPZR010000122.1, read as the reverse complement.
CAATGTCGCTCCTGAGACGCATCGTGGCCTCTTCTATGCGATGGAGCGTCTGCCGTTCACCAAACCCCCAATCGTACTCATGGAAAAAGAACCGCGCGTGTTTAGCACTGGTACGTTTTTCGGCGGCCAAAAAAACCGGGATTGAAGCGCTTCCGACATGGCCCGTAGCATGCATGTGAACCGTCACCGGCAGCTGTCTGATAAAGTTGTAGAGAGCGACCGACTGATCTGTTGAGCCGCCCTCGCTGGAGAACGCGATCGTCAGCGAGCCGAAGTTGTTCTGGTCCATCGCGCCCACAATGCGTGATCGCAAAATGTTGGCGGTTTCCAAGTTCACGGGATTAGCGAAGACGATCCGATACTCGGTCTGCCCCTCAACCATGTTCGTCATCTCCTTATGGCGAGTTGGCCCTGATCTTACGATTTACGCAATAGCTCCGGCAGCTTCGCAAAGTTGGCCGCAATCGGCCGCGCCTCATCTTTCGTTAGCATCTTGGCCGTCGACCGCCGGCCGGGTTCTTCCTCGTAATAGAAATAGCCGAGCTTTTGTCCGCTGCCGTCCTTTACGACGAAGCACGCGCCAATATCCTCGACTGACCATGGCGGCGGAAAGCGGCGTTCAGTCACCGAACAAGTCTCATTTTTTGACTCAGATCAATGTGCCGTCGACCGGGCGGCGGTCTCATCTATTCACTAGCTTTTGGGAGGAAATCAAATGCTGAAGCTTGTTCTGGGCATAATTCTAGGCACCGCACTATTGGTCTCATCTGCATTTGCGGCGGGTCCTGATTGTGGGCCGAATTCCAGGGCTTGCCAGTTGCATCACGAGCACTGCACCTGTCCGTAGTCTAACGACAGTTGATTTTGGTGCCCTCACTGCGGCAGGCACGGAACGCGCTCGAGCTGCAGGACCGGGCGCAGCGTTACTGCGTTGCGTTTCGCGAACGTGACGGTTTAGACTATCACGCGTGAGGGTTTTCACTTGTATATTGGCGCTCGCGGCTGCGTTGACGGCTCTATGCCTTAACGCACACCCAAGCTATGCCTATCAAACTGGAGATTCCCGTTGGTGCTACGTGCAGGACATAGGCGACGTCATCCGTTGGGCCTGTGATTATGATAGCATTGATGAGTGCCGGCCGGACATCGTTAGCGGTGGCGGCGGATACTGCTCGCTAAATCCGAGTTGGCACCCCGACCCGTCGCAGAGTGAGAGTGCGCCTGCGACAGACGCGACACCTGCTCCAGCTGTTGTACCAATCCCCAAACCGAAGCCACATTGAATTCGCGGTATTGGCGCGCTCAATCGCGCAACTCGCGCCGGCTTCCTTCGACTGACCAGGGTGGCGGGAAGCGGCGATTAGTCACCGAATGGGCTCATTGTTATGCTCAATATGCCAGTGAGAAACATCGGATGGAGCTGGAGATGAAGTTTCCGCTTTTCATGCTCAGCTCATTGCTGCGGTAGCTCCTTTCGCGTCGGCCGCCGAAGCTCAAAATTATCCGTGGTGCCTTAGGATGAATTTCGGCGATGAGGCCGTGAATTGCGGTTTCGACAGTTTCGAACAATGCATGGCCAGTGTCAGCGGCGGCGGTGCGAGCGGTTATTGCATCCAGAACAATACATATAAGCAACCCCCACCCGAGGTCAGCACTGAAGCGGCACCTGTTCAAGCTGCTGCAGCCCCAGCAAAGAAGAAGACACATCCTCACTCAACTTCATCGCCGACCGCGCAGGGGACTGGGCCAAACCATTAAACGTCAGGGGTCGCGACACTGCGGCAGGCACGGCACCTCGTGATGGTGATCCAGTGCCTCGTTAGCCTTTCGTAGGCAACAGCTCCGGCAGCTTCGCAAGTGGCCGCCATCCGCCGCGCCACCCTTTGCTGAGCAACTTCACTGCCGATAGGTCGTCCCGGCGTTCAGTTTGGTCAGCGTTCGCGGCGGTACTAATGACCTCTGTAGGGCGCGCAGTTTCCACCTTGCACCGTGTAACCGGGTGGGCAGCCGTTATTAGTGTTCCATCCGCCGCCCCCTGGTCCTCTGTAAGGCGCGCAGTTTCCACCTTGCACCGTGTAACCGGGTGGGCAGCCGTTATAGTTCCATCCGCCGCCACCGTAGTACTGGTGATGGTGATGATGATGATGATGATGATAGTAGTATTGCGCCACCCGTTCCCCGCCTTGCTTCTTCACTGCGGCGATGCGGGCGTCATCCGCCTTCAAGGCATTCAGTGCATCCGAAACCGGCTCGAGGAGATTGCGATAACTCGTCGGTGGCGCGTTCTGCACAGGCTCGGCAAGGGCCGTTTGTGCGGCGTTCATTGTGGTCAGTGCAGCCGCCGCGCCCAAAAGTCCCGCAATTTTCTTATCCATCTGTTTCCTCCGTTGGAATTAGCGGGATACACGCGGCCTCGCAGCGCGACATCAATTACTGCCGAAGTTGGCCAGGGCGCCCGCAATTGCGTCGCATTCAGAAAGCGCGCGAAATGGGCTTCAACCGCCGCAAGTTGGAGGATCAGCGCCGTGAGGCCGCGGCGAAGGATGCGGCCAGCAGGCGTGCGACCGATGCCCAAGTGCTTGAGGATGCTGAGCGGCTCGTCGCTGCCTGGAATGAGCGTCAAGCCAAACGAATGCCGATGCTGTTCTCACCGACGATCGGCGCCGCCATCACCGCGCGGTATTGGTATCTGTGGGTGCGCTGCCCGGCTTGCCGGACAATCAACGCAATCGATTTGCGCACACTCGACCGTCATCGGGAGGCGGCCGTAAGCAGTCTCATTCCCGTGCTGTCGTGCCGCTCGTGTCGGCCAAATGCACCCTTTGCAGAGCTAGTGCGGCTTTCGCAAACAAGCATCGCGGACGAGATGCGAGAAGAACATCGTCGTCGCGTGCTTGGCGAATAACTCAGAGAGTTGGTTCGCCAATTATTCGAATCACGCGTCATGTTTCCCATGCGCTTCCCAATTGCAATTTTCTGGGAAGCAGTAACGAGAACTAATATCTATAAGTTATTGATTTCATTGGCGACCCCGGCAGGATTCGAACCTGCGACCTTCAGCTTAGAAGGCTGTTGCTCTATCCCCTGAGCTACGGGGCCGTTGGCGGTGCCGGCTTTATATAGATTGCGAGAGTAAAACGCCCGGTAAATCGTGCCGCCAAGGTGCCGATTAGGCTCTGTCTAGCTGCGTTCCCCCTCGCGCGGGGCCGGTCCTTTTCCCGCAGTGCGGATTTCACTATTGTCCGCGTGATTTTGGGGGGTGGGCGGTGTGGCACTGGGGGGAAACGGGGCACCCGGTTTCCGCCTCGATTGTCGGGACAAGTGCGGCGGTATGAGCACCACGAGCGGCTGGACATCGCGGTCCTATTGGCCGGCAAAGGGCTTTGCCGCGCTGTTCGACTATGCCGCCGGATCGAACCGCCGCGCCGCGGCCGCCCTCGTCGTCGTGTCGCTCATCGCCTTCCTGCCCGGATTTTTCCAAATCCCCCCGGTCGATCGCGACGAAGCCTATTTCGCGGAAGCGACCAAGCAGATGATCGAAACCGGCGACTATGTCGACATCCGCTATCAGGACGACGTGCGTTACCGCAAACCGGTCGGCATCTATTGGCTCCAGGCCGGCGTCGTGAATGCCGCAAGCGCGGTCGGCTTTCCCGATGCGCGCACGACGATTTGGCTCTATCGCGTGCCGTCCTTGATCGGAGCGATCGGCGCGGTGCTGGCGACCTATTGGTGCGCGCTCGCCTTTGTCAGCCGCCGCGGCGCGGTGCTCGCCGCCCTCATGATGATGTCGTCATCGATTCTGGGCGTGGAGGCGCGGCTGGCCAAGACCGACGCGTTCCTGCTGTTCACGACCGTCGTCGCAATGGCGGTTCTGGCGCGCGCCTATCTCGCGCCACGGCGCGGAGAGCCGCTCCCCGGACTGTGGGCGCTCGCTTTGTTCTGGACGGCCTTGGCCTTCGGAATTCTCGTCAAAGGCCCGCTTATTTTGATGGTGGTGGGACTGGCGGCGGCGGCGCTCTCGATTCTCGACCGTTCGGCGCGCTGGTTGCTGGCGTTGCGGCCGCTTCCCGGGATTGCCTGGCTTTGCCTCGTCGTTCTGCCGTGGTTCATCGCCATTTACGCGCGCGTCGGCAGCGAGTTCCTAGTCGCCTCGGTTGGTGAGGACATGCTGGCGAAAGTCGCGAATTCGCGCGAAGCCCATGGCGCGCCGCCGGGCACTTATGTGCTGTTGTTCTTCGCGACCTTCTTTCCCGCATCGATCCTGGCCGGGCTCGCCGCGCCCGCTGTCTGGGCAGTTCGGCGCGAAGCTGCGGCGCGGTTTCTTTTGGCGTGGCTGGTGCCGTCGTGGCTCGTCTTCGAAGCAGTCGTCACCAAGCTGCCGCACTATGTGCTGCCGCTCTATCCTGCGATTGCCATTCTCATTGCCGGCGCGGTGGAGACCAAAGTCTTGTCGCAACGGCGGTGGCTTGTCCGTGGCGTGATGTGGTGGTTCCTCGTCCCGATCATCGTCAGCTTGGTTGCGGTGGTCGGAGCGGTGGTTATCGAACGCGGTCTGGTCCTGTTGGCTTGGCCGTTCTTCGCCGCCTCCGTGGTTTGCGGCTTGTTTGCCTGGCAATTGTACGATGACGAGGGCGCCGAACGCGCCTTCATGCGGGCGGCCGAGGGCGCGGTGCTGATGGCCATCGCCATTTATGCATTCGTCGTGCCGTCGCTGGAGCCCGCTTTTCCGAGCGTCGCGCTTGCCGACGTGCTGCGTGACTCGCATTGCGAAGATCCTATCGCCGCGAGCGCAGGCTACGAAGCGCCAAGTCTCGTTTTTCTCGCCGGCACCAAGACCCATTTCACCGACGCCGCCGGCGCCGCCGATTTTCTTCTCAAAGGCCCTTGCCATTTTGCTTTCGTCGACGTGCGGCAACAGCGCGCCTTCGCGCTGCGCGCCGAGGCGATCGGCTTGCGCTATGACCGCGGTCCGGTCGTCGAAGGTTACGACATCAGTATCGGCAAGCCGATCAGCATGGCGGTATTCGAATCGGCGAGCGCGCCGTGAACGTACCGGGTGGAAATTCGGGAAAGATGAATGCGACGCGGGCCGAGTCGTCGGCGCGATCTTTGCCCATGGCAATGCGGCTTGCACGCAATGCGACTTGGAATTTCGAACAATGGTTCCGCGCACTGGCGCGCCCGCCGCGGGCAAAATACGCGTGGCCGTCGGCATTGGCCGCCGCCGCGGTCGTCGTTACGCTCGTTGTCGTTGTGGCTTCGATGTTTCTCATCGACGCCACTGCGGTCGATTGGGCCCGTCACGAGCCGAATTGGGTGCGGGACCTGTTCGAGCGCATTACCGATTTTGGACTATCCGGCTGGTTCCTGTTTCCGCTTGGATTTCTTTTGCTCACTCTAGCGGCGCTCAACGCGCCGGAATTGACACGCCTGACGCAAGGCGTGCTCGCGATGCTCGCCGCGCGCTGCGGATTTTTGTTTTTGGCGATCGGGCTTCCCGGGCTCTTCGTCACGATCGTCAAGCGATTGATCGGCCGTGCCCGTCCCTATGTCGGTGGCCACATCGATCCATTTGCCTATAGGCCGTTCGTCTGGCGGCCCGAATATGCCAGCATGCCGTCGGGCCACGCCACAACGGCGGTCGCCGCCGCACTCGCGATCGGTGCGATCTGGCCGCGCACGCGCCTTGTCATGTGGCTCTATGCGGTCATCATCATGGTCAGCCGCGTGGCAGTGCTGGCGCATCACGTTAGCGACGTCGTTGCCGGAGCATTGGTCGCGGCGGTGGGCGTTTATCTAATCCGTCGGTGGTTTGCCGCGCGGCGGTTGGTCTTCCGCCCCAGGGGTCTGCAGGCGTGTCCCGCGCCTTCGCCGCGAAGGATCGCGACCGCGCTACGCGAGGCGGTCTTTCGCCTGTAGCGCAAGAACTTGATTCATCGTCATTTTTCGTCCAATTGAACGCGGCAAGGATGGGCATTAGAAGCTTGCGCGATGTCGTACAAGAATGGGCGTGATTTCCCGGCAATCTCTGTGGTCGTGCCGGTGAAAAATGAGGCCGGCAATATTGCGCCATTGGTCGCCGAGATCGGCGGCGCTTTGCGGGACCGCGCCTTTGAGATCGTTTACGTCAACGATGGCTCGAGCGATGCGACCGAGCAGGAGCTGCGCGCGCTCATGAGCGAGCATCCGTGGTTGCGGCAAGTCCGCCACGCGCAATCCTGCGGGCAGTCTGCCGCGATAAGAACCGGCGTTGCGCTCGCGCGAGCGAGCTTGGTGGTGACGATCGACGGCGACGGTCAGAACGATCCGGCCTTTATTCCGGCGCTGATCGCCGCGTTCGACACCGACGCGCCGCGCATCGGGCTTATCGCCGGGCAGCGGATCGGCCGCAAAGCGACTGCGTTCAAGAGACTGCAATCGCGTGTCGCCAATACCATTCGCGGCGCCGTGCTCAAGGACGGCACGCGGGACACCGGGTGCGGGCTCAAGGCCTTCCGCCGCGATTTGTTTTTGTCGCTACCGTATTTCGACGGCCTGCATCGGTTCCTGCCGGCGCTCGTTCGCCGCGAAGGCTTCGATATCGGTTATGTCGAAGTTGTCGATCGGCCGCGCCGCCACGGCGCCTCGAACTATGGATTTTGGGATCGGCTGTGGATCGGAATGGTCGATCTGTTCGGCGTATGGTGGCTTATTCGCCGGAAAAAGCGCGTTCCGCAATCTGTGGAGGTCACACTTGCTCGTTGAGATGTCGCACGCAATCGGCGCCTATCTTACCGACGTATTCATCATCAGATTCGACTGGTGGGTCGTACTCGGCCTGATTGCGCAGGGCCTCTTTACCATGCGGTTTCTGGTGCAATGGATCGCCTCCGAGCGCGCCGGCCACAGCGTGATTCCGGTGGCCTTCTGGCTGTTTTCGATCGGCGGCGGACTTTTGCTTCTGGTCTACGCGCTTTACCGTAAGGATCCGGTCTTCATCGCCGGCCAGGCGTTCGGCGTGTTCGTCTATTTGCGTAACCTTTATTTCGTCACGCGCGATCGCAGAGCAAAGATATCCGCGGCGTGATTGAAAGGGTTGGGCGAGCGATCGTGCAGAAAGGCCCTTGGGCTTAACTCCGCGCCGCCACGGCGAGCGCCGCAAAGCCGCCTTCGAGATCCGCGATCAAATCCTCGACTGCCTCAAGGCCGATGTGGAAACGAACCGTCGGCCCGCCGGGCTGCCAGCGCGTCGCTGTCCGAAGCGGCGCGCAATCAAATGGAATGGCGAGACTCTCGTAACCGCCCCATGATGCGCCGATGCCGAACAATTCGAGCGTGTCGAGAAATGCGAAATAGGCCTTTTGTGGCACGGGCTTGAGCACAATGCTGAATAGCCCGCAGGCGCCCGAGAAATCGCGCTTCCAGATGGCATGGCCCGGATGACTCGGCAGCGCCGGATGGAGCATGCGCAGAACTTCCGGCCGCTCTTCGAGCCAGCGCGCGATCGCTAGGCCGGATTGGTAATGACGTTCCAGCCGCACCGCGAGCGTGCGCAAACCGCGCAAGCCGAGATAGGTGTCGTCAGGACCTTCGCATTGGCCGGTGTAGCGCACGGCGTTTTTGAGGCGCACAACGCTGGCTGCGTTCGCCGACACGGCGCCCAGCATCACGTCGGAATGTCCGCCGATATATTTGGTGCCGGCTTGGATTGCGAGATCGACGCCGTGTTCGAGCGGTCGGAAATAGAGCGGTGTCGCCCACGTATTGTCCATCAGCACCATTACGCCCTTGTCGTGCGCCGCTTTGGCGATGACGGCGGTGTCTTGCATTTCGAAAGTAAGTGACCCTGGCGATTCCAAATAAACGAGGCGCGTATTGGGTTTGATAAAGTCGCCGATCGATGGGCCAAGGAGCGGATCGTAATAGGTCACCGCGACGCCGAGCCGGCTGAGAACTTGATCGCAAAAAATGCGGGTTGGCCCGTAAGTGCTGTCCGTCACCAGCACATGGTCGCCGGCGTGCACGACCGCCAGGAAAGCCGACGAAATTGCCGCCAGGCCGGACGGCAGCAGCGCTACGCCTGCGCATTGCGGCCCTTCGAGTTCCTGCAAGGCGAGCTCGAGCGCTTCGGTCGTCGGCGTGCCGCGTCGCCCATACTGATAGCGCGCGCGATGGGCGAGAAAATCCTCGGCACTCGGATAAAGGACGGTCGAAGCGTGATAAACGGGCGGGTTAACGAAGCCGTGGTAGGACATGGGATCGCGGCCGGCCGTGACGACTTTCGTCTCCGATCGTCGGCTCCGGGGATTCTCGCCTTTGCCTTTATCGTTCATCCCAGTCTCTTGCTTGCTTTTGGCGCACGGCCGTGTCCTGCGCCTCCGCTCATCGGCTATATGCGGTTTGCCTGGCCCATTTCCCGGGCAATATCAACACTCGTCAACCCCTTGACCTCATAGTGCGATCGTTCTCAGATGCTTGCGGTTTGGGCAATGAGCCGCGCGCACCTTTCGCTCGCTTGGCGCGCCTTTTTTTCGAAAGGGGCTGATCATGAAACGTCTGGGTACCGTATTCGCCATTGCAACGATGCTTGCGCTCGGCTCGCAGCCGGCATTCTCGCAGACGCTTAAGACGGTTCAAGATCGCGGTCAGCTCGTCTGCGGCGCCAATGGCACGCTCGCGGGCTTCGGCATGCCAGATCCGAACGGCAATTGGATCGGGTTCGATGTCGATTTTTGCCGCGCCATTGCCGCGGCGATTTTCAACGACCCGACCAAGGTGAAGTTCGTGCCATTGACGCCGGGTAACCGATTTACCGCCTTGCAGTCGGGCGAAATCGACGTTTTGGCGCGCAATACCACCTGGACGATGTCGCGCGATACGACTCTTGGCATCGATTTTGCCGCCGTCACCTATTATGACGGGCAAGGTTTCATGGTGCACAAGGCTTTGAAGGTCAATTCTGCGCTCGAACTCAACGATGCTTCGGTCTGCGTGCAGCAGGGAACCACGACCGAACTCAACCTCGCCGATTATTTCCGCTCCAACAACATGTCGCTGAAAACGGTGACCTTCGCCACGGCGGACGAGGCGGTGAAAGCCTATGACAGCGGCCGCTGCGACTCCTATACCACGGATTCATCGGGCCTCTACGGCGAACGGCTGCGGCTGACCGACCCGGACTCCAACATCGTGTTGCCCGAAATCATTTCCAAGGAGCCGCTTTCGCCGGCGGTCCGCCAGGGCGACGACGCCTGGGAAGACCTCGTGCGCTGGACGCACGAGGCGATGGTCGATGCTGAAGAGCTTGGCGTCAATCAAAAGAATGTCGACGACATGGTGAAATCGAGCGCTCCCGACGTTCGGCGCTTGCTCGGCAGCGAGGATCAGTTCGGCCAATCGCTCGGGCTGACCAATGACTGGGCGTATCGCATCATCAAGGCGGTTGGTAATTACGGCGAAAGCTTCGAGCGCAATGTCGGCCAAGGGTCGCCGTTGAAGATCGCGCGCGGCCTCAATGCTCTGTGGACCAAGGGCGGCTTGCAATACGGGCTACCCATTCGTTAAGCCGCTCGCAATCGGCGGTTCGTGGTCGCCATGTTCGAGATAGCGCTGCCCGCACCACCCAGACGGCGACAGTGGGGAAACCTTGCGCTGCAGGCGGCGCTTGTGGTTGTCG
>JBAPZR010000121.1:0-7472 GCA_049285335.1 Xanthobacteraceae bacterium | reverse complement strand
CGCCGTCGGAATTGCCGCCGGTCTTCTTGAGCGCCTCGTAAACCAGGTGCAGACCGTCATAGGCGCCGAGCGAGACGAAATCCGGGCGAAAGCCGTTCGCCTTCTCGATGGCGGCCACATAGGCCTTGTTAAGCGCGGAATTGTGCGCGGCCGAATAGGGTCCGGCGGTGATCATGCCCAGCATCTGGTCGCCCATATTGTTGAGATCATCGTCGTCGGTCAGATCGCCCGGCCCAATGATCTTGATGCCGGACTGCCCCAAACCCCGCTCCGCGAACTGCTTGGCGAAGATCGGCGCCTGCGTGCCGGGAAAATAGATGAACGCCGTGTCGGGCTTGAGATCGCCGACGCGCTGCAGGAAGGGCGCGAAGTCCGGGTTGGCGAGCGGAATGCGGATCGATTCCATGATGTCGCCGCCGACTTGCTTGAAGCGCGTCGTGAAGGAGGTTTCCGCTTCGACGCCCGGCGCCCAATCGTTGACCAGCGTGACGACGTGCTTGCTGCCATTCTTCGCCGCCCACTCTGCCAGCATCCATGATTGCGGGGGCAAAATGAAACCGGCGCGTACGAAATAAGGCGACTTCGTCGTGGTGATCGAGGCGCCCGAGCTCATAACCAAAGTGGCCTTCTTGGCCTCGGTTGCCAGTGGCGCGATCGCTAGCGCCGTCGGCGTGATGCCGATGCCGAGCATGTCGACCTTCTCGTCGACGATCATTTCCTGGATGAGCCGGCGCGCATTGTCGGCAACGCCGCCGTCGTCCCGGATGATGAGATCGATCTTGCGCCCGGCAACGGTATCGCCATGCTGCTGCACGTAAAGCTTCAGCGCCGCCTGCAATTGCCGCCCTACCGCATTGAAGCCGGCGCCCGTGAGCGGCATGCTGATGCCGATCTTGAGCGGCGTGTCCGCGGCCGCGGAACGGGCGAACCATCCGCCTGCGGCGGTTGCCGCCATCCCCTTAAGCACGGTCCGACGCAACATCGTTATATCCTCCCATTTTTCCTCGTGATGCCCGCGCCTTGTCGCGGGTCATTCTTCACATCCGGCACGTCGCAAGAAGAAGACGGAGATGGCCGGAAAGCACCCGGCCGGATGGCCGCGCTATCATTCGGCGGGCTCGAGATGCGGAATTACGGGCCGCTCGCCTTGCGCCTTGCCGGTGATCGGCGGCTTCGGCAGACGCGCTGTGCCGCTTTCCATGACGAAGGTGTGCTCCAGCGAATACCACGGCGGTTTGACGTCGGGGGCGCGCGGGCAGGCTTCCGTATGGCGGATGTAATCGCCGATCAGGTGACGCGTCACGCCGAATTGAACATCGGTTTCGATGTGGTCGTCGTCGGGCACATAGAGCTGCGAGATCAGCGTCTTGAAGCCAGGTTTGTAAGTCAGGAAATGCAAATGGGCGGGCCGCATATTGTGACGCCCTTGCGCACGCAGCAATTCTCCGACCGGCCCGTCGATCGGAATGGGATAGCCCGCGGGCTTCACGCTGCGGAAGCTGATATGGCCGTCTTTGTCGGTCGTGAACTTACCGCGCAAATTCATATCGGCCTGGACCGGATCCTGGTTCTCGTAGAAGCCCTCTGGCGACGATTGCCAAATGTCGACCTCGGCATTCTCGATCGGCTTGCCCTTGACGTCATGAAACCAGGCGTCGACGAACAGCGCCGGCCCCGGCGTCGACGAGCGCACGATTGAAGCTCCGTTCGGCGTATGCGGGGAATCCATGCGCCAGAATGGGCCGAGCAAATTGGCATCGGTCTCGGTTTGCCCGCGATTGCCGTTATTGAGAAGGCAGATCAAGGTCGAGAAACCGAGCGAGCCCGACATCAACACGGCTTCGTTATGCGTCTCGCCGGTGTGCTTGCCCAATGCAACGATGTAGGCGATCGCAGCCTGGAATTCTTCCTCGGTGAGTTTTACCTCGCGGGCAAAATCGTGCAGGTGGCGGATGAAGGCAGACAAAATCTGCCGCAGACGCGGGTTCTTGGTCCGCTCAAGCTCGCTCAACACTGCGGTCGTAACGTCTTTCTCACTGCCAATAATCATTCTTCCGGCTCTGCGGCCTCGACACACCGCTGTTCTTTGCTGCGCGATTTTAAGTGATAGCGAGCGGCCCCGCCATGCGGCAAGGGGGGTGGGCCGCGCGGACCCCTCACATCAGACCGAGTTCGCGTAGCTCTCGCCGCATCGATTCCGGCATGGCGGCGGCGCCTTTCGATCCCTTGGCAAGGTCGCGCGGGGCGTCCTTGACCGCAAGATAGCGCCAGCCTTGGAAAGCCCGATGCGGACGAGGTTCAATCAGCACCACTTTGGGATCGAGGACCACGCCGCACCGCCCGATCCCGTCCTTGTCGACAAAGGGCCGTATGGCGCGGATGCGTTGGCGGCACATGATTTCGCCGCGGATGACCCAATAGAGCGAGCCGCCGTCGGTCAGCTCGTCCGCGCGCTTGGGCACCATGCGGGTTCGGTGGATGTGTTCGGGCTTTTCGCCGCTCTTGCGCCTGGCTTTGAGCTTCTGCTTGATCCAATCTTCGAGGTCGCGCACGCCATCGCAGCCGACGCAAAGCTTGATGAGATGGACGGTCATCGTTTTCACTCTGTCGAACTCTCAACTCGCTCTAACACTATGATCGGGGCGCCTTCCACAACCTGCGCCCCGCTACTCACAGGAACCTCGCTCACGATTGCGGCAAAGGGCGCACGCAATGTATGCTCCATTTTCATAGCTTCGATCACGGCGAGACGTTGACCGAAGGCGACCCGGTCGCCGGCGGCCGCAAAAATCTCCATGACCCGGCCATGCATCGGCGCCTTGATAACGCTGTCGCCGGTTTGCAAATCAGTCGCGGCCTCGGAAAAATCCTTAATGCGCACGCGAGTCTGGCGACCGCCGCGCAAAACATAGACGTCTTCGCCCGCCACAAAGGCTCTGGCGTCGCTCGCCGCGGACACGCCATCGACTGCGACATGAGGGTCGTCTTCGCCGTAAGTGACGACGGCCTGGGCGTTCTCGCCATCGATCACCACCGGCAACGCAAGTGTGCGCGTTCCGCCAAGTTGGAAACCGTCGCGCACCGACCACGGCGAATCGGCATCCGTCGGTTCCCGTTCGAGTGTCACCGCCACTCGCGTAGCGGCTGTATCGAGAAGATGCGCCACACCGAACGCCGCGGCAGCCGGGTCGCGCTCGTGCGGCAAGGCGCCCAGCATCGCAAGGCTGCGGTCGATAAAACCGGTATCGACCGCGCCCCGTCGAAATGCGTCGGACCGGCAAAGGTCGGCAAGAAAGGCCACATTGCTACGCGGGCCGACGATTAGCGTGGCGTCGAGCGCCTTGTCGAGGCGCTCCAGCGCCGCCTCGCGGGTCGCGGCGCGAGCGACGAGCTTGGCGATCATGGCATCGTAAAACGGCGTCACCTCGGCACCCGCTTCGACGCCGCTATCGACGCGAATATTTTTCGGCAATTCGAGCGCAACGATTTTTCCGGTCGAAGGCAGGAAGCCGTGTTCGGGATCTTCAGCGTAGACGCGCGCCTCGATAGCATGTCCGTCGAAACGAATTTGGTTCTGGGTCAGCGGCAAGCTTTCGCCGGCGGCGATCCTGAACTGCCACTCAACGAGATCGAGGCCGGTGATTTCTTCGGTCACGGGGTGTTCGACCTGCAGACGTGTATTCATTTCAATGAACCAGAATCCGTCGGCACGCAGTTCGCGCGTCCCGTCGGCCACGAATTCGACGGTACCGGCGCCGCGGTAACCGACCGCCTTTGCCGCCGCGATGGCCAGGGCGCCCATTTGCGCGCGGAGCGCCGGCGTCAAGCCGGGCGCCGGCGCCTCCTCGATGACCTTCTGATGACGCCGTTGTAACGAGCAGTCCCGCTCGCCGAGATGAACGGCATCGCCGTAGCTGTCGGTAAAAACCTGGATTTCGATGTGCCGCGGCGCGGAAATGAATTTCTCGATCAGAACGCGGCCAACCCCGAACGCCGACTGGCTTTCGCGAATCGCGCCTTCGAGCGCGGCGTCGAAGTCGGCATGCTTGTCGACGCGCCGCATGCCGCGGCCGCCGCCGCCGGCAGCGGGCTTGATCAAAACCGGATAGCCGATTTCGTAGGCCTTCTCGCGAAGGAACTTCGCGTCCTGGCGTTCGCCGTGATAGCCCGGAACGATCGGCACACCTGCCTTTTCCATGAGGAGCTTGGCGCGATCCTTGAGCCCCATGGCGCGGATGGCTGCGGCCGGCGGCCCAACGAAAACGATCCCGGCGCGCCTGCAGGCTTCGGCGAAGTCCGCGTTCTCGGACAAAAATCCGTAGCCGGGATGAATGCATTCGGCTCCGGCCTTTATGGCGGCCGCGATCACATTGTCGATCGCGAGATAGCTCTCGCGCGGCGGCGCGCCGCCGATCAAATAGGCTTCGTCGCAGAGCCGAGTATGCAATGCGCCGGCATCGGCCTCGGAATAGACCGCGATCGTACGCATTCCGAGCCGCTTGGCGGTGCGCGAGACGCGGCAGGCGATTTCGCCCCGGTTAGCGATGAGGACTGAGCGAAGCATGACGCCGCATCAGAGCGGTTCGCGCGGCCGCGTTCAACTCATTGCGCAAGGGTGCTTCCCCGGCAGTCTCTGGCGGCGGCGCTTGCGGCGCGGTTCGGGCGCCGCCCGGTCCCCAAGGCAGTCGATTTCACGCAATTCTTAAGGAGGATTGCTCACCCCGGAACGAACCCCCTCATCGGGGCATTCCTTCGCACATCCAGGGTGAGCGGCCTCAAGCGAAAGGACAACAATGGCTACCCTAAAGTGTTTCACGATAGCCGCCGCGCTGCTCGTGGCCGGCACTTCGCTGGCGGTGGCACAAAACGGTCCCGCGACCGGCGGCGAACCGCCCGTAAGTGGCGGGGCAACTGGCAATCCCGCCAACTTGGGACCACCGGGACCGGGCGTAATCCCTCACGACGTCACGAGTCCCAACATGCAATCGGCCACTCCCGCCAGAGGCGCCGCAGCGCGTACTGCGGGTGCACGGATTCCCCACCGACACATGTATTTGTCAACAAGGGGCAGTCCTCACAAAAGGCTGGAGACTGGCCAGCCGCTGCCGAAGCAGCCAAGGTATCCGCAGTAGTCCCCTTGATCTGAGTAATTAGCCCCGGAGCAATCCGGGGCTTCCTTTATTCTCTTCCCCTTTTTCTTTCTCAATCTCGCGCATGTCCCTGCGTGAGATTGAGCGTACGCGACTCCGAAGGCCAAGTTGTTAATGCCCCCGGTTGATGTCACCGGCGGAAGTGCCGATTTCTCTGCCGATCCAGCTTCCGATCTTCGGCGTCCCGACACGATTCGATCGAAGTGGACGTCGATTAGTTTTGATCGCGCCGAATATCGGTTTGTTTGGCCAGGTTTGAACATTGGCGGTGGTTCGAAACGAAATGGCGGGCTTGATCCGCATCCAAACAGCAAAGCCGCCGGCGAAGAGGCGAATAGGCCGACGGCTCTGCCGTAGTCCCAACGCGGGCATCGGGCATCGGACCCCTGACGGTCCGACCAAGTAAGCATAGCGCCCGGACAATTACCCTCAACTGACTTATTTGACAGGAATTGTTCGCGGAACGTCTCGGTCTATTGCGCTTTTCGTAGTTCGCAAATTGTTCGGCGGCGAAGCTGCCGGAGCAACGGAAACCCATAGCAAGGTTCCGGCGTTCGCAAGGTCGAAGCGCGCGGATTGCGGTAGAAGGCTGTTGCCGAAGTCGTGATCCGCTAGCGCCCTTGAATGAAAGCCTTCATCTCTTCGAAGGTGACGGTACCGTCGTGGTCGGTATCCATTGCCCTAAAGATACGCTCGTGAGCCGCCTGCCACTCCCGTATCGTGAGTTTCCCGTCTCCATCAGCGTCCATTAGACTGAAGATAATTCGCAGCCCGACCATGCCCCGTCCTTGATGACTGCCGCGGTGGCCAAAACCGGGTTCCATCATTCCCATCATTCCGGGACGTAGGACCGAGCTTCGCGGGGCTGCGTTCAAGTCATTGCGCAGGGGGTGCTTCGCCGGCGGTCTGTGGGGCCGGCGCTTGCGGCGCGTTTTGGACGGCGCCGGGACCCCAAACCGGATCCACGGGCGCCGGCGAGGCGCCGCCGGGCGATGCCAGCGTCGGACCGGGTGAAGTAGCCGCCTGTTTGCGATTCGGCCGCGCCGGCGTCGGAGCGCGCGCATTGGCGGCGCCCGCAACGCTCGGCGGCAGCGTCTTCGGCTCTGGATTCATGATGCTGACCGCAGGAATCGATGCTGCGCTTGGAAAATCCGCATCGATCACAACCTTCTTCTGGCCTGCCAGACCGGGCGCGGTCGAGGGCCCACCGGCGGGCGATGTCGCGGCCGCGTCCGCTACGGGGACGTCGGCCTGCTGCGCCCAGACGCTTGCATAATGGTCGAGATAACGATCAAGCGTTTGCGCGCTCAGATTGGTCCGCACGCGTGTTGGATTGGACAATAATGCCAGGGTCGCGCAGTGGTCGCTGGTGCAATCGCCCCGCATCGCCAATAGGTGCGCGACGAAACCGAAGCGATCCGCTTCGAGCGATCGGCGCAACGGCGTCAAGAGATCGTCGAGATTGCGGCCGCCGTGATTGTCATAGCGAACGATATCGGCCAAGAGCGCCACCCGCGCGGCAACGTAGGAGCTGGCGGAGGCTACCGCGGCCGGCGAGGCAAACAGCGCTTTCTCGCAGGCGACTTCGACCGTGTCTCCGGCCACACCATCGAGACAGGCGAGCGGAGAACCGGGTGCAAGCGCCTGCGCATTGAGCTGCGCCGAGCGCAATTCGATGCCGCGCCGCTCAGCACCTTGGTCCCGCAGCAACCCACCATCGATGAAAGCCCAAGTCAGCGTGGCGCCCAAGACGGCGCTTGCGAGAACAATCGTCACGCGTGCCATTGTGCTGGCCCGCGTCCAATCGATGGCCAATACGCAAACAAAAACAAGCAGGGCCGCCGAACCCGCCGCGACCCACAGATGCAATGCGGAGTTTCCGATCTCCGGATCGGTCACGAGCATCAATATCGGCCCCATCCTCGGAAGGCGTCACGCCTTCCTGCTCGCTCTTTCGGAGTATGGCGCAGCGGCGCCGTCTACGCCAGCCGCGCGGATGTTCGAGTCAGTGTTCCACTTCGAGTTGGCTTTCCTTCGCCACTCGCTCGAATGCCTCACCGGGGTTCTTGATCCGATATTGATAGTCTTCCCCGTCGGACGGCAACAGCCTGACCACTTTGTAGCTTCCACTCGCCCCCGGCCGAGTGATCGGACTCGACGTGTAGAATACCGTTTGACCGACCTCGAACTTGTGCGTCCGCAGCGCTGGACTGAGCGCCGTCACCTGCACAACCGTCACGCCGGTGATTTCCATTGCGGCGACCTTCTCAATCCCGGCAATCTTGTTGCCAGCGCTTGCCTTCACGGCGCTGATCAGCGGCG
>JBAPZR010000120.1:0-28470 GCA_049285335.1 Xanthobacteraceae bacterium | reverse complement strand
CATGGATTCCGACAGGATACGCATCTCTGTGGCGCGGTCGTACCAATGCTTCGGATCGTTTATTTCGCGCGCGGGCATGAAATGACTCTACTGATTAATTCTCAGCCGGGCTGCAACCGAAAAGCGTCAGTTAGATGAAAATCGCCATCAACGCTTCTGGCGCACTTTCTGGATGACGTTTCAGGCTATTCTGCCGCTGCCGCTCGTTTCGCTGCATCCACATCAGCGACCAGCCGGTCCATGCGCCGGATTGAAGTGCGGATGATGTCCATCTCGCGTTCAAATTCATGTACCCTTTCGGCCCATGTCTCGGCGAGCAGCCGGTGACCTGCGTCCAAAGCTTGCTTGTTGAGCTTCCGCGCCAGCGTCACACGCTCCTCAAGAGCGCGTTGCGCGCTTGCCAGAGCTCGGCGAAGGTTTTCGTCGAGCGCGACGCTCATCATTTCCGCCGCATAGGCGTGGCCGACGTGGCAACGAAAACGCGATACCTCGCCCTCGTCGATTTCCCACATCACACCGCCGCAATCCGGACACGCCAGAACCGAACGGCGGCCGATACCATCCATCTCGTCCATGGTACTGTGTCCACCTCTTGCGATTTCGAGCTCGAATTTCAGGCTTGCGGGCACCGGATGCGCTTCGCCGGCCGGCTTATGGACCAGACTATTGAGCAATGCCGGCATTTCACTCAGCCTGACAACATGATCAGGTTGAGCGCGATTCAACGCGGTGAGCGGCATTTCGGAGAAGGCAGCGTCTTCTGGGTCCTGGACCACTGAAATGCCGCCGGCTCGTTTGACCGCCCACAGGCCGGAAGCGCCGTCGCCCAGTGTTCCGGTGAGCACCACCCCCACCGTTCGCGCACCGCAACACACCGCCGCTGATCGCAGCATGGGGTCGATGGCAGGACGGGCGTTGTTCTCGCGCGCGCCTTCGCCCAATACCAACCGTAGCCCATCCACAATGAGATGCCGATTTGGTGGCGCGATGTAGATTCGGCCCTTCTTGAGTACATCGCCGTCGCCGGCGAATTGCGCAGGTAAAGGACCGGCGCGGCCAAGCACTGCGTCGAGTTCCGAACGCACTTGGCTCGGCACGTGAATTGTAACGAGCACGGAGGCCGGCAATTGATGAGGCAGGCGTTTGGCGAGAAACGTAAGAGCTTCAACGCCGCCGGCAGATGTCCCAATGGCAAGAATGTCTCGGTTGGCCATGCATTCTCCGCCGTCCGCCATTCGCCTCTGTCGAGAACGATCCGTGCTACCGAACGGTTCCAATTCTTATGTCTTGGGTCGGCAACGAGCTACCCGTCGGATCTCGCTTCCTTGCAACGGATGGGCGGCTTACAGGCTCGGCACGTCCGCTATCGAGCGATTGGTCACAGAAGGAAGCAGTTCTTCGACGACGAACTGCATGTGGAAGTGGTGGTAGTCAGGCAAAAAGAATCTTCTAACAGTCGTCGCGGGAATAGTGGCGCGAGACGACGATTTTTTCTTTCGCAAGAATAGCGTCGGCTTCAACAAGCAATGCTTGTGATTGAGCGATTGTTTGCCGCGTCCCGGCGATCACATCCTCAAATTCCGCACGCTGACGCAACCTCTCCCTTTGCAGGACGGAGAGGGTCACTCGATCAGTTGGTTCAAGCGATGGTGCCGACATGGCTGTGCTCCTCTAGCCTTTCAGGCGGGAGCACAACAGGTCTCTCAGCCACCGGCGCCTGGACAAGTCCACTGCCGGTGGTCTCTGTCAACGCGTTGGAAAAACGCTCGTTCCTGAATAAGAGGAACCAAGGCAAAAAAGACAGTTGCGATCTTGTATGGCGTGGGCATAAGGCCTTCAACCAGCACCATTTTAATGGGCGGGCGGCTCGGCCAACAATGCGCGCGACGACACGCCCCCTAAGAACAGCAGCTCGCCGCGAAGTCCGCTTTGGGTCAGACATATACGAGGGCGATGTCGACCGCGTTCAATGCGGCCACCGGTCAGCGCATTTTTGGCGTTCGTTGGATTTAGGAAACGCTTACTGTCCGCATTGGCCTGATATGTGGTCCGAACACAGTGGGCTTCGGTGTTGAGGCTCGATCGAGTTGGATGTCGGATCGCTTTCAATCTTCTCAAGGTCTCGTTCCAGCCGCCGACAGTCCTCGATGTGGAGCGCCTGCATGACGATGAACTGCGCTAGTAGCCTTTTGGCTTCAGCCGCATCGTGACCATCGCGTTCAAACTCGGCAATGATTTCGTATTGCCGGGCGAGGTGAACTTCACCAATTGCTACGTGCTGCCGAGCTCGCGCTAAATGTTGCAATAGGATGTAGCGATTCATGTGCCATTATCTAACTCGTCCTTTTTGAGGTTTGTTGACTTAAGTCAAGGCGGACCCGCTGCAACCGGCGGCTCCGGAGACACCCTGTCTCGTGGTTGGCTTTGGTTCAAAAACCGAGCGGCAGGGAGCCCCGAAATGGTCACCACCTAGCTTGGCCCGTTCAGCTCAAATGATGGTTCCAAGGGGCCGTCGATCAACGGTTCCATCCAGCGCAGGCGATGTGCGGGTGCAGGCGAATGGAGGGAAAAGAGGATTTAGCCCGGAGACCCGACTAAAGGACTCGACTAGTACAATCGACGCGACAATAATCTATCATCGCCGACAGAGAAGAATAACCAGTAACCTCCGGGCGTCGGCACCGTTGAGGCGAGTGTGCGATGCTCGAGCAATTCAGCGACCAGGTTCGAGAATGCTACGATTGTGCCGCCGAAGCCAAGGCGAGGGCGGACACGACCAATGACCCGGCATTGAAGGCCGAATTTCTCGACGCTGAGAGGCGCTGGCTCTGCCTTGCCCGCAGTTTCGGATTTACCGAAAGCCTTCAAGATTTCACGACAGAAAATTCAGAACGGCGACGGATTTTTGACGAGCGCCTAGAGCAGTCAAGTGCGCTGGTTGCTGGAGTTACCAAAAACCTGGATGGGCCGGACGACATACTCCAACTCCATGAAATCAGCACGCTGCTGATTCAGGAGGGCGACCTCGATTCTCTGTATAGTCGTATCCTCGACGCCGCCATAAACTTGATGGCGTCTGACATGGCGAGCATGCAGGTGCTCGATCCCGAACGTAACTACCTCCGGTTTGTTGCGTGGAAGGGATTTCATCCGCAATCAGCCGCCTTCTGGGAATCGGTTTATCTCGATTCCGCCAGCACTTGTGGCTTAGCATTCTCAAGCGGGTGTCGTGTGGTGGTGACGGATGTCGAGACCTGTGACTTCATGGCAAACACGGCTGATCTCGCTGAGTATCGTCGATCGAATATTCGCGCCGTGCAATCCACGCCACTCATCTCGCGTTCCGGTCAGCTCCTCGGCATGATTTCAACTCACTGGCGCAAGGCACATGAACCAAGGGAGCGTGATCTGCGGCGACTGGATGTGCTTGCCCGACAAGCCGCCGATCTTATTGAACGCGGCAAAGCCGAAGCCGCATTGCGCGAAAGTAATGAGCAACTGCTGCGGCTCGCTTCCATAGTCGAATCCAGCAATGACGCAATCATTACGATGAACCTCGACGGCGTCATTTCAAGTTGGAACCAATCCGCTGAGCGGCTCTTTGGCTATACCACTGAGGAAGTCGTCGGCAAGCCTATTACAATTTACATTCCGCCGGAACGGCATAATGAAGAACCTACGATTCTTGCTCGTCTTAGGCGCGGGGAGCGAATCGACCACTACGAAACCGTCCGCCAGCGCAAGGACGGGAGTGCGATCGATATTTCGCTGACGGTCTCGCCCATCAAAAATGTAGAAGGCAGGATTATAGGTGCGTCAAAAATCGCAAGGGACATCACGGAGCGGAAGCGGAACGACGAGCACATCGCTATTCTCGCTCGCGAAGCCGAACATCGAGCCAAGAATATTCAGGCCACCGTCCAGGCGACCGTAAACCTTTCGCAAGCCGATACCGCCGACGGGCTTAAGCGCGCGGTTGAGGGACGCATACGGGCGCTTGCCAATGTCCACGCTTTATTCGTCAAGTCGCGGTGGAGTGGAGCGGAGTTGTCAAACATCGTGACTCAAGAGTTTGCCCCTTACCTCCGGGAGGGTGAGGCGCGTATCCAAATTGACGGGCCGCACGTGTTGCTGCCACCAAACGCGGCTCAAGCGATCGCCATAACCCTGCATGAACTGGCGACCAACGCCGCCAAGTATGGATCGTTATCCGTGGCCGAGGGCCAAGTCGAGGTAACATGGGCCCGCATGACGGATGGGCGGCTTATTGTGCACTGGACCGAGAGCGGAGGCCCCCCGACAAGGAAACCCACACGTGCGGGGTTCGGCACCCGCGTGGTCGAGAGGATGATCCGCGAGCAGCTAAAGGGCGAAATGCATCTGGACTGGCGCACGGAAGGCCTCGCGTGTGAAATTGTTCTGAAGAAATTGTTCTGAAAATGTGATGGCGGCGGGCCGGTGAGCCAACTGTCGAGCTGCGTGCGCGGTGCGTCATGTTCAGAATGCGAAGGGGAGAAGCATTCTTGTTCGCCGCATGTAGGCCGGGTATTGCTCCGGAAATTGCGCGATCATGATTTTCTCTTCGCGGCGCGCGCTGTAGACAAAGTAGCCGCTGAACAGAACGAGCGGAACAACCCAAAACGCGCTCGCGCCTATTGCCGTGCCGAGCATCGCAAGCATGACGCCGCCATAGATCGGGTGCCGCACATATTGGTAGGGACCGCCGGTGATGAGCTCGGGGTTTTCCTTGCGCGAGCCGGGCATGCCCCAGTTCCGGCCGAGGTAGAAGCGGCCGAGCGCCGCAAGTCCAACGCCCGCTACGCACAGCACGACGCCGGCGACGCCGAGAACCACGCTTCGTGCTTGATACGCCTGCAAGTCGCGAAATGTCTGACGCACTGGCGGTATCGCGAGGATGGCCAACGCCAGCGCCACCACGATCAGGCGTAGGCCGATTCCATGCCAAGTCTGACGCGGGCCGAGACTGCGCTTTGCGTCTATTGACGATACGACCCAATAGGGGATGAGGCCGAGCCAGAGAGCAACAATAAGCCAACGATAGATGGTCATGACGCTTTAACCGGATCGAACGGCCGGCGTCCCGCAGCCCACCGCGTCGCTACGTGGGCGAGGGCTTCATTTGGAGTCGACTGTGCCGAACGCCGTAGAGCACATAAATCGCGATTCCGATCGCGAGCCACACGATGAAACGCAGCCAAGTATCGAGCGGTAGCCCGAACATCAGAAACAGAGATGAAGCGGCGCCAAGCGGCGCTGTAACGAATACCGCCGGCGTCCTGAACGGACGCTCCAGGGTGGGCTCCTTAATGCGCAAGACAAGTACACCTATGCAGACGATAGCGAACGCGAACAGCGTGCCGATGCTCACCAGTTCGCCAACCAGGCCTATCGGCAAGAGGCCGGCAAGTATCATGACCACCGTTCCAGTGACGATGGTGGTGACGTAGGGCGTGCGAAATCGCCAATGCACTTTGGCGGCGACCGGCGGCAAGAGGCCGTCGCGCGCCATCGAATAAAAAATGCGAGGCTGACCCAGCATCATGACGAGAATGACCGAGGTCAGGCCGAGCACAATGCCGAGCTTGATAAACGACGCAAGCCATTTTAGGCCGATAGCATCGACGCCAACCGCGATTGGGTCGGGCACATTCAGCTTGTCGTAGGCCACGATCCCTGTCAGCACGAAGCCTACGGCGACATAAAGGATGGTACAGACGGCAAGAGATCCGAGAATGCCGATCGGCATATCACGTTTCGGGTTCTTTGCTTCCTGAGCCGCGGTCGACACTGCGTCAAAGCCGATATAGGCGAAAACACCACCGCAGCGCCGCGTACGACGCCACTGAAGCCATATTGGCCCACCGCTTCATTGGGAGGAATGAACTGCCCATG
This sequence comes from Xanthobacteraceae bacterium, assembly GCA_049285335.1. Lineage (GTDB taxonomy): Bacteria > Pseudomonadota > Alphaproteobacteria > Rhizobiales > Xanthobacteraceae > BOG-931. The sequence continues at coordinate 22,557 of JBAPZR010000120.1, read as the reverse complement.
GGGATTTCCGGCCGTCACCCAGTGGGCCGTGCTGACAAAAGGCGCCGCCGCTGCGATGAATAGCAGAATGATCGCCAGCTTAATTGCGACAATAACATTGTTGAAGCGTGCGGATTCATGCACGCCAATGACAAGTAATGTCGTGATTCCGACAATGACCGCCATCGCCGGCAGGTTGAGGAACGCGCCCGTCGTGCGCCATGCGGCGTGCGAGGGGTCGTATAGCAGCGGCGAGCCGGCATAGGCGGACGGTACGTTGATTCCAAAATCCTTGAGAAAGCTCACCGCATAACCCGACCAACCGATTGCGACGGTGGTCGCGCCAAGCGCGTATTCGAGAATGAGATCCCACCCGATGATCCAGGCGATCAGTTCGCCCATCGTCGAATAGGCATAGGTGTAGGCGCTACCGGCTATTGGAACTGTCGAAGCCATCTCCGCATAGCAGAGCCCGGCGAAAGCGCAGGCAAAAGCGCCGAATACGAAGGACAAAGTGATCGCCGGCCCGGCATTTGCCGCCGCGGCGTGGCCGGTCAGCACAAAAATGCCGGCGCCGATAATGGCTCCGATACCGAGAGAAACAAGATTGACGGCCGAGAGACTGCGCTTGAGGGGCACACCGTCGTGCGTCGTCATCGCCTGCACGTCTGGCTCAAACGCTTCGGCTTCCAACCTAGCGATCGATTTGCGCACCCAAATGCTCACCATAACAATGGTCCTGTTTGGCGCATCTTCGCCTGTTTCCCTGCCCGTGGTTTTCGGTAGAGGACCCAGACGCGCTGTTCAACGAATACCGGCAACGTAGCATCGAGCGCGCCGCCAACGGGGTTCACGATACTCCATCGGGAACGTGCGAGCTTGTCCTCTACGATGTGGATCGTAACGCACTTGCGTTCTACCGGCACCTGATGCCGACCGAGACGGGACGGTCGGTTGCACGGTTTGTCGAGCCAACCACCCAGCCCGCCACATTAGGACCGGCCGTGTTCGCCACACCCTTGTTATGGGCGCATCGATTGGTCGTCAGCCTCGCTTAGTCTCTGGCCGGCTTGAGTTTATTGCAATCACTACAAAGTTACAGGCTGAAGAAATTTGTATGCAAACAACCAACACACAAACCAGAAAGGAAAAGGGTCCCGCGGCCTGACGTGCTAATCGTCGGCCAGGACGGCAAAGCCGCGCATGGATCCGCCGAGTCGGGGGGAAAGGATGAGTACCCATGGAGTACTCAGACTATTTGCGAGACCAGGCTGCTAGATACCGAGAACTTGCTGCAAACAACGAGGATTCCTTTGCCAAAAGGGAATTCCTGGAATTGGCCGACATTTGCGAAGAGGTCGCCAATGATATGGAAGACCAACGCGTGAGCGGATAGCGCAAGATTGGCGCGCCGCGTCTGAGCATGTCCAGCGCGAAGATGCTCAACGCGCGCCGATTATCTGAAACGAAATTAAGCCCGAGTTTGAAGGCCGAATGCCGGAGCTACGCGAAACCTGTTTGTTAGGAACGGTATTGCAAATGGCTGACGTGAACCTAAAGGCGGTCAGGCTCGGAATTGTTCCTCCCGGCTCTGACGACGCCTGGGCCTCGGCCGAGTGAACCTCCGGCCGAGGCCCGCTTTCGTCCGAGTAGTGGCCGTGGGGGCACTTACGTTGCTTTTATCTCATGAATAATCCCGAGCCGATCCTGTTCAGTTGTCCGAGCTGCGGAGCGAAGTACAAGATTGTCACAATCGATTCGCCGGGTCATTGGGACAACGGCAAAGTTGCTTGTTTGAAGTGCAACGCCTTGTTTCCCGCCGGCGATGAGTGCGTCCTCTTCAAATACATTCTTACGTGGCCGCCCAGCAGCCAGAGAAAGCGGCGCTGAGTTATTCATTAGATCTGACGGTCTTTGCAGGCGCTTTGGTTGTCGCTGTGATTGTTGGCCGGCCGCCGCAACCCGGATAATTGATTTAAGTCAAGGCCTGTAGCGCTGTTGTTTGCTCTGGATTGGTTGCCGCGCTCGAAGACTCGTGCGGCGAGGGATTGATTATTATCTACGGTCTGGAATCGGATGAAGAGAATTCGACAATGAGAAAGAGCGCGCTCATCAGTCTCGGTGTTTCGGCATCGATCTCCGTCTTGGCCGCCGGTGTCGCGATTTCCGCTCAGGACAAGTACACGGTCGAAGTGCCGAATGGGCTCGCGTTCTCCGAGTTCAGGGGATACGAGGACTGGTCAGTCATCGCGATCAGTGAGAACGGCGGCAAGTTCGCTGTGATCATGGGGAATCCAGCGATGATCGCCGCCTACAAAGAAGGCGTGCCCGACAACGGCAAACCCTTCCCAGATGGCGCCAAGATGGCGAAAATCCATTGGATCCCGAAAAAACAAGAGGCGTATCCCGGTCAGCCAATTGTGCCGGGTACCCAGCATGACGTTGATTTCATGGTGAAGGACAGCAAGAGGTTCGCGGACAGCGCCGGATGGGGATGGGTCGAGTTCGAATACGACGCGGCGTCCGATACGTTTAGGCCCGGCAACGAGTCGGATACTCCGCCCCAGGCACACGACGCCAAGTGCGGGCTCGCGTGCCACACGATAGTGAAGAACCGCGATTACGTTTTCACGGAATACGGAAAGAGGTGAGGGTGGAACAATAATGTCATTGCGGCGACTAGAGGCGATTAGATCTAATGGGAGTTCGATCATGAACAACGACAGCAACGATTTCCAACGCATCTCACGCCGCGCGGCGCTCGCCGGCACGGCGCTTGTGCTCGGTGCTGCGGCAGCCGCCACGGCGGTCACCCAGTCATCGGCTCAGCAAAAGATCAGCCAGGCGGACGCCAAATATCAGGCCACGCCGAAGGACGATCAGCGCTGCGATGGCTGCGTCAATTTCGAACCGCCGAACGCATGCAAATTCGTGCAAGGGGACATCAGCCCGAGCGGCTGGTGCCAGCTGTTTGTCAAGAAGACATAGCTTTCGTCGGCTTCCAAAGCGGGCATCAGAACCGATCGCTCCTCGTGCGGCCTCAGCGGCTCGAGCCGTTGTGAATGCGTCCGTTCACACCTGTCCTACTCGGCGCTCGGCCGCCGTTGCAGCCACCCCTGCAGCCGCTAAGTTTTATTGAATCGCCATGGAGTACGCGTGAGCAGATCCATCGCCGCCTTGTTTGAACGCCTGACGCAAGGCGTTTATGTCGTGGGCGTAGCCCATGGCGAGGAGCGTAACGCGTTCACGGCGGTTTGGGTCATGCAGGTTTCTTACGATCCATTGCTGCTGGCCCTGAGCATCAATCCGGAGCATTCGTCCTATGCACTGCTCAAAGAGGGTCGGGCATTCAGCATCAATGTTCTCAAGAGGGGTCAGTTAGACGTGGCGGCGCATTTCGGTCGTTCGGACGGCTCCAATAAATTAATTTCGACGGAGTGGACAGCGGATCGCTTCGGCCTGCCCTTGTTGCGGCAAGCGTTGGCCTGGTTTGGGTGCCGGGTTGTGAGCGAACATCCCGCCGGCGATCACAGGCTGGTGCTTGGGAAAGTGTTTGATGGCAAACTGTTGGATCCCAAAGCCGAGCCCATGTTTTATCGTGAAACGGGCGCAATGGACGGCGCGGATGCGCTTTTTCCGGACGTTTTCGGCGACGCGTGACGCACCGCGATTGTTTCGCAGTATGTCCGCTTTCAGGTAAGGCCAGCTATGCTGGCTCGCTTTGGAAAATATTCCGACATGGACTGGCCGAATGAAAATGATTAGATTGTAGAAATGGCATTCCTTTTCTTATTCTTCACCGTCGCTCTAAGCCTATGCGTCGTTGGATTGATTGTGATCGCGCTCGCCTCCATCCTTGGAAACCTGCGCGATGACTGGAGAATAAAGAAGGTCGAACGAGAACGGCGGCAGGACAGCAACTGACCTTCCTTTAAGGGAATCACGGATGTTGTTTGGACCGGCGATCGCACTTGCCGAGCTGTCTGCTTTCCCGCCTCGTGACTCCTGACGCAATTTCGCCGACCTGCGTCTTCCGAAGAACAGCTTGATCACGTTTGGCGCGATGAACCGCGCCTCGCCTTTGCTGACGAGCTTGGCCGCCCATCGGCTCGGCCCAACTGCCTGTCGTCGCAGGAGCTGTATCGTCTGCGTGTGCTCGGCGACGTATCGTTTAAGGCCCTCAACCGACGGGGTCTCGCTGCGTTCGCAATATTCGCTCAGCCGCGGGTCGTGTCCCTGGTCGACAATCGCGCGGAGCTCCTGCGCTTTTACTTGAGCCGCTTCGAGTGACCACTCGGGAGACCGACCAATTCTGATGAACCTTTGGTGGCCGTCGATGCAATAGATGAAAACGAACGACTTCGAGCCGTCTGCGTAGACGCGCAGGCAGAGGCCGCGCACCTCTTTGTCCCACACCAAGTCCGCCCGCGGCGCGAGGTCCGGCATCGCTCCCGCCTCACGCCATTCATTGAAGCTTGAGTGCCATACGAGCTTCTCTTTCCAATCCTTCAAACGGTGAAGGTTCTGCTTGAGCTCCTCGATTGAAAGAGGGCCAACGGGTTCGTCTGACTCGGCGAGGTACCACGCGTCACGCATCGCCCACTCTCCCGTTACAGGAGATTCATCTGCAGCTCGCGCTGCAGCTACATCGGTTGTCGTGCTGACCACATTAACAGCGGCAGGAGTTCGGGTTTTGTCTGAATCAACGTCACCATCGCAGCAACTCCAGTGACAATGGCGAGCAACGCTACAAACGGCCAATCAGCGTCGATTTGCAGTTTGCGCTTCATTTTGTAATGAAGGCAAGAATGCTGGCGCTAACGATCGTGCCAACCAAAAAGAGGAAGCCTAAATTCGCTTTCCACGTCGGCTTTAATCCGACGCAATCAGAGCATATCATGGATTTTCTGAGAGCGTCTGACGGCGACCTAAAAGGCCGACGACCGATCGCTCACCCCCCTGTCCCCAACGTCGTCATCTGAGCGGAGCGTTACGGCCGAATTGAGATGACCAGATGATTTATTGATGGACGCCAAGACGGAAGTCACCGAGACGGTAGGGCCCACACGATGATGACCACAACGAGCATGCCGTCCATCGCGCCGGCCGCACGCCGCATTCCGTTGTGGCTCAAGATCGCCTATACGGCCTTTATGGCGGTGCTCGTCCCGGTCTATTTGCGCAACTACGGGCCGACCAACTTCCTTTATTTCTGCGACGTCGCCCTGATCATCACGCTGGTCGGCATTTGGATCGAGAGCCCTTTGCTCGTCTCCATGTGTGCGGTCGGCATCGTTGCGTCGCAGACGCTCTGGGTGATCGATTTACTTTCCAACCTGATCGGCCGTCCGCTCACCGGGCTTACCGATTACATGTTCATGGCCGACCACTCGCTGTTTCTGCGTAGCCTGTCGCTGTTTCACGGCTGGCTGCCGTTCCTATTGATCTATCTAGTCTGGCGGCTCGGGTATGACAGGCGCGCACTGCCGGCCTGGACCGCGCTTGCCTGGGCGTTGGTGCTGATCTCCTTCTTCTTCATGCCGCCGCCGCGGCCCAATCCGGGCTTCATTCCGGTGAACATCGACTACGTATGGGGTTTGAGCGACACCGAGGCCCAGCACTGGATGCCGCCGGGCATCTGGCTGATCGGATTGATGATCTTCTTGCCCGCTTTCCTTTACGCGCCAGTGCACTTGCTCCTGCGCCGCCTGATGCCGAAGCCGGTGCGTGCCTGGTGAGTGTCGGCGCGCGTTCGCCGGCGTCACGCTGTACTCGGCGGCTTTCCGAGGAGGAAAACCATGACAGGACTTCTCGATCGACATATTGCCGCGATCACCGGCAGCGGCTCCGGCATCGGACGGGCGATTGCGCTCGGTTATGCGCGGGAAGGCGCCCGAGTCGTCGTTCTTGATATCAACGGCGACGCGGCGGGAGAAACCGTTTCAGCAATCAGAAAAGCCGGCGGCCAAGCCGACAGCTTCGTGCTCGACGTAACCAAACGCGAGCGCTGCCGCGACGTCGCCACGCTCGTTCACGAGGAGGTCGGTCCGCTCTCGGTCTTGGTCAACAATGCCGGCATCAACCGGCGCAACGCCATCACTGCGGATCCGCAAGCCGTCATCAAGGATTGGGACGATGTGCTGGGCATCAATCTCAATGGCGTATTCAACGTCACGCATGCCTTCCTGGCGCAATTGCGCGCAAGCCGCGGGCGCATCGTCAATATTGCTTCGATCCAATCATTCGTGCACGTCCGGACGCCCAACTCGCCCGCATACACCACCTCCAAGCACGTCCTGATGGGGTTCACCCGCGCGCTCGCGGTGGAGCTTGGCAAGGAGGGCGTGCGCGTCAATGCCATCGGGCCAGGGCTGATCGAGACGCCGCTCAACGAACAGGTGCGCGCCAACAATCCCGAACTGGTCAAGATATTCCTGGACCACACGCCGCTCGGCCGCGCCGGCAAGCCGGAGGATATCGTCGGGCCAGCCGTTTTTCTGGCGTCCGACCTTTCAGCCTATGTCACCGGTGCGATCATCATGGTCGATGGCGGCTATCGGACGATCTAATCGGTTTCAATCCGTGCCGCGGCCGGCGCTCCGATCAATTGGAGGCTGTCGTCATCAGGTCGGCGCTGGAGCGGTGGTAGGCGCGTTCGGCATAATCCTTCATGTCTTCAACCGTCAGCCCCCGCTGAACAGACAAATCTCCCGAATTCACCGAGCTTGAAAGCTGGTCGAGGAAAGCCGTCGCATTGCTTGCCTGCTGTCTCGGCCGCTCCTGCGCAACCTGTTCGGGAACGATCGACAGCGGCATATCAGCATCGGCGTCCGCAACCTGCACATTACCCTTGACCATCAGATCATGCGGCTGGCGTGCAGGCCGCTCTTCGGTAGCGCGCTCCCGCTTGGGCGGCAGCGGCACCTGAGCTTCGGCAATTTGCAGGTCGCTCTTGGGGGTCGTCCTGGCCGCGACCACGGGCTTGCTGTCCACCGGCTTGGGCGCGGGCGAGCGAGACAATTGCGCCACCTGGACCGGCTTCGGCGCTTGAGCTTGCGCGACTTGCACTTGATCGGCGGTGGTAAACTTGGCGACTTCGGTCTTCACCAGGTTTCGAAAATCGGAATTGAACTGTGCGCCCGGGTGGGAGTCGTTGTTGGGCATATATTCGATATTGTCCCCGATCAACTTCCGCGATCCCATCCCGCCAAAGGTCATCCAGGGATTGGGATTATAGACCTCGATCATCCGTCCGACTTTTCCGGTGAGGGGCGGATCCCAGCTCAGCATCGATGGCTGCAGCGCGATGATCAGATCCACGTATTTCGATTTGTTGGCGACAAATACGGAGGCATTGGCACCCAAGCTGTAGCCGACAACGACGGTGTGCGTTCCGGGAGGTTGGTTGGCGATATCGTCGACCAAGCTCGGCCATTCCTGATGCAGGTAGGTCTTCACCTCGACATCCGGTATCATTCGCAGCTCGGCCGCCAATTCAACGAGTCCTATCGCCGGCAAGGGTCCGAACATCGGCCACAGGACGCCGACGAAAGTTTTGGCATGGGCGGAAGAGCAGATCAACGAACCACAAAAGGCGGCAATGATCGCGAGCTTTTTCACTTGCGGCTTCCCCATCGTCAGCCTGTGCCGATGCGGCACACTACCCCTCGTCGGCGATCAGCCGGTCCCCGGCAGCGTGATCACCCCCGAATGATCGCCTCTGCAGATCGCAGAGAGCGAAAATTACGGGCATTTATGGGGAAGTTGAAGGGAAACTTTGCGGATGAAAAGAGGCACTAATTAGCACGCTTAATAATCCGTTTCGACCGGAGGCCGATATCGTCCCGCAAAATCAGCAAACAAGCCGGCAATTTCCGGTCGTTATTTGCTTCTAAATTGCCACAGTTCGGCGGCGAGCTTGGTCCAACGGAGAGAGAAGGAAGGACGATTGTCATGTGGGTAACCGGATTTCCGGGTCTTTGTGCAATGCGGTGGATCCTTTGTTTGGGCGTTTTCCTTGCCGCGGCGAGTCTGACCGAGACCAGTCTGGCTCAAGGGCAGGGTGAAAGGTCCTCGCCCCAGGCGCGGGTCATAGTGGTCGGGGAGGCTAGCGTCAGCGCCTCGCCGGACCACGCCGAAGTTAGGGGCGGTGTGACCACCACGGCCAAGACCGTCAAGGAGGCAACGGATGCCAATTCAATGCTGATGACCGCCGTCACCGGGGCACTTTTGGACTCTGGCATCGCGCAAAACGACATTCGGACGTCGGAATTTTCGATTGAGCCGGTCTATACCTCGAAAACGCTCTCAGACGAGGCGAAGCTTTCAGGCTATCGTGTCTCGAACCAAGTGAACGTGACGATTCATCAACTTGCCAAAGTCGGTGAGGTTCTGGATCGCTTGGTTACGGCGGGAGCGACGGACGTCGGCAACGTCCAATTCCTTGTTTCCGATCCTTCGAATGCGCTCGACCAAGCGCGCGAGGCCGCCGTCGCCGATGCCCGGCACAAAGCCGAACTCTATGCGCGCGCCTCGGGTCTCAACCTTGGGCGTGTTGCCTGGATCACCGAAAGCCCCGAATTTGCGCCGCTTGCCACCACTCTCGACGGACGAATGAAATCAACCGCGATGGCAACGGTGCCCATCCAGCCGGGTGAAAACACTTTCCGCGCCAGCGTCACGGTCGGCTTCGATATCGCTCAATAGGCGTATACGCCAGGCCGGGTCAGCAACTGGGCACGAACCAAGAATGTTTAGTCTGGCCGAGCTTGAGAACGTCATTCCGCTGGTGCGCGCGAGCGTCCCGCCGACGCCGCAATATGCGTGGCCGCTGCTTAAGGTGCAAACCGGGGTGGAGGTCGTCGTCAAGCACGAAAATCACACCCCGATCGGGGCCTTCAAGGTGCGCGGCGGCGTGGTCTATTTCGATCGATTAAAGCGCGAGCGGCCGCAGGTGCGGGGGATCGTCACTGCGACCCGCGGCAATCACGGTCAATCGCTCGCCTGGGCCGGCGCTCGCGCCGGTGTCGCCGTTACCATCGTTGTGCCGCACGCGAACTCGGTCGAGAAGAACGCGGCGATGCAGTCGTTCGGCGCGGAATTGACCGAGCATGGCCGCGATTTCGACGAGGCAAAAGAAGAGGCAATGCGGCTCGCGGCGGAACGAGGGCTCGAATATGCGCCGTCGTTTCATCGCGACTTCGTGATCGGGGTGGCCACTTACGCGCATGAACTGTTTGGCGCGTTCGGCGATCTCGATACCGTCTATGTCCCGATCGGACTGGGCTCCGGCATTTGCGGCGTGATCGGCACGCGCAACGCGCTCAAACTCAAGACCAAGATCGTCGGCGTGGTCTCCGAATGCGCAAACGCCTACGCCCGCTCGATGGCCGCCGGCCGCGTGATCGCGACGAATTCGGCGCTGACTTTCGCCGACGGCGTGGCCGTGCGCGTGCCTGACGCCACCGCACTCAAGACGATCAGGCACGGCGCGGAGCGAATCGTTGAGGTGTCCGACGACGAGATCGCGGAGGCGATCCGGTGCCTCTATAGCGCGACCCACAACTGCGCCGAGGGCGCCGGGGCCGTCGCATTCGCGGCCCTCATCAAGGAGCGCGTGCGCATGCAAGGCCGGCGGGTCGGCGTGATTCTCACCGGGGGCAACATCGACCGCGCCTGGATGGTGACGCTGCTGGCGGGAGGAACGCCGCAAGTTGACTGAGGGCGGGAGCCGTTGGTCGGGAGCCCGAAAGATCAAATGGTTACAATCGCCGAAAGACGGTTGAAACCATAACCGGGCTTGGTGGGCCGAATGTTTGCATTTTTCACCAATTTTTTCCGTCCGCGACCTATGCCGGACGTTGACTGGATTTCCAGGATCCAACCGGGCGTACCGATTCAGCTGGCTGAACGCGATGAGCCTCGACGTCTACACCTTGTTTTACGTGACGATTTACGTCGAAGTGATCCTCGGATTGCTGCTGCTGTTTGCTTGGGTCCAGAACACCGCAAGCTATGCCGTTGCCTGGTGGGGCTTTGCGCATTTTCTGCGCGCCGGCTCGGTCGTGCTTTTCGGCATGAATGGTACGGTTTCCGAACTATACTCGATCGATCTCGCCAATAGCCTGCTGTTCACCGCTTTTGCGTTGACGTGGACCGGCGCCCGAGTATTCGGACATCGCCGGCCGCAACCGGCGCTTATTTTTGGTGGCGCTGCGCTGTGGCTTGTTCTCTCGCGCATGTCCGGCATCGCCGGTTCATGGGAAGTCCGGGCGCTCATCAGTTCCGGTATCATCGCGGCATATACGTGGGCGGCGGCTTATGAGTTTTGGCGCGGCCGAAGCGAATCTCTTATTTCGCGTTGGCCGTTGATCTTCATGCTGTTCGCGCACGGCTCGCTTTATCTGTTGCGCACGCCGCTCGGCGCCAAGCTGTCATCGCTGCCGCCGGACAGCGAAGTGTTCAGAAGCGTTTGGCCGACGACGCTGAGCTTCGAGGGGCTGCTGTTCACAATCTCGATTGCATTCCTGCTTCTGGCTATGGCCAAGGAGCGGACCGAGCGCCGCTACAAGGCCGCTGCGCTGATCGATCCACTGACCGGCATCGCCAACCGCCGCGCTTTCGTGCAGCAAAGCGAAACGCTACTGAAGCGTCCGGCGAACGGGCGACGTCCGACAGCGGTGATGCTGCTCGACATCGATAAGTTCAAGTCGATCAACGATCGGTTCGGCCATGCCGTCGGGGATCGCGTCCTGCAGACATTGGCCGAGGTAGGCAACAGCTGTCTACCGCGCACGGATCTTTTCTGCCGCCTCGGCGGCGAGGAATTCGCCGCCCTGCTTGTCGAGGCGACGCGCGAAGACGCAATCGCAGTGGCGGATCGAATTCGTTTGTCGTTCGCCGCTGCAACGGGCGAGCGCAGTGACAATCCGGTCGCCGCCACCGTCAGCATCGGAGTCGCGTTTAACAACGACGCGCCGTTCGATCTCACGTTGCTCATGGCTCAGGCCGACCGCGCGCTCTATCGGGCCAAACACAAGGGGCGCAACCGCGTCGAGGTCATGTCGAACGACACCGTCGTGCAAAGCGCGGCTGACGTGCTGATACCGGCAAGCGGTGGCTCGGCGGCGGTTGCCACAAAATCCGCTGCATGAAGCTGGATGCGGCCGGCTCAGAGCTGGCTACTCGTCAGTCGAGATGCCGTTTGAAGAAATCGACCGTCAGTGAAAACGCGCGGTCGGCTTCCGGCTTGCTGTAGGTTTTGCCGCCGATCCGCGCAAAGGCATGATCGGCTCCCGGATATTTGTGGATGGCGACAAGCGGGTTGGGGGCCAGCCGACGTTCCAGCAGATCGTTGACCTCGGCCTGAACCCAGCGGTCCTACATCGCCATGTGCAGCATGAAGGGGCGGTGGAGATTCTTCGCCTCGCGAATGTTGTGCTCGATGTAAGTGCCGTAATAGGCAACAGCACAGTCGATATCCGTACGGCAGCACATCAAATAACACAACTTGCCGCCCAGACAGTAACCAACCGCGCCGACGCGGCCATTGCACGCGGGCAGTTTTTGCAGGAAATGCCGGGTGTCCTCCATGTCGCGGACGGCGAGGTCGTAGTCGAAATCGTAGTAGAGATCGAACGCCTTCTTGATGTGCTCCGGATCGCCGTCGGAAAGCTCGACGCAGGGCTCCTGGCGCCAAAACAAATCGGGGACGAGGCAGATGAACCCGGCTTCCGCGAATTCATGAGCGTGATAACGCATGGTGTCGTTGACGCCCCAAATCTCCATGATGGCGATGATCGCGCCGGTGGGGGTGCGGTCGGGGATCGCGAGATAGCCACCCATCTCGCCGTCGCGCAGCTTCACCGTGATGTTCTGTGTGTTCATGGCGCCCTATAATTTCAGCAATGCTTCGGCATTGCCGGCAAAGATCAGCTTCGTGTCCTCGTCCGGAAGCCCCAGCGCGCTCACGCCGCGAATCGTATCGGCAATCAAGGCGCGGCCGCGTTCGGGGTCGAATGGAGCATCGGTTGCGAATAGGCAATGCGTGGTACCGAAAAACGCATGCCCGCAGCGCGTCGGCGCCTCGTCGCCGCCGAGCGCGGTGTCGGCGTAGAGCATCTTAAAATAATCGAGCGGCGGCTTCCTCAAGCCGCGCTCCTCGGCAATCGGATTGCGTGTGACGGTGCCGTAGAAGATCTGGCAAAAGCCAAGTTTGATCTTGGCGGAGAAGGCGGGGATCATCCCACCCATGTGGTGGGTAATGATCTTAAGGTGAGGAAGCTCATCGAACAGGCCCGAATAAATCAGCCGCGTCATGCAGGCGGTGGTTTCGTAAGGCCATCCGAAACTGAACCAGATTTCGTCCTCCGAAATTTTTTCCGTTGCGTAATCCGGAAAGTTCGGGCCGCGCATCGGATGCACCCAGATCGGCAAATCGTGCTCGGCCATGCGCCGGAAGATCGGCCTGAATTCCGGCGCGCTAAGCGGCTTGCCACACACATTCGTAAACAATTGAACGCCGCAAGCGCGGAGCGTCGAGATCGCGCGGTCCATCTCTTTGATGCTGGCGTCGATATCGTTGGTCGGCAGCGCGGCGATGAAAGCCGGAAACGCATGCGGATATTTTCGGCAAATATCCGCAAGCGCGTCGTTAGCGATTCGCGCCAGTTCCATCGTTACCGCGGGTGGACCGATCAATTCCAGCGGCGGGTTCGCAAGCGAAAGCACCTGTCGCAGGCCGTCGAAGCCTTCCACGAGGCGCAGTCGGGCTTCGATATCGACAAGCGTGTCGAGCCGGGGGAAGCCGGTCACCGCCACATGGTCGGGAATGATCCCGGCAATGCGGTCGAGATAAGGCCGAGGCATGAAATGATTGAATATGTCGATAATCACGGCCGCCCTTTCGATCTTATGCAATTGACATACGAAAAGCAGGATTCTCCGCGCTCGTCGAGCGCGGCTGCGAAATCGAATTTTTGCAGGCGTTGTGTCGCGGACGGCGCGGGTTGCTTGTCGCGCGACGGGGCATGTAGACTTTGCGGTTCAACGAGAACAATCGCCGAGCATCGCCGACGATAGGGGGAGAGAATGACATCGCAGAACGCCGAGGAGAAATCTGCACAATTGGTCGCCCGGCTTGAGCGGCTGCCGTTCTCTCATTGGCACAAAACCTTTTTTATCCTGGCGTTCTGCGGCATCGTTTTCGACGCGGTCGACTTCGCGCTCTTTGGCGCGGCCCTGCCGCCGGTCGCCCACGAATTTGGCCTTGGTCCGGCGCAATCGGGCCTGCTCGCTACTGTCGGTCTCATCGGCGCCTTCGTCGGTGCGTTGTTCTGGGGTACACTGTCCGATTATATCGGCCGCCGCACTGCGTTTCAGGCAACCGTCGGCTTGTTCGCCGTGTTCACCGGGCTTGTGGCTGCGTCCTGGAATATCGTCTCGCTCGCAAGCTTCCGTTTCATGTCGAATTTCGGGCTCGGCGGGGAGGTGCCGGTCACGCTGACGCTGGCCTCGGAATTCAGCCCTGGCCGAATCCGCGGCAGCATGGCCGGTAACATCATGGCCGCATTTCCGGTGGGCTTGGTGATTGCGGCGGCATTGAGCCTGTCCATCATTCCGCGGTGGGGCTGGCGCGCCCTGTTCTTGGTCGGGGTCGTTCCCGCCGTGCTGTTGTTTTTTGTTCGGCGCTATATGCCGGAATCGGTTCGCTATCTCTTGAGCAAGGGGCGCGTCGCTGAAGCGGAAAAGACCGTCGAGGAGATTGAAAAGCGGTCGACGGGGCGCGCGCTATCGCCTGAAGAGATCAAGACCCTGGCCAATATCCACCCCGAGGTCGGGGTCGAGATCAAAGTCACGGTGTTCGAGCTGCTGGCGCCCGGTCGTCTGAAAAATACGCTGCTTCTTTGGGTGGTCTCGTTCGGCTTCCTGTGGGCCTCGAACGGCATATTGTTCATGCTGCCGACCATCCTGCAGCATCGCGGAATTCCGCTCACCCAGGCGATCAGCTTCCAGCTCGTGCAGGCGATCGCGGCCGTGTTCGGTTATTCGGCCTGCGGTTTCCTCATCGACCGCTATGGCCGCCGGCCGGTTCTCTTCTTGTATTATTTCGTCGGCGCCTTCTTTCATCTTTGGTTCGCCATGGCGTCCGGCATGTGGTTGTACGCCGCCGCCGCAGCCGTCGGCTGGGTCAATCCCGGCGTTTATGGATCAACGGCGATCTATGTCACCGAACTTCATCCGACCCATTTGCGGGCCACCGCCGTGGGCTGGTTCTTCGGAATTGGCCGCGTCGGTTCATTCCTGGCGCCGACCGTGATCGGCTTCATGCTCGCCTATGGAGCCGGCGACTATGTGTTGTACACCTTTGCCTTCGCTTATCTGATCTCGTCATTCGCGCTGCTCGCGATCGGCATCGAGACCAAAGGCCGCGTGCTGGAGCAGATCTTGCAGCCAAAGGTCGCTTGACGGCGAGACGTCCGGGGTTCGCGCCGCCGCACGGCAAGCGTCTTCTATTCTAGCGCGCCGCATCCCGCGCTGTCGGCGCGGCATCCGCGTCAGTCTGCGGACACCACAACGCGGATTGTGTTTGCCGGCACACCGCTGAGCTGGAGCGTGAAAGGTTGGGCGGCGAGATCGAACTTGACGCTCTTGCGGATACCTTCGCAGCCGACCGCGCCGCTGAAGCCTGAAGATTTTACGGCGTGTCCATTCTGCACGACATCGATCCACGATTCGGAAGACAGCGTGATCTTGTATGTCGCAGCTTTGGGCGGGGCGGAGACTTGGACGAAACCGGCGAAGGAAGCCGGCGATTTCGGCGCCCGTTCCGGCGGGAACGGCAACTTGGCGTCGGCGAACGCACTCAAGTCGACCGTCGCCGCGAACGGGATTGGCCACGCGATGCGATCGCCGGAATTGACTTTGGGCAGGTCCGTGCCGTTGAGCGTCGCGCGTTCCTTGTCGAGCGGCCACTTGAATTTGTCGCAACCGGACGGCTCCTGCGCCGCGGCTGTCGCGGAGGCGAGAATGAGAAGAGCGGCAATACTGAGCAGTCTCATGTCAATTCACGGCGATCATGACATCGGAGGCCTTGATGACCACGATCACGCTGCTGCCGGCCTTTATCCCAAGCTCATCGACTGCTTCATTGGTGATCGAAGATGTCACGATCTGGTTGTTGCCGATGTCGACTTTGACGTGAGCCGTCGTCGCCCCTTTGGTGACAGCGGTGACGGTGCCTTTAAGTTGATTGCGTGCACTCAAACGCATGAGGTGAATGCTCCTTGTAAAAGACGTCGATTTAAATTGCACGTAGACGCGCCGCCAGCGAAACAGTGGCGCGGACCGGGCGCGGCGTCGTCAAGCCTTTGACTTCGAATGTTGCGCCATTAGCCAGGGACCTTATCGTGGTGAATTACCTCTTACAAGGTAAGGCGGAGTCAGCTTCTCGACTCCGTGCACGCCGTAAGAGGAGCCGCAATTCGCGCGCACCGAACATCAGCGTGGCCAGCATCAGTGGCAGGAAAAAATCGAGGATACGGAACGTGAGCAGCGTGGCCAGCAATTCTTCTCGCGGATATTGCGGCAGGCCGACGAGAATTGCCGCTTCGACGACGCCGAGACTGCCTGGCGTGTGGCTGACCGCTCCGAGGAGCGTCGCCATGACGAAAATCACGACGATTGTGGCGAAGCCGACACTGGGGCTCGCCGGCAGCAGCATGAAGATCGAAAGCGAAGCAAGTAGGCGATCCACCGTACCGATGGCGATCTGCAAAAGCGTTCCGCGCGGGCCGGGGAGAGCGATGCGCCAGTTGGCGTGGCCGACGACGCGCCGTCCCGTGACGATCCAGATGAAGTAGCAAGCGATGGCCAAAAGGCCGGCGCAGCCGACGAGGCGATTGATCGAGGCGGGCAGATGGTCGACAGCCGTCAAGGCGTGCGGCGCGTAGGCGATGGCGCCGCCAAGAACAAAAATATTCCCGAGCCAAAACGTCAGCCCGGTGAAAAACGCGATCTTCGCGATATCGCCGAGCGTCATTTGCCAAAACGAATAGACGCGAAAGCGGACCAGCCCACAGGTTAAGGTCGCCGCTCCGAGCGAATGACCGATCGTGTAACTCGTGAAGCTCGCGAAGGCGACGATACGGAGCGGCGTTTCGTGCTTGCCGATCGCGCGCAAGGCAAAAAGATCGTAGCAGACGAGATTGCTGTAGCCTGCGACGACCAGCGCGCCGGCAATCAGGATGTGCAGTTTCGACTGGCTTTCGAGCGCGTCGATAACCTTACTGATCTCGATGCCGCGCAACAAATGATAAAGGACAACTGCAGCAACAACCACGATGCCGAAGCTGATCGCGACGCTGATCCTGCTTCGGGAAAGGCCGCGGAAAAGCGTCTGGGCGCGGGAACTCGTTGCTGCGAAGGCGATAAAAGAGTCTCCAAAAACCGAATCGCGGCGGCAAAATCCCATCACTCCATGACAGGATTGTTACGAGCCGCCGCTTCACGACGACAGCGCTGACGGCGACCGTCACACGAATGAGATATGAAATGGCAATTGTTTTCGCATGCGATTCGAAATTGCGGCCGCCGGACGGTCGCGCTTGGAAGCGATGCGATGAAAGTGTTGGTCGCGACGGACGCTTGGCGTCCGCAGGTCAACGGCGTGGTGCGTACCTTGGGCTCGCTGGCGCGCGCGACAGCCAAGCTCGGCGTCGAGATTGAGTTCCTTTCGCCCGATGGTTTTTGGACTTTTCCGGTCCCGACCTATCCGGGGCTCCGGCTGGCGCTTCCTTCGGGCAAGCGTGTCGCCGAGCGCATTGAGCGCGCAAAACCCGACGCCATTCACCTCGCCACGGAAGGCCCGATCGGCTATGCGGTGCGGGCTTATTGCCTCAAGGCCGGTCGCCCCTTCACCACGAGCTATACGACGCGGTTTCCCGAATATATCGCGGCGCGCTCGCCCATACCTGAAGCGTGGATCTACGGCATCTTGCGGCGTTTCCATGCCGCGGCCGCCGTGACCATGGTGGCAACGCCCTCGCTGATGAAGGAACTGTCTGGACGCGGCTTCGCCAATCTCGGCATGTGGACGCGTGGCGTCGACGTCGACCTGTTCCGTCCCGATCGCGCCATCGACCTCGATTTTCCCCGGCCGATCTTCATGAGCGTGGGCCGGGTGGCTGTCGAAAAAAACCTGCCCGCCTTCCTGGGGCTTGATCTGCCCGGCACCAAAGTCATCATCGGCGCCGGACCGCAGGAAGCCGAGCTCAAGCGTCGCTTTCCCGGCACAAAATTTCTCGGCCAGCTCGATAATGGAATTCTCGCCGCACACCTCGCGGCAGCCGACGTTTTCGTGTTTCCGAGTCTCACCGATACCTTCGGCATCGTGCAACTTGAAGCGCTGGCGAGCGGCGTTCCCATTGCGGCTTTTCCCGTCACCGGCCCATGCGATGTGATCGGCAACAATCCAATCGGGGTGCTCAACGACGATCTTCGCAGCGCCTGCATGCAGGCGCTCTGGATTTCGCGGGAGTCCTGCCGCGAATTCGCACTGCGATATTCCTGGGAAAACAGCGCGCGCCAGTTCATCGCTCATGCGCGCAAAGTCGCCACAGGCGCTGTTGATGGTTCCGAGGCCCCGTCCTACGTCCCCGAAACCGCTCCGGAATCCGGCGCGCAATCACTGGCGCCCGACTGTAACGCAAGGAAGACTCATGAGCACTCTCTCTGACGCCGATCTAGACAAACAAACGGTCACCAAAGCCTATGCGCGGTGGGCGCCGGTTTACGATCTCGTGTTTGGGGCGGTGTTCGAACGCGGCCGGCATGCCGCAATCGCGGCTGCGGAGCGCATCGGCGGGCGTATCCTCGAGGTCGGCGTCGGCACCGGGATCTCGCTGCCGAATTATTCCAAGAATTGCCGGCTGTGCGGCATCGACATTTCCGGACCGATGCTGCGCAAAGCGGAGGAGCGAGTCGCCGAGCTGGGCCTGACCAATGTGGAAGGCCTCTGGGTGATGGATGCCGAGCATTTATCGTTCGACGACAATTCCTTCGACGCGGTAGTTGCGCAATATGTCATCACGACGGTGCCCAATCCCGAAGCGACGCTCGACGAATTTGCGCGGGTTCTCAAACCCGGCGGCGAAATCGTCCTAGTCAGCCGGATCGGCGCGGAAGCTGGCTTGCGGCGTTCGCTGGAGCATTGGTTTCAGCCGGCGGCGCGCAAGCTCGGCTGGCGCACGGAGTTTTCCTTCGAGCGATACGCCCGCTGGGCGGCGCAGACGGCCGGGATGCGGCTGATCGAACGCCGCGCCATGCCGCCGTTTGGACATTTCAATCTGATCCGCTTCGGCAAGAGCGACAAAGCAGGCTGGATTACCGAAGCTCAGTCGGTGCGCGCCGCGGGCTGATCCACGGCGACAGCAAACGCCTCTCGCTTCACGCAGAGTCATGCTTCTGTCACGCGGCGGCAAAGGCCGCGAGCAGGAAGTCTCTGTCACAAGGGGTTCATCGAATCGCCATACCCAGAACGGACGGCCGTGTGACAGAGGGGACGATAATGGAAAGTTTTCTGGATACCTTGCGGACCCAGCGCTGGGACGATCACCGCTATTATCATCACAGCCGGATCAATCAGTCGCTCCATCTCGTCAGCGCAATTAGCTTCTTGTTTTCCTACGTGATGATCTTCAAGGATCCGGCGATTTCGGCGCTCGCGGGTTGGTTGGTCGCGATGACGACTCGCCAGTCCGGACATTTCTTCTTTGAGCCGAAGGACTATGACGTGGTGAACCGCGCCACGCACGAGTACAAGGAAGAAATCAAGGTCGGCTACAATCTACGCCGGAAGGTCGTGCTGCTGACAATCTGGGCTATGTCGCCGCTGCCGCTTTACTTCGATCCGACTTTTTTCGGCGTGTTCACGCCGGCCGTCGACAAGACCGAATTCGTGCGTCACGTCGCCATGATTTGGCTTGCGCTCGGCATCGGCGGCGTGATTTTCCGCACCGTCCAACTGTTTCTGATCAAAGACGTTCAAACGGGTTTGGTCTGGGCCACCAAAATCCTGACCGATCCGTTCCATGACATAAAGCTCTACCACAAGGCGCCGCTCGCCTTGCTGCGGGGCGAACTGATCGATTCCGGCATTGGTCTGCATGGCTGGGACGACGAAGATGCAGAGGACGTCGAAGAGGCACCTCGGCTCACCTGAGGAAGCGGAACGTCTATTGCGCGGCTGCGCATCACCGCTACGCAGCCGCCGCCATGCAGCATCACCGCTTTGTCGATTGCCGGGGCGGGAACAAGCCATGGGCAATGATCTCTTTAAGCACCGCCCGTTTGATCGACTTGTTGGTCGCGGCGGGATCACGCCACCACCAGCCATCCTGCTGCATGGCCTTCGCCGCGGCGACAAAGCGACCGACGACGGCCACGAAATCGGCATCGGTATAATTGAGGCTGAAAATCAGCCGGCCGGTGCCGATCCAACTCAGCATCAGCCCTTCCGCGCGCAAATAATATTGCAGCATCCAGTTATATCGCGACGGCTGTGTGTAACAGACCGTCCATATCGACGAGAGATTGACCACTCTGACCGGCAAGTTCTCGTCGGCGAGCCGAGTATTGAGCGCGTTCGCGCGCTCGTTCCAAATCCCATCGAGGTCGCGATAGAGATCATCGACCTCGGCGGATTTCAGGCGGTGCAGGAATTCGTTCATCGCCGCCATGACGTAAGGATGAGAATTGAACGTCCCGCGGGCCAAACAAATGTCGGCCGGACGATCGTGGCGATACCGCTTCATCAGATCGCTGCGGCCGCATACGGCGCCGATCGGCAGGCCGCCGCCGAGCGTCTTGCCGTAGGTGACGAGGTCCGCCTTGACGCCGAAATATTCCTGCGCGCCGCCCTTGGCGAGCCGAAAGCCGACAAAGACCTCGTCGAAGACGAGGACGATATTGCGCTCGGTGCAGACCGCGCGCAGCGCCTTGAGCCATTCGCTGTAGCGCGCCTTGTCGAAATGCGCGCTGCGCCCGCTGTCGATCAGCGACGAATCGCTCGGCGCGGCCGCATTGGGATGAAGCGCCTGGAGCGGATTGACCAGGACACAGGCGATGTTGCGCCGCGTGCGCAACACGCGCAGCGCGCTTTCGGACATATCGGTGAGCGTATAGGTGTCGTGCGCCGGAACCGGATTACCGACGCCGGGTTGTACGTCGCCCGACCAGCCGTGATAGGCGCCGCAAAAGCAGACTACATGCGATCGGCCGGTGTGGTAGCGGGCGAGCCGTACCGCCTGCATGACGGCTTCGGTCCCGGACATATGAAAAGAAACCTCATCGAGACCCGAAATGTCCGCAAGCGCCTTCGCGTTCTCGACGATCACGGGGTGGTACGAGCCGAGCACCGGGCCGAGGGCGCGCACCCGTCCCGCGCCGCGCTCGATGGTTTCTTTGTAGAAATCGTAACCGAAGAGATTGACGCCGTAGGAGCCAGTCAAATCGAAGCTGCGATTGCCGTCGAGGTCGGTCAGCATCACCCCGCTCGAGGATTGCACGAAGCTTGCCGAGGGCAGATGCGCGCGCACGAAGCGGCTGTACTGAAACGGCACGCGATAGGTGGCGGTGAACGCAAAGTCGGACAGCGTCTCGGCCGCCTCCGCGGTGCGCTTGATCGTTTCCGGAAACCTCGTTCGGTAGAGCTGCGAAAGCCGGTCAAAGCCCGTGCGGCGGCAGCCGGCTATGTCCCGGGGGGCGCCGTCGGAGCAAAAAAAACGTTCCTCGCCATATTCATAGAACGGCAGCAGGCGCGCCAAGCGCCGGGCGATTCGGGCGTGACCGGTAAGCGACCTGTGCTTAGCCCGCGACAATTCCAGCCGCTTTCGCAATGTGGCAACCGAGGTCGCCACCGCCGCAGCGCCGACCCCGTAGAAGCCAAGAGTCGCAGGACTCCAATCCATCGAATCGCGGTTTAGCCGCTAGTTTTTACAAACGCATGACGGTCAGGACTCAAATCCTCAGGCTTTTCGAGCAGGAAGACATAAACTTCCTGCTCACCAACCGCATTCCGCGCCGGCTGGCGACGCAATTCATCGGCTGGTTCAGCCGAATCAAACGGCCGATGATCCGCGATCTGTCCATCGCAACATGGCAGCTCTTTTCCGATCTCGATTTGAGCGAAGCGAAGAAAGCGCGCTTCGACAGCCTTCACGACTGCTTCATCCGGGAATTGAAGGACGGCGCGCGTTCGGTCGATACCCGCGCCGACATTCTGGTCAGTCCATGCGATGCGATTGTGGGCGCATGCGGCAGGATTGCCGGGACCGAACTGTTTCAGGCCAAGGGATTTCCGTACACGCTGCAGGATTTGCTCTGCGACCCGGTCCTGGTGAACGACTACCGGGACGGGCGCTATGTGACGTTGCGGCTGAAATCGAGCATGTATCACCGCTTTCACGCGCCGCATGACGGCGGCATCGAGCGGGTGACCTACATTTCCGGCGATACCTGGAACGTCAATCCGATCGCGCTGAAAAGAATTGAACGACTGTTCTGCAAAAACGAACGCGCGATCGTGCAAATGAGGCTCGCGGCCGGCGGCGCGAAGGTGACGATGGTTGCAGTCGCGGCAATTCTCGTCGCCAGTATTCGGTTGCACTGCCTCGGCGAAGCGTTGAACGGAAATTACCGAGGTCGCAATGTGATCGACTGTGACAGCACGGTCCGCAAAGGCGAGGAGCTTGGCTGGTTCGAACATGGCTCGACGATCATCGTCTTTGCGCCCGACGGCTTCGCGCTCTGCGACACTATCCGCGACGGCGCCGCCATCCGCGTCGGCGAGCCGCTCATGCGGCTATCGGCGGCGCTTCAGCTCCATTGACATAAATCAATGCACTATCTGCAATCGGCCACTTTAGCTTATTGGCATGCGAACACCTATTGCTATTGCGGTGATCGGCATCATCGTTGGAATGATGTTCACCTCAAATACGGCGCAGGCCCATTGGCGCAGCGGGCCGCTATTGGTCCGCTGCCCCTGCTATTTCCCGGCTCAACCTCTTCCACGGTATGACTGGCCCGTTTGCGGCTGGCGCCCTGGCTGGGACGGTGAGTGGTTTCGCGATTGCTATTGGGTCCGCTAGGGGAGGGTAGGCCGTAGCGGCGATTGCGCCGCTAAAAACGGCGGTCACGGCCGCTCGCGACGGACCGCGCCTGACAAATAAATCGCCTCGATCGAATCGCCCAGCTCTAGCCGGCCGCCTTTTGCAGTTGGGCGGCCTCTTCGTCGTCGAGTTGTTTCGCACGCTTAAATGCGGGCCGGGCGTTGAGCCGTTCCCAATAGCGCTCGAAGGCAGGCCGGGTTTCCAACGTACCGAACATCAGGCCGAATCCGATTTGCGAGCCGATATAGACATCGGCGGCGGTAAAGCGATTGCCGACCAAATAGTCGCCCGACGAAACGGCCGCCTCCAAAGTGCTCAGCACTTTGCCAATATTGCCGTAGCCCATCATGCGCTCGCGCTCGGGTGGCACCACGAATCCCAGCGCCTTGTTGCTTGAGGCGGCTTCGTA
>JBAPZR010000119.1:0-1594 GCA_049285335.1 Xanthobacteraceae bacterium | reverse complement strand
GATTGAAGCAGGCGATCAACGATCTCAACAAGCGGCTCGGCGCCGACAAGATCCGGGGCTACATCCTCGATCTGCGTAACAATCCGGGCGGCCTACTCGACCAGGCGATCTCGGTCTCCGAGACATTCCTAGACAAGGGTGAGATCGTATCGACTCGCGGCCGCAATCCCGGCGAGACGCAGCGCTTCAACGCGCGGCCCGGAGCCATGATCAAGGGCAAGCCGCTGATCGTCCTGATCAACGGCGGCTCGGCCTCGGCTTCGGAAATCGTCGCCGGCGCCTTGCAGGACGAAAAGCGCGCCACCCTCATCGGCACGCGATCGTTCGGCAAGGGATCGGTGCAGACGATCATTCCACTCGGCGGCGGGAATGGGGCGCTTCGGTTGACCACGGCGCGGTACTACACGCCGTCGGGACGCTCTATTCAAGCCCAAGGCGTCACGCCGGACATCGAAGTCCTGCAGGACGTTCCGGATAACCTGAAGTCCCAGATCGACTCCAAGGGCGAAGCGTCGCTGCGCGGCCACCTCAAAGGCGACGGTGCCGAGCAGACTGGCTCGCAGTCCTACGTGCCCCCCGATGAGTCGGACGACAAGGCGCTCAAGATGGCCCTCGACCTATTGCGCGGAACGGCCACCAATGCCGCCTTCCCGCCCAATCCTAGGACGGCGGTTCATAACTGACGAAATGACGCCGTCCATTCAACCAACCGGGGCGTGGCGCCGCGGCTCCTTCGCGAAAGGTCTGTCCCTGGCGCTCGGTGCAGCTGCTGCCGGTATCCACGCCAATGCCGCGAGAGCGCTCGAGCCGACCGCCAGTTGGTGCGTCATCCAGCACAACGGTAGTCGCGGTCAGCCTGCATGCTACGAAAACCTGATCACCTGCGAAATGTTTGCCCTGGCCCACGCTAGTTCGTGCACGCAGCGGCCGAGCTTGGTTGCGCCGAAAGAAGGTGCGGCGAACCAACGCGCATCCAGAGTCGTCCAGTTGCCGCGGCGCCGAGCATATGTTTCACCGCGCTACCACAAATTTACGGCGGAGGAGCGTGATGAGCTGTTCCGTGAATTCCAACAATGGAAGGAGCGGTCAACACATGAGTAGCGACAGCTCGCAAGCGAATAAGGCCAACGACAGCGATCGAAGGCCATCGTCGCGGCCCTTCCGTTGGCGGCGCTCGGCCTCTTGTCGCGCGAGGCCTTGTTGCGCTGGCGCACGCAGCTCATGTCAGGCGGAATGCACGCAAGGATGCTGTTCGCGATCGTTCTCATCGCGTTCGGCATTATAGTGGTCACCGGCCTCGACAAGCGGATTGAGACATTTGCGGTGAAGCCGCAATGGCTGACTGACCTCACGACACGCTTTTAGGCTAGGCGTCCTGGAGCCATAGCGGATCTGGAATTGATCGCTGATCTTGAACTATCTGAAGTTTGATTGAGCACCACACTTTTGACAACCGTTGCCTCGTTTGTTTTCATTGCCCCCTTTTTTTGAACGTGCGAGGCTAGATAGCCGTCCTGGTAGAGCGCTGGTAAAGACCGCTTGCCCTATGACAACGCCAGCGGCCGGGTGAGCAGACCGCCTCTGCACCAACGAA
>JBAPZR010000118.1:0-2544 GCA_049285335.1 Xanthobacteraceae bacterium | reverse complement strand
CTCGCGCTCTTTATGTTCGCTATTCTACATTTCACTGCCGTAAAAAAATCGCGGCAGGGGCGGCGTAGGCAAGGTAAGCGAAAGCCACTCTAGCAGGCACGACAATATTTCGCAGCAGAGGTTGCGGCAAGCATCGATCAACCATTTGTCCTAATATGGATACCTGCGACCTGATTCGTTTCTGTCTTCGAGAGGCGATAGACTTGGCCGCCTATCCCAGAGACTTAAATGGACGCACATCCTACTCGTCCGTATTGTTCTCAATGCAGCATGCAGATGTTGCTCATCAAAATTATCACCGACAGGCCAGGTTATGAGCAACGAACGTATAAGTGTCCGTGGTGTCCGCATCAGATGACGGAGGTCTGTTGCGTGAACGAACACACCATTCGGCTGATGGCGAAACGACATTTCGAGGACTGGGGCAAGCGCCAGGCGCGATAACCACTGATGCGAGCGTTTCCTAGTTTCATACAGCTTGGGCAAGATCCCGTGTCCTCGGCAGTGAGGCGAGGCATGTTGACCCATCGAACGCAAAGTTCTCAGCACCTCAGAAAGAACATTTTTCATGCCCGAGCGACGGCCGTAATTCGCCATAATTCACTATGGAAATGCAGACCTCCTACCTGGTCAGAGGGGGCCCCAGCCTCGTCAGAGGGGTGTTGGGGATGGGGGGATGACGAAATCGGGGCCGCATCTCGTGAGGCGAGAGCGGCCCCGACTTAATAATCCGTACAACTCTTACAAACTGCGGCCCCAACCTCGGGGGGTGGGGGATGGGAATTGAAGGTCAGGGCCGCACTCTGTCTGGGGGGACGAGAGCGGCCCTGATTTTATAACGGCGGCGACTTCAACCAACTAAACAATTGTTAACCCATTGAGATGGTGGGTAACGCATAAACTTTTGTTCTGTAATGCAATACGCTCTCTACAGAGCAAGCCCAGCGCCGATCTAAATCTGCGACATGTTGTCAATCGATCCGTCATCTCGATAGGCTGTTTCGCTGCCTTCATTATCGAAACGTCAGCGCAAGGCCTATCAACGTCAGCCCAAGCACCCCAATCATCCACAGCGTTAAGGTCAGCATCGCTTTCGGGTTTTTCGGCGACAGCAGGGCGACTTCACCGTTCCTTCCGCTGCCACTTGGCTTTCATCTCGGCCAACGCTGGGTATCCACGCTTCTTCAGGGCCAGCTCGACGCCTTCCATGAGCAAATCATGGATTTTAAGCCTCTCGTCGAAGGCGACCTGCCGTAGCGCCTCATAAGCGGCCTCTGGCAGGTAGACACTCGTATGCTTGATGTCCGGGCGCGTCCAGCGGCTAGCGGGCTTCGCTGGGGCGCTTCCTCCGCTCGCAGGGGATCGGCGGCGCTTCGGCATTAAAGCTCTCCTGCGCCCTCTGTAGCCCCTCTAAGCCAGCATTGAAAGAGACAGCGTGGAAGCATCGAGATGCTCTGTTGCTGTAGCACTATGATGCTCAAGCATTGACATGCTCACCACCGAGGAAGATAAGGGAGAAAGGGGTCGGTTTCTCCCGGCCAAATCCGAGCTTCGGGACCATCGTTTTTGCTGGGGTTCGGCGGTTGCCAATCGAGGACCCTTTTTCCCATAAGGGGGTATCCCATGCGGGTCGCGATCTACGCGCGGGTATCGACCGACGATAAAGGCCAAGACCCCGAGAACCAGCTGCGGGAGCTGCGAGGCTGGTGCGCTGCTGCCGGGCATACCATTAGTCGGGAGTAGTTTGATCACGAAAGCGGCCGGAAAGGCGCAGAGAGGCGGAAACAGTTCGCGGCTCTGTTCGACGATGCGGCCAAGCGGAAGTTTGACCTAGCGCTGTTCTGGGCGCTCGATCGGTTCAGCCGCGAGGGCATGGCGCAGACAATCATCTATCTCCAGCGACTGTCGTCGTATGGCGTCGGGTTTCACTCATATACCGAGGCACATCTGGCGACCGACAACGAGCTGGTGCGCAATATCCTGCTCGCCCTCCTATCGTCGCTGGCGAAAGTCGAGGCGCAGAAAATCGGCGAGCGAACCAAGGCCGGGATGGCCCGAGCGAAGGCAAAGGGCATCAAGATCGGACGGCCAAAGCTTGGCGTCGAATTGCGCCATCAGATCGTCCGGCGCGCCGCAAAAGGCGAGACACCATACGCGATCGCGAAAGCGCTCGGCATAGACCACCATACGGCAGCCAAATATGCGGGCTAGAAGTGGGGACAATAAAAAAATGCCGAAGGAAAAAAGCGTCGTAAAAAAGCGCGGACGGCCGCCGGGAGCTTTGAACAAGAAGACACGCGCTCTGCTCGAACAGGCTCGCAAGGAGGGCATTACGCTGCCGGAGGCGATGCTTAAGCTTATGCGCCGGTGGTGGAGGCTTGCGCTAAGGAGCGAGGCGACTGGACAAATGCAGCGCGGTGAAGATTTTCGCCAACGTGCGCAGGAGTACGCTGTTGCTGCCCTTCCACATTTCCATCGTCGGCTCGGCTCGGTTAAGTGCGCCGTCGACGCCGAGCCGAGTTTTGTAGTCTTGCGTTATTGACG
>JBAPZR010000117.1:0-3429 GCA_049285335.1 Xanthobacteraceae bacterium | reverse complement strand
CCGTAGCCCGGCCGATTTTGGTCAAGGCTTGCTCTGCCGTTGATTGCTTTGAATCACGGTTGCCGTGTTCCGAGAGGAACGCGGAAGGCATTGCGAGCAACTAGGCCTCGGGCGGCTTTGCTGATTGATCCGTAATCCGCCATTCCTGACTTTTTTGACACTTGCACTGGTGGCAACGCGGAACGAGTATCCTCATGAGCGATTGGTTCGATGTGCCCAATCAGGTGGGAGAATTGTGCCATGCTGAAACGCTCTTCCAAACGCAAGCGTCGGAGCAAAGCCTTACCCGCGTTAGGATTTGCCGGCGTATCTCTCTCGATGGCAAGCGGTGCATGCGCCTCAATCAGCGAAGCGTCGGCGAATACACCACCGCCCTCACAAGGTAACGAACTCTTTCTTGGCGAGGAGGAACTCGCCGACGTCAGCTTGGCGACCTTCTATGTCTTCGATAAGGAAAATGCCGGAGCACCCCCGCTCGCCCAACAGCTAAGACTGGCCCGCGGTGGCTGTGGGGGTGGTGGAGGTTGCGGCTGCGGCCATGGCTGCGGCGGCGGTGGCGGCGGTGGCTGTCACATGGGCTGCGGTGGCGGCGGCGGCTGTCATATTGGCTGCGGTGGCGGTGGCTGTCGCTGCGGAGGCGGTATCCACGTAGGCTGCGGTGGCTGCCATGTAGCGTGTCGTGGCTGCAGATGCGGAGGCTTTTTCTTTGGGTGCGGAGGTTGCGGCGGCTGCGGCGGCGGCGGTACCTGCTGGACATGGCTACCAGCTTTCGGCTGGGTCAATACCTGCTGGGGTCAGTCTACACCTCCGGCTGAGGTATCTTCAGTCGCGTCGGAGCAATCCACACAGATGACAGAGGTTGCGGGAAAAGGTGACGGGAATATCGTCGCCACACGAACCAAATAGCGTTCGGCGGCTGCGCCGAGCAAAGGATCACGCAACCGTTAACACTTGCGGTTAGGGAATCGTGCTAGCGTAATTGTTAAGCTGCCTTGGGGTGATGGTGGCCGTGGGAGAAATCTCGATGGCGTACTTTCACCAGACGAATAACGCCGAGCGCACGGCACAAATCGATACTATCGGTTGGGTGTTTGTGGCGTTTGTTGTTGCTGTCACCAGCATTACTGCTGTCGCTCTGTACGTTTCCCTATCGTAGTAGCCGGACTTCCGGCTTCGGATCGGCTTCGGATGCATTGCTTCCGCAACAGCTCCGGAAGCTTCGCTGCGTTAGCCGCGATCCGCCGCGCCTCGCGGGTGGCTTGGCACTCGACCGCCGGCTAACGGCGGGGTTTGATAGCAACAACATTTTCTGCTGTCGCTAAACTCACAAGATCGGGTAATAGAACCACATCGTCGGACAGTCTTAGCGCGTTAGCGACCGCTATCATTTGTTTGATTTGTCGCTGCTGTGGAATAGCGCCTTCGTTGTGCCAGTCTTTGAGAGCCGCTCGCCAATGATCCACGCGTCCCGTCGAGTCCATCTATGGAATTCTCTGCAAGCCGGACCGAGCACGGTGAGCGCGAAATCTAGCGTGTCGAGTATGATCATTTCAATAGTGAGGCCCGTCGGCGGCCACGAACCACGAAGTTAGTCGGCCGACGCCTCGCGTGCCTTGGCGTCTGACGTCGCAGTCGGTGTTGAGCTGGGCGGCTTGGTCGCCGGAGTTGGACCCGGCTGTACGCCTGGCATTGACTTGAGAAAGTCGCGGAATGTCGGATTGTTCCGCAGCGCGTCGTGGCCCGCGGCGATCAGCATCTCGACCTGCTCCGGCGGCAGCTTGAATCGTGTCTCGACGGCATTGAGCGCTGCGGCGCGTTCACGGCCCAATTGCTCGAACGAGATACGACCGACAAAGAATTTTACGTCGCGGCAATTCCAGCCGGTCGGCGCGCCGAGACGCGCGCGCTCGGCCTCGGATAACCCGCAGCGCCACCGCACCAATTCATCCTTCCAATCGCCCATCGTTTCGTCGAATGTCGAATAGCTACCAAGCGCGCCGGCGCCGGTCGCGGTGTCGGATGCCGCCAAGATCAGATCGACCCCGCTGGGACCGGAAACCGTTTGCGCCCACGGTCCGGACGGCGCGCGGCCGCTGTCGACAACAAGGAACAGAAAACGCCGCAGTTTCACCGCTTCCTGCGGTGCCAGCGGACCAAACGGCGTGCGGGAAGCAAGTCGCGCGATGGTGAAGCCTGACAAACCAAAATTGTCAACGAGGCCGCCGTCAAGGAGCTTGATATATTTGACTTCGCCAGAACCGTACCGCTCCAGCGCGTCGGCATAGGACTTGATCAGCGGCGCCGCTCCAGAATCGTTCCGGACGCGGCGCACCCATTCGGGCAATGCGATCGGGCAGCCCCCCGTGTAATTCTGAATGACGATAGGGGTGAAGACGACCGGGACCGCCGCCGACGCTGCTACCGCAAGCGACACTGGATAACTTGTGATGTCGCTGCACAGGGCACTGAACGTCACCGGCGCGAAGATGAAAGCGGTGCGATTGTAGATGTCGGAAGCATTGATCCAGACTCGCGGTCGCGACCGCGCCAGCAAGTCCTTCATGGTCGCGTGATTGAAAAGATGGTCATCGAGCCACACCGGGAACTGGGAGGGGTCGTTGACACCGCCTTGCAGGCCGCGCGCAATATTCATGAAGCCGAGATTGGTCTGCAGCGATTCTTCGGCATCAGCCAGCAGAAATCGCTGCTTGAAATCGCCCATCGCCTCGCGTCCCTTTAGCCCGTAATAGGCGGCGGGGATCGCACCGCCGGAGACCCCGGAAAGAAAATTGAGGCGGTCGAGCAGCGAGACTGCACCGGTGGGCGAGTGCACCCGCGTCTCATCCATGCCGGTCAGCACGCCATACGAGAAAGCTGCTGCGCGCATGCCGCCGCCCGAAAACGACAGCGCAATGACCATGTCACCGTAATTGGTTTCGACATCAGGCCGCAGCTCGGCTTCAATCTGGCGGGGATTATTGGCGGCAAGCGGCTGATTGGTAGGGTCGTTGCTGATGGCCTGGGCACAGCCGACCAACAGGACGGCACATGCAACGACACGTGCCGCGCCGATCACACGCCAAAGCGAAGCCCCAACCATTTTAATATGAAGGTTAGAACCCTCCCCCCAATCAGCGCTCCGATGCAATCTTCCATAATTCGACGCCGCTGCGGTCGGGCAAAACAATAAAAATCACCGGTGTGGCGTATGGGCAACGCCGGTTTGCGCCCCAGTTCGGACTCATCGAAATGTCCGTTTATGACCCACCTGGGACAGTGGCTCCCGAACCGGTCAATCGGTTTTGGTTAGCTCTCCTAGCCGCCGTTCCTATTCGCAGCAGAACTTGGCGCGCGCAAGCGCTCATTTCAGGTCCGACATGCCTGTATTCCAGGACAGCGTCGGGACAAGCGCAGGTCTTCGATAACGCG
>JBAPZR010000116.1:0-2619 GCA_049285335.1 Xanthobacteraceae bacterium | reverse complement strand
TGGATTTGGCTTCGTTCTGCCAAAACGAGGCGGCCGCTACACTGGTATAGGATAATAATCCTAGTAGCTTCGAGTACATATTGTAATTGTTATGCCGCGTCAAAGGCGCGAATAGCAAATTTGCGTCGCGACAGCGCGCGCCGTTCATAACGATCAAGGGCTAGTAATTGATGAGACTTGTCTGTGAGGATGGCGGCGAATTTGTACGGCCCCTCCAGCTTCGAATTGAGAAATTCAATCACGTTGTCAGGCATCGGTGTGTTCGCGCCATAGCGCCGCAAACAGCGGAGTACTAATGCTGCTTTTTTGCGGGCATCAGACTCATAATCAGGATCGTCCAATGCTTGTGAAACGAGTCGATGACGCGCATCGCGCACGCGACGTAAGTCGATGTGCGCTTCCGCGACGCGGCGGGCGAGTTCTTGTTTTTCGGCGTTGGCGACCGTCCCGACAATCTTCCGTGCAAGCGCTTCCACCTCTTCGGATAAGGCTGGATCTGAATGGACGGGCAGGCTCAATGCGTGGCGAAGCGCGTTTCGTGCGGCGTGCCTACGGCCTTGCGCGGTTTTCGGGCCGGTGCTGGCCCGAGCATTTGCGCTGTTGGCTCTGATCTTACGATCACTGGTCACGCGCGGCACTCTTTGCTCCGGCCGGTGTCCTTTCGATCACTTCGCCACCGTCGATCACTTCGCCCTCAACTTCTTGCAGGCGCCGACGCAGCGCTTCACCGAGTACGGCACGTCGCCGATCGATTTCACGCAGCATGGCATTGCGGCGAGACTCCGCAATCGTCGTTAGGCGATCGATCCGCTCGATTTTGTCCAGTGCGTCGGGCAGCGTTCTGACCATTACGGCATCGACGCTCAAGCCGGCGCCAGCAAGAAGCGTATCGACCAATTTGATGGCGCCGGGTTTGCACCGGACGTAGTCTTGCGCAAGCTGCTTCGCCTTACGAGTCCTCGCAATTTTCACGACAGCGTCGATGTCCAGATTGATGCCGGCTAGAAGCTGATGACCTTGTCGTCAGCATCTCGTTCATTGTGCGCACATCTGTGCGCCAACTTCCGCGCATCGTCTTCGGTCTGACCTTCAAGATTATCCTGTAGGGTCTCCCTAAGATCATCCTCGAAGAATTTCCGGTATTGATCGTAATCGAGATGTCCACTCAAAAATTCTTCCAGCGCTCGAAGTGCGTGCGTTTGCATTAAGCTCGATTTCAAGCGGCGCCAGCGCAAGACCTCCCATTCCAAGGACACCGCATCGGTTAAGAACATTTCGTCGATGATATCGACCGGCTTTACCGCCGCGTAGACGTGGCCGAGAAGTTCATCATAAGCCGCGGGATCCTCGCCCTGTAGGACCAGCTGCGGTGAACTAAACAGCGTCAACGCCTGAACCTTCGCCAAGGGGGATGTCTTGGATTTGGTCTGCGAATTGGCTTTCGAATGTAAACCATCACTCTTACTCACAGTGGCGGAACTCCTGCTTTTCTCTGCTGTCGCCTCCTGTCCTTCCTCCGATCGAGACGGGCTAGGCTCGCCTCACAAGCACGCGCCATGGCGTCTCCAGCGACGTCATTGGCTTCGACCACGGTGAGGGTCAGTCCGAGGAATTGATTAAACGCGTTGGAGACCACGAAGGCGCGGTCATGTTGACCGGCGATTACGCGGCAACGGCACGCTTGGGACCTTCAAACAACTGCGATCCCCCCGCTGAGCCGGCGTGAATTCAATGGACTGTGCGCGGGGTTTGGTTCGATCGGTCAGGGCTCCTGGCTTATCGGGTAGGGAAGGCGTCCGGCAGTTGAAGAAGAGGAAGCGCTGCGCACGGGCCCTTCGCTCGGGATGACGCTGATTGACACATCTGGGAATTACGCGCCACATCAGATCGGCAAGGCTGAAGACGGCGTCTGCCTCGCCAGAGGGCTGCCACTCGTCAATTAGAGCTCTGCACAATTCTGCGTATTCCCGCACATCTTCGCTGGGGATTGTGGGATTGAGGACGAAGCCGCCGTGCTTTTGTGCGTTGGGGCGTTTTAGACCAACAAGTCCTACTACTTGCTGGTGTGTCTTTTTGTTTTGCTCGCTAATGCAATTTCGATCAGGCGGCGAATTGCTTCGGGCCTACCAGGACTATCGGATTGCTTTGAAGCCCACTCGTCAATTCGGCGTTCTAGATCAGGATAAAGTCGTAACCCGACAGGCCTTCCTATCCCCGTTGGAGGGCGGCCACGGCCTCGTTTTTTTCTGTTATCAACTATTGACGCCATTATTAATATCTGTTATCAGAAAATCGTTGCGAGCCGAGCAGGAGCGTCCACTCCTGCTCAGCTCTAACCCAAGCCACGGAGGTAACCCATGGCCCAGGCTGATTCTGTTCCTAGCTCAAGTCGCCAATTGATTACAGGCGAGATCGCTAACCAATCCACAAACCTACAGGCGGTAAACCTACCGGCGCTCCGCGTGGAGCCCACTAACCGCCTCTGTCTTATCGGCGGCCCGCACGGCCGCGTCATCATCGGTTGCGACGAGGCAGCCGTCCCCCGGCTCGGGCGGGAAAAACGCCGCGACGAGCCGGAAGGCCTGTTGAAGTGGCGCTGTTATGGGGCCAACCCCGGGC
>JBAPZR010000115.1:0-2026 GCA_049285335.1 Xanthobacteraceae bacterium | reverse complement strand
ACGTCAGCGAGATCGGTGGTCGCTCCGCCGCGGTCAGCACCGAGCCCGACGCATCGGGCAAGACCATCGCAGAGGCGCCGGCCCTCCCCGACAGGCCCTCCATTGCCGCGCTCCCGTTCCTGAACCTAAGCGGCGACATCGAGCAGGAGTACTTCACCGACGGCGTGGTGGAGGACATCATCACGGCACTGTCGCGCATTCGCTGGCTGTTTGTGATCGCACGCAATTCGAGCTTCACCTACAAGGGCCGTGCGGTCGACGTGAAACAGGTCGGTCGCGAGCTCGGCGTGCGCTATGTGCTGGAAGGCAGCGTGCGCAAGGCGGCGCACAAGGTGCGCATCACCGGGCAGCTGATCGATGCGACCACCGGAACGCATCTGTGGGCCGAGCGCTTCGAAAGCGCGCTCGACGATATTTTCGAGCTGCAGGATCAGGTCACCGAGGCCGTCGTCGGTGCGATCGCGCCACAGCTCGAGCGAGCCGAGATCGAGCGCGCGAAGCGCAAGCCAACCGAAAGCCTCGACGCATCACTGAGAAGTTGGCTAAACTCAATGTCTGCTTTGGGTCATAAGCAGCATTGCAGCTAGTCCGCGTCATGTCCGCTTTACTCCCAAAAGCGGACATGGTTCAGCACGGCCGTCATGTCCGCTTTGTGCCAAAAGCGGACGTTGAAGCGCGTCTGTCAGCTGTCCGCTTTACCCCCGAAAGCGGACATTAACTGGGTGCATCGCGATGTCCGCTAAGTGCCAAAAGCAGACATGGCGCGACTCCGCGTCCCTACACGCGGCGAGGAATTTGCTGTAGCTTAGTTAGCGGTAGAGCTGCCGGCGGAACATGCCGACGTTTCGCAAGAATCGAAGGCAGCGATTTTGCCTTCGGCGGGCAAACACTTCGGAAAAAGCAAGATCGGTTTCCTGGCACCTTCTGCGTTTTTTGTGGAGGGCATTGAACGCTGGGCAACTCGGTAAAATTCGTCCACCGCCGACTGCAGCATCTTTGGGAGGCCGCGCTGACGGACGACCAAAACGGGGGGCCTTGCAACGTCGACCGCAACGATCATCCGGGAGGAATGACAATGAAAAAATTTGCTTTCATCCTCGCGACAGCCTTAGCCACTTTGTTCAATACTGCGCTTCGCGCTGACGATTATCCGACGCGACCGATCACCCTCGTTGCAGTGTTCGGCCCCGGCAGCGCCAGCGACACGATCTGCCGGATTATCGCCAACAAGCTCGGTTCCGCGCTCGGCCAACCGGTCATCGTCGAGGATCGTCCGGGCGCCGATGGCGCGCTCGCCGCACTTTACGTCCATCACCAGCCGGCGGATGGTTATACGCTGTTGATGGGGACCAACTCGCCGCTGTCCGCGGATCCGTATTTGCACAAGGACGTCAATTACGACCCAGTAAAGGATTTCGTGCCAATTACACGGCTCGGCAGCTTCACGCTGATGCTGGTCGTCAATCCCAACTTGCCGATCCATTCGATCAAGGAGATGATCGACTATGGCAAGGCTAATCCTGGTAAACTGACCTTCGCTACCGGCAACACCGCCGGTATCGTTGCGCTCGAGAGGATCAAACACGACACCGGAATCAGCATGCTGCACGTGCCTTACAAGAGTACGCCCCCAGCGCTCGAGGACATCATCGCCGGCCGCGTCTCGATGATGCTTGCCGACTTCACCGCCGCCATGCCGCATGTCAGCTCCGGCACGCTGCGCCCGTGGCAGTGTCGCGCATCCGGCGCAGCGCGCTGTTCCCCGATCTGCCAACTATGGACGAGGCCGGCATCGAAGGCTTCAATCTCGACACTTGGGCGGGCTTGGTCGCGCCCGCCGGCACGCCGCCGCAAATCGTGACGAAGCTCAACGGCGCGCTGCGCAAAATCATCGACAGCCCGGAGGCCCAAGCGCAATTCAAGAATATAGGCTTCGAGGGATTTTCCTCGACGCCCGAAGAGCTAGGCGACTTCATCAAGGCGCAGCTTGCCCTCTGGGGAAAGATGATCAAGGACGCCAACATCC
>JBAPZR010000114.1:0-2573 GCA_049285335.1 Xanthobacteraceae bacterium | reverse complement strand
TGTGACGCGAATAGTTTTGAGCCTGCGGGGCAAGCTCAGATGATTGCATGCAGCCATCATCTGGCAACGCGGCATTCTTAGGCAGAAACTTTTGATTTAACACGTTGGCGTCGGTGAAAATCGAAGTCCGTTAGATCACGCACATTGTAGGTTTGGGTGACAAGCGGACGTGGTAATGACGCAGTATCAGGGTAACGTGCAAAGCTACGTTCTCGAAATTCAATCCCCAAACAATCCTTACACCTATAAGAGTGCCATAAGTCTCCACGGGGATTTCGGATTGGCGATTCTCTATTTCGTGCCGCAGGATGGGCAACTCGGAAAGAACCAAAAACGCATTGGGCACGATATTTTCGATATCTATTATTGGGTGGATTCCTGGCCGCATTTCACCGACCTGCTGCGCAACGAGAAGCCGGTACAGTTCCAGTACGACGATTCTAACAACACTGCTCAAAATCATCACCCGTCGTTAAAATAGAGGCTTCTCGAATTTATTGCAGGTGTAATCGCGTCGCCAAGGGCGGCCGATCCTGTGGTCACCACGGCCTGAGCTGATGCAGGACCGGCGTTGGGTAGGACTCAAGCCTTTGCGACGGGTTTGATCACGCTTGAGCGGCAATTTTGATCTGGATCAACGCTCCTTTTACCCTGCAAAAGCTAAATTATTCGCAGCCGATTTCCTTTAACCGGAGAGGAACTGGGGCTGCCCGAGTATTGCGTCTGAAGACATGGCCCAGGACCGCTTCATCACTGTCTATTCGACCACGTCAGCCCAAGACAGGAGTATCTCTTGCCGATCTTCCAAGCAGCAACCGACTAAAAGTTGACGTTGCCGCCGTTGGTACAGGCGAAGCACTCGCGCTTGGGAGGCGTGGTTTCGCTGACGCTGTCTTCGTGCATGATCGTCCAGCCGAGGACCAGTTTGTCGCTGACGGGTACGGCGTTGATCGGCGCGACGTGATGTACGACGATTTTGTGGTTGTGGGTCCGAGCAATGATCCGGCGCACATTCGTGGATGCTTCGCCGTCCCGGTCGATCAGTGCAGCCTGGCTGGGCGGCTATCCTCAGCCCCCAAGCCCCGCGGGCGCCCTGAAGGGAATGATCTTTTGCGGGCCAATCAACCCCTGCGTTGGGTAGACATCGCTCAGGCCGAGAAAATGTGCGATGGGAGGAAACCATTTTGGGTTTTTGACCAGAAGCAATCCAATGATCATTCCCAAAGCGAAGAGTAGGCTCAATCCAACCAAGGCGAAGACCGACCTACTTATCTCGCTCCTATTGTCGCTGGGCGTTCCCGTGTCGGTCACCGATATTGCTCCGTCTCATTCATGCGGACTTTTGGCTGCCCGCCACCCATCTTCACACTCCAGTAATAGCGGCCGCTGCCGGCACACCTTGACGTTTATCGCCGAGTTGCAATAGCGGCACGAGCACGAAGGAAAATGCAGTGAACGCAGCAGACAAGACAACAAGCGGAGCAAGTTTGCTATGAAAGATATTAGTGAACAGATATGATCCAAGATTATTGGAAAACACGGTCGCAAGATTGATGATTGAGGTTAGGACTGCGAAAGTGAAGCCTTCCGCACCGCGCGGAGAATAGTCGGTGGCAAGGGTGAGCGTAGCAACGGTGGTCAGCATTCCTGCAAACCCGGAACAAAAGCTTATGATAGCGGCAGCCGGCTCGTTCCAGAGAAACAAGAACGCCAGGCCACTCACCGTTCCAATCGCAATGCTCAGGTTCAGCAATTCCTTAAGCGTCAATGTTCTAAAATACCGACGATATAGAAAAGAACCAAGGATCCACCCGCACCCCGCAAGAACTCCCAAAGAGCCGATATAGGCTTGGGAGAACTTCAAGTCGTCGGTCATGACGAAATAGAGCGGCGTGCCCAAGCCCGGACTGAAATAATAAAGGAATATGAAAGCGGCAATGATCCACAAACGAGGCCCGCGGAAAGCGCCCAAAAGTTCTTCGAGCGTATATTTCATGCTCTGAATATTGATGGCCGCTTTCTGTTCCGGGACGAGAAATACGGTGCCAACGATCACCAGCAAGGGAGCGCAAGCAGCTATGGCGGCGGCGCTATGCAAAGCTGCGGTTGGCTCAAAACGCTCGACGAGTTGGCCGCCGAGGACGGCGACCGTCATGGCCGAGATGGTGTACCAAAGCCATTGTTGATTGACGAAGGTTCCGCTCTCATGCAGCTGCTGGCCATTTTCAACCAGTACCGCGCCGCTGACGGCGCTGGAAATCGCCGTTGCAGAGGCCGTGAGCAGCAACGCAAAGACGAGTTGGTCAGGCACGGTAAGCAGCGTCGCCAACAAAAGGCCGACAATGACGGTCGCGTTGGCGAGCAGAAGATAGCTTTTGCGGCGATGAGCGGAATGAGATCGGACACCAACCCATAGAGCCGGCTTCGTCATCCAAGGTATGTTGAGGATCGTGACGTAAGCGCTGATCTGAAGCGGCGTCCAGCCATGCACTTGTTTGAGGTAATAGTTGAGCGGTTGTGCGATCAATCCGCCGCTGCCCTCCGCAACATAGACAAGGGCAAAGAACCACAGC
>JBAPZR010000113.1:0-2953 GCA_049285335.1 Xanthobacteraceae bacterium | reverse complement strand
GTGTCCACCTGGTCGGCGGTCACCTTCGCGGCCGCGCCGGTTGTTTGCGCTTCGCCCCCCTGCGTTGCGACCGCTTGAGGTTGCTGCGGTGTACCGAAAAGAGCGGTGAGCGCCTCATCGAGCGTCGGCTCCATGACGACCTTGTCGCCCGCAACCGCGATGACGCGCTTCAACTGCGGAAAGTTCGTGCCTTCGGCTCTGAGGTACAAGGGCACCACGTACAGGAACGAGTTCTCAATCGGAGTCACGATCTGTTTCCCCCGAATGACTCGCGACCCTTGTTGATTCCAGAGGGTGAGCTGCTGGGAAATTGTGGTGTTTTGATCGATCATCGCCTCGATCTGGTTCGGTCCGTAGATGAGCTTTTCCTTCGGAAGCTCATAAAAGAGCATTTTCCCGTACTGCAGAAAATCCGACCTGGCGGCCATCCAGGAAATCATGTTGTCCCGGTTTTGCGGCGTAAAGGGAGTCATGAGGAGGTACTCAAGCTGGTCGCTTCCGGGAAGCTTCGCGAGGATGTAATAGGGCTGCATCGGCTGCGCGTGGCCTGCGTACTTTTCCATTGGAGCCGTCCACAGGTCTTCCCGGTTGTAGAAAACCTGAGGATCGGTCATGTGGAAGGTTCTGTATTGGTCGGCTTGGACGGTGAATAGATCCTCCGGATAGCGCAGATGCGTCTTGAGATCCGCGGATAGCTCGCTCAGGTCATTGAAAACACCGGGAAATGCCTGCCGATAGACCTCCAGGATGGGATCCTTGGGATCCATGACGCAGAAGCGGACGGTTCCGTCGTACATGTCCACGACGACCTTCACGGAGTTTCGTATGTAGTTCAGTCCGTCATAGCCAGCCGTGGAGCGGGCCTCGGTCCCCGCTGTGTCGGGGTCTTGGGCCCTATCCGTCGCTGCGGCACCCAAGCTCTGCTGCATCGCAGTTCCATACTGCGTTGTCCGCTCAGGATTTGCGTACGGAAAGTAATTCGAGACCGTGTAGGCATCTTGGATCCAGTACAGCTTACCCTCGCTCAATACGGCGTAGGGATCATCGTCGAGGCGCAAGAAGGGAGCGATTTGTTCAACGCGCTCGCGAACGTCTCTATGGATCTGAATTCGGCTCTCAGGCTTGAGATAGGAGGTCAATAGAATGTTGACGTCGGCTTTGGTCCAGGCGAACAAGAGTTTCTTCCAATAGCTGTCCAACGGGATGCCGCCTTTTCCGTTGTAGCTGGTGTAGACATTTTCATTGCCCTTCGGGTAGTCGAACTCTTTGATTCCGGTGGCGACGATCCGATATCCCGGCATCGATTGTCCGTAGTAGATGGCGGGTTGGGTTATGGCCAGGCCGAAGGCGGATTCGGCTGGGACGTTCTCAAGAGTGTATTGCGGAAACCCTCCCCCGACAGTCTTCGAGACGAAGTTCATGACCACGCCGTAGCCGTGCGTGAACTGCAGATACTGGTTGACCCAGGTTTGCGCTTTCGCGGGAAGTTCCGGTGAGAGCTCGCGGGCGGAAAGCATGACCTGATGATAGCCGTCCGCCAAGTGATAACGGTCGGTATCCACGTTATAGAACTGGTAGTAGAGGCGGATCGCCTGGGTCTGTTGATAGGTCTGAAGCAGTGGCCGCGAGTCCCATAGGCGAATGTTCTGGATGGTGTCTTGATTCCTCGCGATCACCGAGGGCGTCAGATCGGTTAGGGCTGGGTAGGACGTTTCCTGGATCTTATCCAGCTGGTAGGCCTTCCGCGTGAAGTCGATGTAATTTTTCAGGTAGGGCGTCTCCAGCGCCAGCTCGCTCGGCTGCACAACAAATTTCTGAAAGACGAAGGGAAGCAGAGCTAACCCGATGATCCACAGAGCCACGTACACCCCGGCTCCCACGGCCAAAATCTTGATGCGCGGGCGGAAGAAATTGAGCGCGAGCAGCACACACGCCACGGCCGAGACGCCGACCATGATCCAGAGGGCGACCCGCGTCACATGGTCGGCCGCGTAGCCAGCGCCATAGACGACGCCCAGAGTGGAATAGACGAGTTCGTAGTGATCGAGGTAAAAACCCCATCCAAAATTGGCTACCAAAATAAAAAGAAGCACCGCAAGGTGTGACGTGGCGTTACCGCCGACCGCGATCCTTCCGCTCCCACTTGCCCGCTGTAATCCGAAGAACGCGTAGGTCGAAAGGACGGTCCCAAGCGTTAAGATCGTCAGCAACGTCAAGCTGCTTTGCAACAGAACATAGAACGGCAGATGAAAGACATAAAACCCGACGTCGACCCCGAAGAGCGGATCGGACATTCCGAAGGACCCGCCGTAACGAAAGCGGAGGTAGGTATCCCATTCGGCGTAGAAACCAGTCGCAAAAAACAAGGCGACGCCCGCGCTGATCAGGACAACGGCCGCCTTCAATAGCCTGGGAGACAACTCAATACTCGGCTGCGAGTCCGCATCCCTCCATGCTTGACTGTCTCGGCTGAAGCCGGCGCTATTTTTGGCAGCCTGGCGGAGATTGATCCACAGGTACAGAAAAGCGAAGACGAAAGCCGAGCAAAACATCACCCACTGAACCGACAGAAGCGTCCAGAAGATGCCGGTGTAGTCGAGCTGCCGCATCCACAGCCATTTTTCTAGATAACCAGCGATACCTACCAGGACAGCAATGAGTAAGACCGCGGCAACGATCGTGGGTCTCAGTAGATGCCGAGAAGGGAGATGCATTCCGGTAGCGCTACCCTGTTCGTGCGCAACCCATGGTCGTGGCTCTGGGGTCGGATTCATTGTCGTGGCTCCCTACTCAATCGGGGAACCCCTCAATGATGCATATTGATTTTCCGCTCCGGCATTTACTGAGCAATATTGCTCACAAGTCTTTGATCGCGATGCGATCCCTGCCGGGCTCACCACGACTTTCACAACAAAATCGGCCACAAACGGACTCACGCACCGCAGCAAATCGC
>JBAPZR010000112.1:0-18683 GCA_049285335.1 Xanthobacteraceae bacterium | reverse complement strand
TGTCGGACGATCAGAGGTACATGGCGCTTGCACTTTCACTCGGCCGTCGTGGCCTGGGCTGCGCATGGCCTAATCCGGCGGTCGGCGCGGTCATCGTCAAGGACGGCCAAATCGTCGGCCGCGGCTGGACACAACCGGGCGGCCGGCCCCACGCCGAGATCGAGGCGCTGCGCCGCGCCGGCCCGGCGGCCCGCGGCGCGACGCTTTATGTCACGCTCGAACCTTGTTCGCATCACGGCAAGTCACCGCCGTGCGCCGACGCCATCATCGCCGCCGGCATTGCGCGGGTCGTATCGGCGCTGGAGGATCCCAATCCCGAGGTGGCAGGCGAGGGCCACGCGCGGCTTCGAATCGCGGGAGTAGCAGTCGAGATCGGTCTCGGTGCTGCCATCGCCGGGCGCGCCCATGCTGGCCACATTCGGCGCCTGCGCGATGGTCGCCCTCATGTCATGCTCAAGCTCGCCATTTCCGCGGATGACAAGGTGGCTGCGGCCGGGCGGCGACCGGTTGCGATTACCGGCGGGCGCGTACGGGAGCGAGTGCATCTTTTGCGCGCCCAGAGCGATGCAATCATGATTGGCATCGGCACGGCGCTCGCGGACGATCCCATCCTGACCTGCCGTCTGCCCGGGATGGCGAAGTTGTCTCCGGTGCGCGTGGTACTCGATAGTGGGCTTCGGTTGCCTATCGGATCAAGGCTTGTGCAAACGGCGCGCGATACGCCGCTCTGGGTCATTTGCGAAGAATATGCATCACCGGCAGGTGAATCTGCCCTGCGTGCGCAGGGTGTCGAGGTGATTTCAATTGGGGAGAGAGACGGCCTGGCAGTTGTGCTGAGCTTGCTTGGATCGCGCGGCATCACGCGCCTGATGGTCGAGGGTGGTCCTTCACTCGCCGCCACTTTGATAGCAGCCGACCTCGTCGATGAAGCGGTTCTGTTCCATTCAAGCCTCGTGATCGGCGATGATGGCGTAAGCGCGTTCGAGCCGCAGACATTCGCGACGCTCGGCCGGCACCTCACGCGCGTCGCCAGCGAACAAGTTGGGGCCGATCGCCAGGATCACTACGAACGCGGATGAGTGGTGCGATGTTCACGGGCATAGTCAGCGGTTTAGGCGACGTTATTGACGTCGAGGTAAAGGCCGAAGGGCTCCGCCGAATTCGCATCGGCTGCGATTATGATCCCGATACCATCGCCATCGGCGCTTCGATGGCCTGTTCCGGCATTTGTCTGACCGTGGTGGAGCGTGGCCGCATCGGCAATCGTGGCTCCTTCGCCGTCGACGCGGCCGCCGAAACGCTGCGGCTGACGACAGCCGGGGATTGGCGCCGCGGCACACGGATCAATCTCGAGCGAGCGCTTCGGCTCGGCGATGAACTCGGCGGCCATATGGTCAGCGGGCACGCGGACGGCATTGCCGAATTGATCACGCGCGACGATTTCCTCGATACCGCTTCATTCGCATTACGCATTCCCGCCGCGCTGTCGCGATTTATCGCGCCGAAGGGTTCGGTTGCGCTCGACGGAGTCTCGTTGACCGTCAACAAGATCGAAGGCGCTGTGTTTTCCGTACTCATCATTCCCCACACATTAAAGGTCACCACGTTCGGCGCACTCGAGCCTGGCGTGCGGCTTAACCTGGAAGTCGATCAGATGGCGCGTTACGCCGCGCGTTTATTGGATACGCCTCAGCGTTGAGGCATGCTTGTGAGCGCGTGCCGGGCTTGGTACCACCGGCATTCGAGCATGACGCCAAAAGCTCCATGAGAGCATTCATGTGAGCTTTTTGGATGAAACACGCTCATTGCAAAGCGGAGCGCAGCCATGGCCGGGGCGCGGCAAGGCAAGCGTCATAAGACCGACGGGAAAGGGGCGCGTATTCTCATCGTCGAGGCGCGCTACTATGACGATATCGCCGATGCGCTTCTTGCCGGCGCGACCAAGGTCTTGAAAGAGGCGCACGTCGAATTCGATTGCATCACCGTGCCGGGTTCGCTTGAAATCCCGAGCGCGATCGCGATCGCGCTCGACGCCGCGCAACGCCGCCGGCGTCCCTATGATGGGGTCGTGGCGCTCGGCTGCGTCATTCGCGGCGACACCATCCACTATGAAATCGTATCGCATCAATCCGCCCGCGGACTGATGGATTTGTCCGTCGCCTGCAAAGTGCCGATCGGCAACGGCATCATTACCGTCGATACCAAAGCGCAGGCGTGGGAGCGGGCGCGGCCCAACGAGCAGGACAAAGGCGGCGACGCTGCCGGCGTCGCGCTCGCTCTGGTTGGGCTCAAGCGGCGGCTCGGGAAATACTGACATGGGTGTCGATTTGAGTGGCGGAGCCGACGGGGCACGCAAAGCGAATAAAAGAGGCGCTGCCCGGCTCGCCGCGGTGCAGGCGCTATATCAGATGGACCTTGCCGGGACCGGCTTGAACGAAATCCTGGCCGAATTCGAAAGCCATTGGCTCGGCGGCGAGGTCGAAGGCGTCCAATATCGTCCGGCGGAAACGGCTTATTTCCGCGATATCGTGGCTGGCGTCGTGCGCGAGCAAAGTCGCCTCGATCCACAAATCGACGCTGCGCTGGCGCGTAGCTGGCCGCTCAAGCGAATAGAGACGGTGTTGCGCGCGGTGCTGCGCGCCGGCGCTTATGAGCTCGCCTGCCGCAATGACGTGCCAGCGCGCGTGGTGACTTCCGAATATGTCGACGTGGCCGGCGCCTT
The DNA here is from genome assembly GCA_049285335.1 of Xanthobacteraceae bacterium. GTDB lineage: Bacteria > Pseudomonadota > Alphaproteobacteria > Rhizobiales > Xanthobacteraceae > BOG-931. The sequence continues at coordinate 15,961 of JBAPZR010000112.1, read as the reverse complement.
TGTCGACAAAGAAGAGACAGGCTTGGTCAACGCCGTGCTCGACCAACTTGCGCATCAGCTCCGCGCGGCCGAATTCGCCGGCGGCTAGACCCGCCGGGTTTCGGCGCGGCTGGACCGCGCGAGATCAAGCGCTTCGTGAAGGGAAGGCCGTTGCAGGGAGTGGCCTATGAAGGCGCGGATTCCGGCAGCCAGGCAAACTGGCGCTTTTACCGAATTGACCTCGCTTGCTTTAGGCTTGTGCGATAGCTGCCGACAGTTTTGTGTTGCCGCTATCCGCTGCGCTTTAAGAATGCCGCGAGAAATGTTGTTTGGCCATCATCCGTGTGGCGAGTTCGTTTACGCAAAAAACCTCCGCGATCTCGTGCGGACACCACGGACATTCATAGACACGCTGTTCATAGCCGACCCTGTCGGGCGAAATTCTCACGAGCAACATCCGCGTATCGCAATGAGAACAAGACGGAGCAGAAACCGACGGCGAAATTACCGTTCGTGCAGCCATGTGAGACCCCCGCCACAAGAGTGCCGACGCGCAAGCCTATTGATGGCTGGCAAATGGGGCATGGTGGAGGCAAAACCGGGTAGAGGATTGTGGCGCCGTCACCTCAAGTTCGCTATTTGCGCGAACGCTTCGATGAAGCCGCGACGCCGCCACCGTATCGTAAGTGTGGTCAGCATTCGTTCGAAAGGGCCAATCTCGCGCATGCGATAGGCTGCATACAGCCGGAAGCACGCTCTAACTTCCTCGGGAGACATCGTGCCAGCTCCATAAGCTGCACTGTCCCGACGCCGTTCCAGATCTAGATTGCGCTCGTTTGAAAATTTCAGGAAGGGCATTTATAGCGGGTTTTTAATTTATATTGCCCAAGGGGCCTGTTCTGTCTGACGTTTGTGCAAATGCGAGTATAGGCCAGAAAACCCAAATAATGCAGTCGTATCAGAACGATAACGAGAAAGACATCGATGCGAAAGCAGGCTCGGCCGAGGAACGCCTCATCGTGCGTTACTTTCGTCCGCTGGCCCTAGCGCCGGGAGCTTTCGGTCTCAGCGATGACGCGGCCGTCGTCGCGCCGCCAGTCGGCTGCGATCTCGTTCTCACGACCGATGGCGTGATCGAGGGGGTGCATTTTCTGCCCGACGACCCGCCGGGACACATCGCACGCAAGGTCCTGCGCATGAATTTGTCGGACCTCGCCGCAAAGGGGGCAAAGCCGATCGGGTTTTTGCTGTCGATCGCATTGCCGCCGCGGACCGAAGAATCGTGGATTGCCGCCTTCGCCGCCGGTCTTGGCGAAGACGCCAAGCATTACGATTGTCCGCTCTATGGCGGCGACACCGACCACACGCCGGGGCCGCTTTCGATCTCCGTCACGGCTTTCGGCGCAGTACCGTCGGGCGCCATGGTGCGCCGCTCGACCGCCAAAGCCGGCGACATTGTCGTTGTGTCCGGTACAATCGGCGATGCCGCGCTCGGCCTTCTGTTGGCTCGGGACCTCGGCCTTGCCGAACGATGGCAGTTATCGGCGGCCTCCTGGAACTATCTGCGCCAGCGATACCTCCTGCCGCATCCCCGCAATGCGCTCGCCGAGGCCGTCCTGCATTACGCGTCTGCGGCGATGGACGTTTCCGACGGTCTCGCCGGCGATCTCGAGAAGCTCTGTCGGGGTTCGGGCGTTGCGGCCGAGATCGACGTCGAAAGCGTCCCGCTGTCGGACGCCGCGGGTTCAGCGCTTGCGGCCGACCCCAAACTCATCGAAACGGTTTTAACCGGCGGCGATGATTATGAAATTGTCCTCACGGTGGCTCCGACCAAACTTGGCGATTTTCGCGCCGCGGCGAACGCAGCCGGCGTCTCGGTGAGCGAGATCGGTCGCGTGAGCGGCGGGGAGGGGACGCGCTTTGTGCGTGCCGGAGAGGCTCTCTCCTTGGCGCGTCCGTCCTACAGTCACTTTTGACCGGCGCAACCAAGTAACCACGTCGCGCGTATCGCTATCCGCAACTTTGCTATTCGCTATAATCCGGACATGCATCGCGGGGCGCGCTGCCGGCGCAATTGCCGACACTCACCTTAGCCGCGAAAGGGACAACGCATGGCCAAGCGAGCCAAGCCAGCCAAACCGACCAAGTCAAAGGGTAAGTCATCGCAGACACAAAAAACCGGAAAGCCGGCTGCGCGTCGCGCACACGGCGGGACGGTGGCTGGTGCGAAGGCGCGGGCAGGGCGCGCGGCCAAAGCCAAAACCGCGCCGCGCAAGCAAGCGTTCGTCGTCAGCCATCATGAGCCGAATGCGTTCGAAAAGGGACTGCGCCGCTATGCCCACTATCGCGACCTTGGGATCTCGGCGGCGACGAAAGGCCTGGCAAGGGCGCATGTCATCAAGATGATTCCGCCCTGCGACGCCGCCGAAGTGTCCAAGCGCCATTTTCACGATGTCGATTTCCAGATGATCTATGTGCTCAAAGGCTGGATCAAAGGTGAGTACGAAGGCGCCGGCGAGGTGACAATGCGTGAAGGCTCGTGCTGGCTGCAACCGCCGAAAATCAAGCACACCGTGCTCGACTATTCCGACGACTGCGAACTCCTTGAAATCATCATGCCGGCGGATTTTGAGACGGTCGAACTGGAATAGGGGCCAGCAGGAGCGAGACCGATATGACGCCTTCCGCGCCCACGCATGATCTCGCCATGCTGACCGCGCTCGAGCGGAAAGTGTTGTGGCTCGCGACCTGGACTATTCATCACGCCAATCACGTGCGCGACAATACCGACGGCGTGAAAGTCGGCGGTCATCAAGCGTCTTGTGCGTCGCTCGCGACGATCATGACCGCGCTCTATTTCCACACGCTGCGGCCGCAGGATCGGGTCGCGGTGAAACCGCATGCAGCGCCGAATTTTCACGCGATTCAATATCTGCTCGGCCGGCAATCGCGCGAGAAGCTTGAGGATTTTCGCGGCTACAAGGGCGCGCAATCCTATCCCTCTCGGACCAAAGATACCGACGACGTTGATTTTTCGACTGGATCGGTCGGCCTTGGCGTTGCGCAGACGCTGTTTTCGTCGTTGGCGCAGGATTATGTGCGCGCGCACGGCTGGGGCCTCGAGCGGCCCGAGGGCCGAATGATCGCGCTTCTTGGTGACGCCGAACTCGACGAGGGCAATATTTTCGAGGCCATGCTTGAGGGCTGGAAGCAGGGGCTGCGCAATTGCTGGTGGATCGTCGACTATAACCGGCAGAGCCTGGACGCCGTCGTCCGCGAAGGACTTTGGGAACGCTATCAAAACCTGTTCCGCAATTTCGGCTGGGACGTGGCGGTCCTCAAATATGGTGCGCTCCAGCTAGCGGCCTTCGCCGAGCCCGGCGGCGACGTGCTGCGGCGCTGGATCGATAATTGTCCGAATCAGCTCTATTCGGCGCTCGTATTCCAAGGCGGGGCGGCGTGGCGCAAGCGGCTCAACGATGAGATCGGCGATCAGGGGCCCGTCTCGGCGCTGATCGAGCGCCGCAGCGACGATGAACTGGCGCAGTTGATGAATAATCTCGGCGGCCACGATCTTGCCTCGATCAGGGCCGCCTTCGATGCGATCGACCACGATCGGCCGGTTTGCTTCATCGCCTATACGATCAAGGGCTACGGCCTTCCATTTGCCGGTCACAAGGACAATCACGCGGGCCTGATGACGCCCGCCCAAATGGAAACTTTCCGCAAAGCGATGAACATCCGTCCCGGCCAGGAATGGGAGCGCTTTGAGGGCCTCGATCAACCATCGGCCGACATTCAGGCGTTTCTCGACCGCGTGCCGTTCACCAGCGCCGGTTCTCGCGTTTTGCAGGCGGCCCGCATCGAGGTTCCGGAGAGCCTCAAAATCACCATTCAAACACAAATGTCGACGCAACTTGGCTTCGGCGCTTTGCTCAACGAGCTTGGCCGCGAAACGACGCCGCTTGCCTCGCGCATTGTCACCACCTCACCGGACGTCACGGTGTCCACGTCGCTCGGACCTTGGGTCAATCGGCGCGGCCTGTTCGCGCGCGAGGCTTTGGCGGACACGTTCAAAAGCGAACGCATCCCGTCCACGTTCAATTGGGACTTCTCACCTAAGGGTCAACATATCGAGCTCGGCATTGCCGAGATGAACCTGTTTTGCGCGCTGTCGGCGCTCGGGCTGTCGCATGTCATCAACGGCGAGCGGCTGTTGCCGATCGGCACCTTGTACGATCCATTCATTGCCCGCGGCCTCGATGCGCTCAATTACGCCTGCTATCAGGACGCGCGCTTTATCCTGGTGGCGACGCCATCGGGCATTACGCTCGCGCCCGAAGGGGGCGCTCACCAATCGATCGCCGAGCCGGTGATCGGCATGGCCCAGGACGGCCTCGCCGCCTTTGAGCCGGCCTTCGTCGATGAGCTCGCCGTCATCGTCGCCTTCGCACTGGATTACATTCAGCGTGATGGCGGCGGCGAGATCTCCGAGCGCAATTGGTTGCGCGACGAGACCGGCGGCTCGATTTATTTGCGGCTCTCCACGCGGCCGATCGAACAGATCAAGCGCGAGATGACGCCGGCGCTTCGCCAAGCGATTGTCGACGGCGCCTATTGGCTGCGCGAACCGGGGCCCAACTGCCAGGTCGTCGTGGCTTACGCCGGCACTGTGGCTCCCGAAGCGATCCGGGCTATCGGACTGATGGCGGAAGATCGTCGCGATGTTGGTCTGCTCGCCATAACTTCGGCTGACCGCCTCAATGCCGGATGGACTGCCGCCTGCCGGGCGCGCGAGCGCGGGCTCGTTCATGCCCGTTCGCATGTCGAACGATTGTTCGCCGGCGTACCGCGGCATTGCGGCATCGTCACGGTTCTCGACGGTCACCCGGCGACGTTGGCGTGGCTCGGCGCCGTCAACGGCCATCGGGTTCGCCCGCTTGGGGTGGAACATTTCGGCCAGACCGGCTCGGTTGCCGACCTCTACCGGCACTACGGAATCGATGCCAACGCCATCATCGCGGCCGCGCAGGCCATCGCGCCGGGGCGTCCGATCCGTTATCTCGGAGCCGCATAAACGCGTGGAAACTCGTCCTCGCCGCCGTTGCGCGGTTAAGGCAATTTTGGCAAGGTCCGCGCCGATTTGCGCCCCCCGCGTGCCCATTGTATGCGAGGCGCCTTCCTTGCGGGTCGGCTTCCAGGCTGACCCCTCCAAATACTGGGGACCTCGCCATGACGGCTTTGTGGCTCATTGTTCTTTGCGGCGTGTTGGCAATTGTCTACGCCATCTGGGCCACGAGCTCGGTGCTCCGCGCGGACGCCGGCAGTGCGCGGATGCAGGAAATATCCGCAGCCGTCCGCGAAGGCGCGCAAGCCTATCTTAAGCGCCAATATTCCACGATCGCCGTCGTCGGCATCGTGATTTTTCTCATCGTCGGCTATTTCCTCGGTTGGCTTGTCGCGGTCGGTTTTGCGGTGGGCGCCATTCTGTCGGGTTCGGCCGGCTTCATCGGCATGAACGTATCGGTGCGCGCCAATGTGCGCACCGCGCAAGCCGCGATCGGTTCGCTGGCCGGCGGCCTCGAAATTGCGTTTCGCGCCGGCGCGATCACCGGTCTATTGGTGGCGGGGTTGGCGCTGCTCGGCGTCACGCTCTATTTCGGCTTTCTCACCGGCACGCTGCATATGGCGCCGAACGACCGCGAGGTGATCGATGCGCTTGTTGCACTCGGTTTCGGCGCCTCGCTGATCTCGATCTTCGCGCGACTGGGCGGCGGCATTTTCACCAAGGGCGCGGATGTCGGCGGCGATCTCGTCGGTAAGGTCGAGGCCGGAATTCCCGAAGACGATCCACGCAATCCGGCGACGATTGCCGACAATGTCGGCGACAATGTCGGCGACTGCGCGGGCATGGCGGCCGATCTGTTCGAGACCTATGCCGTCACCACCGTCGCGACCATGATTCTTGCCGCAATCTTCTATGGCAGCGCCGGCGGCGATGGTCTGATGCGCATGATGACGTTCCCGCTCGCCATCGGCGGCGTTTGCATCATCGCGTCCATCATCGGCACCTTCTTCGTCAAGCTCGGCCCGAGCCAATCGATCATGGGCGCGCTGTACAAGGGAATGATCGCCACCGCGATCCTTTCGCTCATCGGCATTGCCGGCGTCACCTACTGGTTGATCGGCTTCGGTCCGTTGCCCGGCGCGAATTATTCGGGCCTGACCCTCTTTGTTTGCGGCATCGTCGGCCTTGCCGTCACCGGCCTCATCATCTGGATCACGGAGTTCTATACCGGCACCAATTTCCGGCCGGTGCGCTCGATTGCGCAGGCCTCCGTCACCGGGCACGGTACTAACGTCATTCAGGGTCTGGCGGTTTCGCTCGAAGCGACCGCTCTTCCGGCGCTGGTCATCATCGCCGGCATCTTGATCAGCTATAACCTCGCGGGCCTGTTCGGCATTGCTATCGCAGTGACGACCATGCTGGCGCTGGCCGGGATCGTGGTCGCGCTCGATGCGTTCGGGCCGGTGACCGACAATGCCGGCGGCATCGCGGAAATGGCCGGATTGCCCAAAGAGGTTCGCAAATCGACCGATGCGCTCGACGCGGTCGGCAACACCACCAAAGCTGTGACCAAGGGCTATGCCATCGGCTCCGCCGGTCTCGGCGCATTGGTTCTTTTCGCGGCTTACAACGAAGACCTGAAATACTTTGTCGCCAATGCGGGCGCGCATTCATACTTCAAGGGCGTGGCGCCGGACTTCTCACTCAACAATCCGTATGTGGTGGCGGGACTGCTGTTTGGCGGGTTACTGCCCTATCTGTTCGGCGCTCTCGGCATGACCGCGGTGGGACGCGCGGCTTCGTCGATCGTCGAAGAGGTTCGCCGGCAGTTTCGCGAGCGGCCAGGCATCATGCAGGGGCGAGACAAGCCGGACTATGGCCGCGCCGTCGATATGCTGACCAAATCCGCAATCCGGGAAATGATCGTGCCGTCGCTGCTCCCGGTGCTGTCGCCGGTCGTTGGTTATTTCCTCATCTACTTCGTCGCCGGCGGCGGAGCGCAAGGCAAATCGGCGGCGTTTTCCGCGCTCGGCGGAATGCTGCTCGGCGTGATCGTGACCGGGCTCTTCGTCGCGATATCGATGACGTCCGGCGGCGGCGCCTGGGACAATGCCAAGAAATATATCGAGGACGGCCATTACGGCGGCAAAGGTTCGGACGCGCACAAGGCCGCCGTCACCGGCGATACGGTTGGCGATCCTTACAAGGATACGGCCGGACCCGCGGTCAATCCGATGATCAAAATCACCAACATCGTCGCGCTTTTGTTGCTCGCGGTGCTGGCCCGCTAACAACGCGCGGTGCGGGGGGCGGTCGTGCTTCTATGCGCATCACCGGCATTGCCCTGCCAGTGATGCGCCCGAGCTATGAGCCTTTGCCTTCGAAGTTGTGGACGATCGTGCTGATCATGTTCAGATCGTTGCCGCTGGTCGGCGTCGTGCGGCTGACGAAATCGAAAACCTTGCCGTCTTTGAGGCCGTATTCGGCCAGCCGCTGAACTTTTCGGTCCCGATCGAAATAGACTGCGATCACACGTTGATCGGTCACGCTGGTCCGCTGGAAGGAGATTTTCCGCTCGGCCTTTTGCGATATGTAATAGAAGGCTTCGCCGCTGACAGTAGCGACCGTAGAAGGCGTGCCGAGAACCAGCAACACTTGTTCCTGCGAAGCGCCGACAGGAATCTGCTCAAGTGCGCCTTCAGGCAGCACGTAACCGCGCTGGAACGTCTCGCCGGTACAGCCGGCTAATGCCAACGCCCCGGCTGCGGCAAAAGCCGCTAGACCAAGCCGCCATCCCTTACGCGCTCGATTGCCCCGCATCCTGGCCCTTAATCTTGCGCCCAGCTAACGCGTGCCGTACCCCCAAAGCGTCGGCTTAGCAAATGTTCGACCTTCGGCGGCCTGCAAACTGGTCCGAGATGATACCAGTAACCCTATGATCCTGAGACGTTTTCGCTCCAATTCACAAGATCGCAGCATCCGCGACCTCTATGGCGCGATCGTGGCGCAAGCACGCTCCGTGGCGTTTTACAGCGATTACGGGGTGCCCGACACGGTTGAGGGGCGGTTTGACTTGATCGTCCTCCACATCGTCCTCTTGCTGGCGCGCCTCGATCGTGACGGCAGTCCGGTGCGCGGAATCGGGCAGAAACTGTTCGATGTCTTTTGCAGCGACCTCGACGCCAATTTGCGAGAAATGGGCATCGGTGACCTCGCGGTGCCGAAACGGATGCGGGCCTTCGGCAAAGCGTTCTACGGCCGTCAAAGCGCGTATCTGGCTGCTTTGGCGGCACCGGACGACCGGGAGCTTGAGAATGCGCTCTCGCGCAATATCTTCCATGGCGTGAACGGCGATAGGGCTGGCCGCTTGGCGCGTTATGCGCGAAGGGCGCTGCGCTGCTTTGCGGATCATGACGAAGGCGCGCTGTTGCGCGGCGAGGTCGCCTTTCCGATGCCGGAGACTATTGCCGATGTCCGATCATAGGTCCCGAGACTTTACCGCGCCGTGGCGTGTGCTCGTCGCGGCCGAGGAAATCCCGGATACCGGCCAGCGATTTGATCTGGTCGCCGACGAGCCGATTCGCACGGCGGTTGCGAAAGTTGTCGGCCTGCGCGATCTGCCGCGTTTCGAAGCCCACCTCGATGTTACGCCGCGAGGGGCAGGCGGTCTGCACGTTACGGGCAAAATATCAGCGACCGTCGGACAGACTTGCGTCGTCACTCTTGAACCGCTGGATAACGAGGTGGAAGAGACGGTCGATCTTCTGTTCGAGCCGTCATCGCCGGTTCCCCAAACAGAAGGACAGGCCGAGCCGCGCCTGCGCGACGTCAAGCCCGACGACCCGGAGCCGCTCGTCGGCGGCGTCCTGGACTTAGGCGCGCTCGCTATTGAATTCCTGATCCTCGGGCTTGATCCCTATCCGCGCAAACCGGGTGCGATTTTCGAGGCGCCGCAGGAGGGAAGACCGGACGACGGCCCTTTTGCCGCGCTGTCCCATTTGGCGAAGCGTCCGGATGGTGGCTGAGCGCCGTCCATTCACGGCAGTTGTTTCCGGGCATCGAACCGCTATTCTCGCGATCGGGGACCGCTTTTCCCATTGCTGAGGCGAGCGCAGTAGATTCGAAGTTCCCATGGCGATCGGACGAACCGGATGCGATTGGGAACTACAAATCTAAAAGCTGCATGAAATCAAAGTCTTACGGCTATTTCTTTCATCCCAGAGTTCGCATGAAGGTCGGTCACGGCGCATTGCGAGTTCTGGCACAGGCACAATAGTGGCCGCGCGGTCATTGAATGGTTGAGAAAGTCCGTATTGCGCTTGATGCGATGGGGGGCGATCACGGTCCCGGCGTGGTCGTCGCCGGAGCCGATCTCGCGCTAGCGCGTTACCCTACGAGCGAATTCCAATTCTTCGGCAATTCCGCTCTCATCGCGCCGTTGCTCGACGCCAAGCCGAAACTCAAAGCCGTTTCTCGGCTCATTCACACCGACGTCGCGGTGCGCATGGAAGACAAGCCGAGCCAGGCATTGCGCTATGGCCGCTGGAAATCGTCGATGTGGCGGTCGATTGACGCGGTGAAAAAGGGCGACGCCGACATGGCTGTTTCCGCCGGAAACACCGGGGCGCTGATGGCGATGTCGAAGTTCAACCTCAAAACCTTGCCGGGCATCGAACGCCCCGCCATCGCAGCGCTGTGGCCGACATTGCGCGGAGAGTCGATCGTGCTCGATGTCGGCGCATCGATCGGCGCCGATGCCGACCACTTGGTCGACCTCGCGCTCATGGGCGCCGCCACCGCGCGCATACTCTTCGGCATCGATCGTCCCACCGTGGGGCTCCTCAATATAGGGGTAGAGGAGGCCAAAGGGCTGGAACAGGTCCGCGACGCCGCGCAGATCCTGCGCGATGAGAATTTCGAAGGCCTCGATTATCAGGGTTTTGTCGAAGGCGACGATATTGGACGCGGCAAGGTTGACGTGGTCGTCACCGAGGGGTTCACCGGCAACATCGCTCTGAAAACCGCCGAAGGGACCGCACGGCAGATTGGACAATATCTCAGGGGCGCGATGAGCCGCTCGCTCAGTGCGCGGATCGGTTATTTCTTCGCACGATCGGCATTTGCGCAATTGCGCGAGCGCATGGATCCCCGCCGCGCCAATGGCGGCGTCTTCCTCGGACTCAACGGCATCGTCATCAAAAGCCACGGCGGCACGGACGCCGAAGGCTTCGCCGCTGCAATCGAGCTCGGTCACGGCGTCGTGCGCGACGAGCTTTTAGCGAGAGTCCGCGCCGCGCTCAGTCTTCACTCCAAGCCGGGATCGCAGCCGATGAGTCCGGCGGTCGGGGGAGCGGCTTCGTGACAGCGCGCCGCTCGGTTGTCCTCAGTTGTGGGAGTTACTTGCCGAGTCAGATTCTCACCAATGAGGACCTAGCCCGCAAAGTCGATACGTCGGACGATTGGATCGTTCAACGCACCGGCATCCACGAACGTCGCATCGCTGCGCCGGCTGAGTTGACGTCTCATATGGCGGTGCGCGCCGCGCAAGCTGCGCTGGCGCACGCCCGTGTCGATGCACAATCGATCGATCTCATCGTGCTTGCGACCTCGACGCCGGATAACACGTTCCCGGCGAGCGCCGTTTCGGTGCAGGCCGAGCTCGGGATTACCCACGGTGCGGCGTTCGATTTGCAGGCGGTGTGCTCCGGTTTCGTCTATGGCTTGTCGACGGCCGACGCGCTGCTCAAATCGGGGGATTTCTCGCGGGCGCTGGTGATCGGCGCGGAGACGTTTTCCCGCATTCTCGATTGGACCGACCGCAGCACATGCGTGCTGTTCGGTGACGGCGCCGGAGCCGTGGTCCTTGATGCCCAGCAACAGGCCGGAACCCGCGATGATCGCGGCATACTCACCGTGCGGCTGCGTTCCGACGGTCGTCACAAAACGAAGCTCTATGTCGACGGCGGTCCGTCCTCGACGGGGACGGTCGGACATTTGCGCATGGAAGGCAGGGAAGTGTTCCGCCACGCCGTGGCGATGATCGCCGACGTGGTGGAGGAGGCCTTCAAGACGACGGGCTATACCGCTGACGACATCGACTGGTTCATTCCGCACCAAGCAAACAAGCGGATCATCGACGGTTCGGCTCACAAGCTCGGTATCCCGCCCGGGAAAATAGTCACGACGGTCGATCGCCACGGCAATACGTCGGCCGCATCCATCCCGCTGGCACTGGCCGATGCGGTCGCCGACCGGCGCATCAAACGTGGCGATCTGTTGTTGTTCGAAGCCATGGGCGGCGGCTTCACCTGGGGCGCCGCGCTGGTGCGCTGGTAAGCACCCGTGCAACGGCGGGCAAAACCTGAAAACAAGTCCCGAGAACACCCCTTAGCCCGGTTGACCCTACCGCAACAAGCTAATATCCTTGATAATTCAGCACGATATCTTCGGTCGACGAATTGCTCGACCTACCGTGCGCGGGGCTGGCGATGGCGGGAAAGACGATCACACGTGCCGATTTGTGTGAGGCGGTCTATCAGAAGATTGGACTGTCGCGCACCGAATCCGCGACCCTTGTCGAACTGGTGCTCAAGGAAATAACCGATTGTCTCGAACGTGGCGAAACGGTGAAGCTATCGTCATTCGGCTCGTTCGTCGTGCGCAAAAAGGGCCAGCGTATCGGGCGCAATCCCAAGACCGGCAAGGAGGTTCCGATCTCGCCGCGTCGCGTTATGGTCTTTAAGCCGTCTGCGATCCTCAAGCAGCGAATCAATTCCGGAGCGGACGCGGACGTCAGCGAAGCGACCTGAGTTCGAGGATATCGCCTTGGAAAAAGCGCCGGACGCATTCCGCACCATCAGCGAAGTTGCCGACGAAATCGACGTTCCCCAGCATGTGCTGCGATTCTGGGAAAGCCGCTTTCCGCAAATCAAGCCGATGAAGCGGGGCGGGGGCCGCCGCTACTACCGGCCCGACGATGTCGATCTTCTGCGCGGTATCCGCCATCTGCTCTACGGCGAGGGTTACACCATTCGCGGCGTCCAGCGCATTTTGCGCGAGCATGGCGCGGGCTTCGTGCAGGACGTCTGGCGCGCGGGCGCCGCGCCGCCGCCGCCGGAAACCGAGGAAGACCGCCTGGGAGGCGAGTCAATCGCGAGCGAGGAGCAAAACGCGCTCGCGTTTGCAGGCCTCGACGACAAAGTGCGCGCTGTCAAACGTGGAGCTGACAAAACTGGATCGGTCGATGCGACGCCGGCCCAGCGGGAAACTGCGCCGGACAATCGGCGCAAGCTGCAAGCAGCGCTCGACGAGCTCTTGGCCTGCCGACGCATCATCGATGGCGCGCTTCGCGGAGAGTAGGGCGCGGCTTAACTTGCGCCCCAGAAAATTATACCTCAGGACTACATGCTTTGTGAGATGTTGATTATGGTCGGAGCGGCGAGATTTGAACTCGCGACCCCCAGTCCCCCAGACTGGTGCGCTAACCGGGCTGCGCCACGCTCCGACTACGAGAAGAACACTAGCATACCTCGGGCGTTAGTTGCAATAATGCCCATTCTGTCGGCATTACTTTGCTTTTCGTAGCGCCAGCTTCGACCTGCCTCTACCCGACACTCGCCGCCGCCTTCCGTCACCAGTTCCCTCCGCTTGCTTACTAATCACTTACTAATTTTCTTGACTGAGGGTAGTGCATCGGCGAGAAAATTAGTAAGCACGTTGAGGCTGAAGGCACTGCGATGCTTGGCAAGATCACGAAAAGTTCAGTGGAGAAGCTACCGCCTGGTGCGGAGTGGCTTTGGGATAGCGTCGTGAAGGGCTTTGGTGCACGTCGCCAGACTGACGGCGTTTTCTATTACATCCGTTATCGCGTCAACGGTCGCCAGCACGTCAAGTCCCTTGGCCGTCATGGCTCTCCACTAACGCCCGACCTCGCGCGTAATGCTGCCAAGGCCAAGCTTGGCATTGTCGCAAGTGGCACTGATCCATTTGCGGAGCAGCCCAAAGCATTGGCAGCGGAGAGCTTTGGCAGGGAAGTGGCGCGCTATCTCGAACGCAAACAGGCTGTAATGAAACCGCGAGCCTTCGTTGAGGTAAAGCGGCATCTATCCAATCACGCCAAACCGTTACATCGCCTGCGCCTGAGCGAGATCGACCGCAGGACAATTGCAGCACTGCTTGCCGAGATCGAGGATGCATCCGGCCCTGTTGCCCGCAACCGTGTTCGATCTTCGCTCTCAGCGTTCTTCGCTTGGGTAGTTCGTGAGGGATTTATCGACGCCAACCCTGTAGCTGGAACTGGCAAGGCAGAGGAGAACGGAGCACGAGAAAGGGTCCTAACAGAAATCGAATTGCAGGAAGTATGGTCGGCGCAGACCAATTCGGTGACATTATGAGATTGCTAATCCTCACTGGCCAGCGCAGGGAGGAGATTGGTTGGCTAGAGTGGGACGAAGTTGATCTTGATCGAAGGGTGATAGCACTCCCGCCTGAGCGCACGAAGAACAAACGCCTTCATGAGTTGCCACTATCAACACAAGCGCGCGCTATTCTTGAACGCCAACCCCATCGTAAAGGTCGCGATCATATCTTCGGAATTGGCAATGGTGGCTTCTCAGGATGGAGTGATTGCAAGGTTCACCTCGATGGCGCGATCCTCGACAGGCGAGGGCGGAGGGCCAAGCCTATGCCAGATTGGCGGCTCCATGACTTGAGGAGGACTGCCGCCACCGGAATGGCCGAGCTTGGTGTTCAACCGCATATTATCGAGGCTGTTCTCAATCATGTCTCTGGCCACAAGGCTGGCGTCGCCGGGATCTACAATCGCGCCAAGTACGCCGACGAGATGCGGAGTGCGTTGCAATGCTGGGCTGATCATGTTGAGGCGTTAGTTGGGCCTCGCAAACAGCCGGTCCCTGAAGGTCTTATGGAGCGAGCCTTCGCTTTAGCGCGTGGTGGCAAGATCGTTCCGAAGGAGGACTTAGCGAACCTTACGCGTCAGCTCAAAACATGATTTGCAGAAGTGGGCCGACTACGTCGATAAGATCGCAGGATGAGTAGGCGTAATGTCCACAAGTGTCCAAGCCTGTGATCGCCCCGAGGGTGAAAATAGGGCATAATTCAATGAACGATGCGCGGGGGGACATCAAATGCCAGCCAGAGAGCGCCCGGGCTAACGAGTTGTCGGCGTCGTCAAAAGTGTCGAAGCGGTGGTCGCAGCCGGGGCGATGAAGCGTAAGCTCGACAAGATCGCCGGACACGATCCTTGGGAGGTCGAGGCGGCGGCCTTGGCCCAGCAGCGCAAACTCAAGCCAGCCGACGCGCGCGCCACTGTGGCTATTCGCTGGATGCGCCGGGGCGATCTTCGACCACTAGCTGCTCTCCCGACGCTCGATGGCGCGGTGTTCAGCGAGCTGCGAAAGATGATCGACGAGGGCCAGCTAACCGTCAAACAGAGGCGTGGCGCACCGAAACAGCCAAGCAAGAACGTACGCGATTTAGTCATAGCGGTTCGATACGAGAACCGCGCTGGCAAGTCGGCCGATGCCATTCGACAACTCGCTAAAGACTTTAACATCAGTGACGAACTGGTACGTCGAGCAATCAAACGTCGTCCAAAATAAATCTCGATTTAATTATCTCGTTTCCAGTCGCCACTTGTGAAATCGTGGCGACGCTAATCGACTTCTGACAATCTGTGCGTAATTCAAGTTAATTCGCGCGAGCGGCAGCTTTGTTTGTTTGTTATTAGTTCGTGGGGTGGCGGGGAAAAAGATTGACTTCGACGGCGGCGGACCAGTGCCTCGCACGAAAGGTGTGAAATTCCTCGACCCCGTCCAAACCTTGCAGCTAAGATGCAGTTCTATCAGGCAAAGCTGTATGGCCGACTATTACCCTCTAATCAGCCGTGCAATCGAAGCTCTGGAAGAAAAGAGCCAAGAGGCCCGTTGTGCGGTATATGACCATGCACGCGCGGCCTTGGCTAAATCGTTTCTGAAGGTCGATCGACCGTTGTTAGAAGCGGATCTTAAAAACGAGCGACTCGCTTTGGAGGAGGCAATCCACCAAGTTGAATCTGACGCAATACTTAGTGAACTGAGATGGCCGATACCCGACTGGTTCGAGCGACGCTTTATGTTTTGGGGCTTCGTGATCTTTTTCGCTTTCATGGCGGTCACTATTATAGCTTTGTTGTTTCTTATTTATCTAAGGAAGTAAGACACTTCCTGCGCAAATTTTATATGAAAATCCTCGACCCCAACTTCACTTGGGTTGCGTAGCGCGAGTTGTTTGGCGTGTGCGTTGTAAGATAATGCCGACGAGCCTTACACCATCATACATGCAATGGCATAGCTGGTTCGCGTGGCGTCCAGTTATGATCTACTGTCAAGCGAAAGCCCAATACTGAACGCTTTCTGGCGCGTTGCGCCTTGTGTTCTCTTCAGCTTCTTAGCTATTTGAGACGCCTTGGCCTTCTTCCGCGCCATTGCTTTGAGCTCACGGAGTTCGCTCGAAGTCCATGCACGGCGCTTCTCTTTTCTTTTCGCATGACCACCTTTTCCCCAGCCATTCGTCATCGGATAACTCCACCAAAGTTTGGTCCATTGAGTTTGATAGGACCATTGGAGAAATGGGGCAACCGTATTATGCTTTCTCTACCAGGGGAAGCACATTTCGGCGGTCATGAAAGAAATTACTGACAAGAACTTCGGCCTAATAATCGCGTTCTTGCTGCCGAGCTTTTTGCTTTTATGGTTGCTGTCATTGTCCGACATCAGCAATGCCGAGATTACCGCGTGGCTAAAACGCTTTAGCGATCCCTCCGTGAGTGGTTTTCTTTACGTTGCGCTTGCGTCTCTCGCGCTCGGTTTAATAATCAGCGCCATTCGTTGGGCAGTCATTGATCATTCTTTGCGT
>JBAPZR010000111.1:0-1966 GCA_049285335.1 Xanthobacteraceae bacterium | reverse complement strand
GTCGTTGTCTTCCACTCGTTGTCCAAGCGGTCGAGCCTGCCGGGGCTGCGCATCGGCTTTGCCGCCGGCGACCGTAAATTTCTGGCGAGCTATCTCGAATTGCGCAACGTCGCCGCGCCGCAGGTGCCGACTCCGCTGCAGCATGCCGCGATCGCCGCCTACAATGACGAGAAGCACGTCGAGGAAAACCGCCGGCTCTACCGAGAGAAGTTCGATCTCGCCGATCAGATCATCGGCGGCCGCTACAATTATCGCCGCCCCGCGGGCGGGTTTTTTCTCTGGCTTGATGTTTCGGCGCAGGGCGGCAGCGAAATCGCGACACAGCGGCTGTGGCGCGAGGCCGGCCTGCGGGTCGTGCCGGGCCGCTATTTCGCGCGCGAACAGGCGGACGGTAGCAATCCGGGCGCGGACTATATCCGCGTCGCCATGGTGCAAAGCAACGAGATCACCGCGGAGGCGATGCATCGCCTGGTCGGGGTACTCGGTTAGGACTTGATCTCGACGGGGAATGAAAGGCGCGGGGGAAGCGAAGCAAATGTTGATGATCGAGCGCGGCCTTGACGGGATGGCCGCTCTTTCCGGCCAGCTCGGCGCCGCTTTGCAGCGGCGGTTGCGCGAGCTTGGCGGTCTTGCTCTGCTTACGCTTGCGATGACCGGCACTCTTGCGCTCGCGACCTGGTCGGTCCGCGATCCATCGCTCAGCCACGCCACCGATGCGCGGGTGCATAATCTCCTCGGCTGGCCCGGCGCGGTCATCGCCGATTTGATGATGCAGCTTTTCGGGCTGGGCTCGCTGGCGCTGCTGCTGCCGATCGCGATCTGGGGCTATCGGCTGCTCGGGCACCGGCGTCTGCGCCATGAGCGGCGGCGAATTATTTTGTGGGTTGTCGGCGCCGTCCTCGCCGCCGCTTTTGCCTCGTGCCTGCCGCACAGCGCGCATTGGCCGCTACCGTGCGGCCTTGGCGGCGTGGTCGGCGATGCGGCGCTGCGTCTGCCGGTCCAGCTCTTTCATCTGTCGCTTGTCGGCATCAACCGCCTCGCCGCCGGCGTTGCGTTGGGGACGGCGACCCTTCTCGCCTTCGGCGGCGCGGCCGGCCTGATTTGGGGCGACGCGGCCGATGATGACGACGAAGCCGCGAAAGAAATTGACGAGGACGACGAGGAGGATGAGGAGGCCGAACCCCGCGATCGCGACGAGAGCGGCTGGATTTCGCTCGGCTTTTTGACGCATTTCATCCTGAGCTTGCGCGGGCGGATCGCGCGACTGTTCTACCGCCGCGAGCGGACGCCGATGCCCTCTCGCGATGCCACCTTGCGGCGGCGCATCGAGCCGCGCTTCGACAATGTCGCGGACCGTGGCGTCGAGGATGAAACAGCCGACGACGATGCCGAGGAAACCACGCCGCGCGCGCGCAAGCCTCGCGCCCCGAAAGCGCCGCGGCGCTCGAGCGGCGGCTACATTCTGCCGGCGCTTGAATTGCTGACCCCGCCGAGCAAAGGCGGCCGCGCCACGGTGAGCAGCGAAATCTTGCAGGAAAACGCCGTTGCGCTCGAAGGCGTGCTGGCGGATTTCGGCGTGCGCGGCGAAATCATCAATGCCCGGCCGGGGCCGGTCGTGACGCTCTACGAGCTCGAGCCGGCGCCGGGGATAAAATCCTCGCGCGTCATCAGCCTTGCCGACGACATTGCGCGCTCGATGAGTGCGCTCTCGGCGCGCGTCGCGGTGGTGTCGGGGCGAAATGCGATCGGCATCGAATTGCCGAACGCGAACCGCGAAAAGGTCTATCTGCGGGAGCTGCTCGGCTCGCGCGATTACGCCGAAGCCTCGGCGCGGTTGCCGCTTTGCCTCGGCAAGGCGATCGGCGGCGAAGCGGTGCTGGTCGATCTGGCGCGCATGCCGCATCTGTTGATCGCCGGCACCACGGGCTCGGGCAAATCGGTCGCTATCAACACCATGATCTTGAGC
>JBAPZR010000110.1:0-1552 GCA_049285335.1 Xanthobacteraceae bacterium | reverse complement strand
GTTGCGGCCAACGTGGCGAAGCTGCCGGAGTCAAAGAGTAGCGCGCGACAAGCGACTACCGGCCGTCACGAATATAGAGGTGGTCAAAGAACCGATCGCCCTGGCCGCCTATACACACTTGTTAGCTCAGCCGCGAATGCCAAGCGTGCCAGAAGGCGTCTTGATTTTGACCTCGCCCCCGTTCTGGGCGCCCGTCGAAAAACGGAATGCGCCGCGCGCGGCCTCGACGGCAATAGCGCCGCTACCTTTGCTTGCATCATACACAAACTTGTCGAGCCGGACCGATGACGACGGTCCAACAGTAAGGTTGCTCTGATCATTAAACTGCAGGCCCGCCTGGCCGGCAGTCCCGGTTTTAACTGTTTCGTTGGCGTGAACACCACTGCCAGCCGAAAGCGTACCGCCCATGCTTCCTGACGCTTCGGGTTTGACTGAGTTGGCTGTTCCGATTCTGGTCTGAGCGCTGGCGACCGTCGAACCTATCGCAAAAAAGACCAACAGCGTCAGCGCGGAAATCGAAACTCGACCGAATGTCCTGATGTTCGTTGTCATGCCACTTCTCCCAAGAAATCTATGAGATGATAATTCCGAGCCTCGGGCAAAGACTGTGATGGCTGACACTTCGATCTGAAAAAGTGAATTTCCGTGACGAACATCACCTTTGCAGTTGGTACGACGGTGTTTGGGTGTTTGTTTGTCATTTTGTTCGAAGCGTTTAGACCAAGAACGTGATCGCTGACACAAATGAAGTTCTGTGATGAGTATCACATTACATTATTAGGTGATCGGTCGCGGTCTCCATCGGCATCGGTTGACAACCCCAAAAAAAGCAAGGCCGCCGTGGGTGCTCGGGCGGCCTTGCTGTTTTGGAGATGCCTTGCGTCAAGAGCGCGATTTTTAGAGACGCAAGGGATCACTTCACCCACCGGCTCGACAAACCGGGCCGCCTCATCGCCCGCCGTTAAACGTCCGACTTGGCGTCATCCGACCTGCCGTTAAGTGTCCCGGCTCGCGCTGTGGGCGATTTTGCCTGAACGCGCGAGGTCGCATCGATGACATTTTTTCCCTCACGATCCTCACGCCGTGACGAGCCCTCAAACCGTGCATTCTCCTCGATTGACAGCGCGCGATGATAGATATCGCCTTCGACATCAGCCGTACCAATCAACTTGACGCGCTTGGCATGGATCGTGCCTTTGACATGGCCACCGACGGTCAAATCTTCAGCGACGACGTCGCCCTCCATCTGGGCGCCATCGGCGATCACGACGGTCGACCCATGAAGCTCGCCTTCAATGCGACCAAAGATCTTGATTGTCCCGTCGCAATTAACTTTGCCGACGATCGTCATCCCGGAGCTAACGGACGCAGTCGCTTCTGTGGCATTGGCTGCCGCGGAATGTCTCACCACTGGGCGTGTCAGCGGTTGGACCGATGTCGAATCTTGCTGACTATCTGCAGTTTCACTCTTTCCAAACATAGCACTCTCCTCCGTTTTTACCTGGTGATGGACGTTGCTGTCAGTTGGCGTAGTAGATGCGGTGGAATCGGG
>JBAPZR010000109.1:0-1838 GCA_049285335.1 Xanthobacteraceae bacterium | reverse complement strand
GGACTGGCCAAGCGGCTACGCGCCAAGATCCTCCAGGCCTCGACCTCGGAAGTCTACGGCGATCCCAACGTCCATCCGCAAACCGAAGAGTATTGGGGCCACGTCAACCCGATCGGCCCGCGGTCCTGCTACGATGAAGGCAAGCGCTGCGCCGAAACATTGTTCTTCGATTATTGGCGCCAGCACCGGTTGCCGATTAAGGTGGCGCGGATCTTCAACACCTACGGGCCGCGCATGCATCCCAACGACGGCCGCGTGGTATCAAACTTCATCGTGCAGGCCTTGCTCGGCCGCGATATCACGGTGTTCGGCGACGGTTTACAAACGCGCTCGTTTTGTTACGTCGATGATTTGATCGACGGCCTGGTCCGCCTCATGAACAGTGCCGATGATGTGACCGGACCGATCAATATCGGCAATCCCAAGGAATTCACGATTCTGGAACTCGCATCACTGGTGATCGAGCTGACTGGATCGCATTCGCGCATTGTGTATCGCCCGCGCCCGCAGGATGACCCGCGCCAACGTCGTCCGGATATTTCCAAGGCCAATGATCTGCTTCGATGGGCGCCACAGATCCCGCTGCGGGACGGGCTGATGAAGACCATCGTCTATTTCGAAGACCTGTTGAAGGATGAAGCGGTTCGCCCGTTTATCATCCACGAACTCGGCGCCAAGGTCTAATAGAAGACATGATCTCGGCGACAGCTCCCATAGACCATCTCCCGTATCGAGCCGAACGCCGATGTCGCGTTTGATTTTTATCAATAGATTTTTCTGTCCCGACCATTCGGCAACGAGCCAGATTCTTTCCGATCTCGCTTATCACTTGGCCAGCGCCGGGCGTGATGTGCATGTCGTCACCAGCACGCAAATCTACGATGATGCCAAGGCCGCCTTGCCCATAAGCGATATCGTCAACGGTGTGCATGTGCACCGTGTGCCATCGACCAGTTTTGGCCGTGATGGATTACTGGGCCGTTCGATCGACTATCTTTCGTTCTACCGGTCGATCTGGCGATGCCTGATTGCTCTGGCCCGGTCGGGCGACATGATTGTCGCCAAAACCGACCCCCCGCTCACATCGATAATCGGCATGACGGCGGCGCGCCGCAAGGGTGCCCGTCTGGTGAATTGGCTGCAGGACATTTATCCGGAGACCGCCGTCGAGCTAGGCGTGCCGTTGATGCGTGGCCCCTTAGCCGCGGGCCTGACAGCGCTTCGCAATCGCTCTCTCCGCCAGGCGCAGGCTACAGTGGTTGTCGGCGATCTCATGAGGCGAAGAGTTGAAGCGTTGGGTGCTCCACCCTCGCGAGTTCATGTCATTGCCAACTGGTGCAATGACCAAGACATCCGGCCTATCGCTCCATCCGAGAATCCGTTGCGTGCGGCCTGGGGCTTGGCCGGTCAATTCGTGTTCGGCTATTCGGGCAATCTTGGCCGCGCGCATGAATTTGAGACTGTGCTTACCGCCGCTAAACAGCTGTGCAAAGAGTCCCACATAACTTTTTTGATGGTTGGCGGCGGCAAACGGTTCGAGGAACTTTCACGAGTGGTCAAGGACCAGGGGCTCGCCAGCTCATTCCGTTTCATGCCCTACCAAGAGCAAAAAACGCTCCCCTATTCCTTGGCGGTGGCCGATGCGCACTGGCTGTCGCTTAATCCAAAACTCGAAGGGCTGTTGGTTCCGAGCAAATTCTATGGAATCGCGGCGGCCGGCAGACCCATTATCATCATTGCCGACAAAAACGGGGAAACCGCTCGGCTGGTCCAGCAACACGGCTGTGGCCTTGTCATCGCCCCGGGCGATACCGACGCCTTGGTTGACGCCTTACGAT
>JBAPZR010000108.1:0-2369 GCA_049285335.1 Xanthobacteraceae bacterium | reverse complement strand
GTTCTCAATGGCGCGCGTTTGGTCGGGCGAAAACCCTCCCGCCGCAAGCGTCTCGGCAGGGACCGGAGTCTCATTGGACTGCACCGCCGGATTTTGCGCGAGCGCGGCCGACGCCAAGAGCAACGCGGCCACGACGGGAAGTGCGGTGCGAAGGCTAACAGACATATCGATTATCCTCTTTATCGTCATTGACCGGAGAAAAGCGGATTCTGCTTGTGGTTTCTGTTGAAGGCAACGATGTCGTCGGCGCGCACCCAGCCCGGCGATCCGATCGGAAAACGCTGCTTGGCGCGCTCGGCGAGTTCGCGAGCGGTCTTATTGTCGCCGCGGGCGAAAGCCGCCTGGGCGGAGGCGAGGTCGGCATCGGCAAGATCGTTCTTGCGGCCATAGGCCATCGCCAAGGTGGTGTAAGCGTCGCCGGATTCCGGTTCTTTGAGAAGCGCCGCGCGCAGGAGCGGAACGGCTTCTTCCGACAACTTTGGATCGTTGGTTCCGACAAGCGCCTGCGAAAGGAGGATCTGAATGAGAGCAGGATCGGGCGCAAGCGCCACCGCGTGCCGTAAGGGCGCGACGGCGTCAACCGCATGCCCGCCCTCGAGCAGGGCCTGCCCCTTGAGCTCATAGAAGTAAGGATTGTTCGGCATGGCCCCAATCAAACCGTCGATCTGGGCCATGGCGCTCCGCGGATCGCCGAAGCGGTATGCCGAAATAGCGCGCGCATAGCGCGCCGGCAAACTGGTGTCCGACAAAGGATAATGCGCCAGCACCGTAGCCGGACGCTCGATGAACCCGTAAAGCTTGGCACGCATCATATCGTGACGCAGTTGCAGCTCGGGCGGATCCTTCTTTCCCCAATACGGAGTTTTCACCAGCTCGGCCAGAGCGGCCATGCGCTCCTCGGGCATCGGGTGGTTTTGGGCGTAAGGATTTGCTCCTTGCGACGCGAACAGCGATTCATCGGCAAAACGCTTGAACGTGTCGTACATTCCCTTGGCCGACTGGCCCGTCAGGGTCAGGAAGCGCACCCCGGCACGATCCGCCGATTCTTCCTGGGCGCGCTGGTAAGAGAGTATCCGGCTCATACCCGCTGCTTCCGGTCCGACAATTGCCGCCATGCCGACATTGCCCATGTCGACATTTCCCGAATGCGCGCCGGCGACCAGCGCTCCAGCACCAAGCAGCATTCCGATCAGCGCGGCGGTCTGCACATTTGCGAGTTCCTGGCGCATCTTCGACAGATGCCCACCGACAATGTGGCCGCACTCGTGCGCGAACACGCCGATCATCTGGTTCGGAGTCGTCGATTCCATCAGCGCGCCGACGTTTACGAAAATCCGGTGCGCATCCATGACGAAAGCGTTGAAGGATTTGTCATCAATGATGACGACGTGCACGTTCTGGTCCGAGAGGCCGGCGACACGAAAGATCGGCGCCGTGTAATCGCGCAGGAGCTGCTCAATTTCGGCGTCGCGAATCATCGGGATGCCGGCATTGGCGCCGGTCTGCGCCCGCGCCGGCATGCTCGACAGGCTCAGCGCTGCGACGGTTAGCGCCGCAACGGCGCGCGAAGCTGGCCTCGGTGGCCGCATCTTGCTAGGAGATCGAGCAACCATCATGTGAGGCTGAGCTGGCCCTTCGGTCGGCAGGCAACCTATGGATGGAACGCGCAAGGGTCAACACACAGTGCCGTACCTGTATTCCGCCCCGAATATTCACGAGACCCGTTGAATACGGCATCAGCGGGGCGGGTCATCCAAGACCGACTGCGTAAACGAGGAATTGAAGGCTCGTAATGCTGGAAAGGGCAAAAAGCTTGCGGCATCCGTCCATGCGCAGCGGGATTCCGCCCTTCATCGTGATGGATGTCATGGCTGCCGCCGCGCGGCTTGAGGCCCAGGGCCGCCGGATCGTGCATATGGAAGTCGGCCAGCCGGCCGCCGGTGCGCCGGCCACCGCGATCGCCGCGGTGCGCGCCGCGCTTGGCGACGGTCCGCACGGTTACACGGCCACCCTGGGCATTCCCTCGCTGCGGCAGCGCATCGCAACAGCTTATGCCGAACGGCATCACATCGACCTCGACCCGGAGCGTGTCGTCGTCACGACCGGCTCGTCCGCGGCATTCACGCTTGCCTTTCTTGCGGCCTTCGAGCCGGGCGACCGGGTCGCCGTGGCGGTACCCGGTTATCCGCCCTACCGTCACATTCTCAGCGCGCTTGGTTGCGAGTCGGTCCTGATTGAAACGGACGCGACGACGCGATGGTCGATGACGGGCGACATGTTACTCGCCCGCCATCGCGTAAAGCCGCTCAAGGGCGTCATCATCGGTTCGCCGGCCAATCCGACCGGAACCATGATGGAAGCCGCCGCGC
>JBAPZR010000107.1:0-2386 GCA_049285335.1 Xanthobacteraceae bacterium | reverse complement strand
CTCGTGCACCCGACCACCACTGGCCGAGGACATGTAAGATGAATATTGAGTTGCCAAACACATAGCGGCGCCAGAGGCGTCGCGGCTCACGCGCAAGCCGATACACCCATTCCAAACGCGCCGTCCTGATCCAAAGCGGTGCACGCTGCGCCTCGCCAGTTATGAAATCGAACAAGGCACCGACAGCAAAGCCCAGTCGGCAGCCGGTTGCAGCCATATTATTCCGTAGCCATAATTCCTGCTCTGGATTTCCCATCGCGACCAACACTATATCGGCGCGACTCGCACGGATGGCCTTCGCTACAAGCGCATCCTCGCTGCGAGGGAAATAACCGTCGTGGTAGCCCGCTATTTGGTGCCGGGGGCATGTCTGGGCAAGAATCTTGGCGACTCGATCTGCTACACCCCGCCTGCCTCCAAGCAGATAAAGTCGGAAATTATGGCGGGTTGTTTGAAGGTAATAGGGCGTGAAGTCGGTGCCGTTGAGGTTCTCGGGGAATACAGCCCCAAACAAAAGCTTACTCGCGAAATCGATGCCGATCCCGTCATTAAGAACCATCGCCTCTCCGAGCGCAACACGGACACGCGGATCGGCGTAGGCGATGTTCAAACAATTGGCATTCGCGAACGCCACAATAATATTGCTTTTTTGTTCAAAGTGCTTGTCAAGTTGTTCGGCCACCTCGGAACGCGTCCACACCGGCAACGACACGTCGAGGATACGGCGCGAGCGAGTTCCGCGCACCGCGTTATACAAATCTAGGTAGGCACGAGATGCACGCTGCCAGTCGAATTCAGCTGCAGCCGCGATCAATGCTCTGCGTACGTGCTGATAGTCTAATCTCACCTCGTGCCAGCGCGCCAAAAATTCCTCGGCGGCCGCCCCAGGTCGCGAAAAGTCAACGACCATTCCGGCGCCAGTCTGCTCGACCAAGCGGCGAAATGCCGGGATATCGTTAAGCACAGGAAACAGCCCCGCCGAGAGAGCTTCCACCGCAACAATTCCGAAACCTTCGAAATCCGATGAGCTCACAAGCACCGAGCAGGCGCTCAGTAAGTGACGTATATCAGCCTCCGACGGTAAAGGGAAAATATCTACCGCCGCGGCGACATCGGCCTTTTGCGCAAGTGCACGAACATCGCCAACGCTGAGATCCCACGGAGACCCCGCGATCTTCAATGTCCATTCGCTGTCGTAAAGACGAAGCGCAGCAACGAAGTTCATAAGTCGGTCGAGCCGTTTGTTGGCGGAAAACCGACCAATCCACATTATCGTCTTATTGGGCTTAGGCGCCGCGGCATTGGCGTATTTCGTAATATTGACGCCATTTTCGATGCAGACGACCCCACGCCGGCGCAGCCGAGCAAACATTTCGTAGTCGGAGGCAGAGACGGCTGCTACTCCGTCGTACCAAGTGAGCGAAAACCGCGTAACGATGGCAAAATAAAGCCGCTTGAGACCCGCTGCGTACTTCGTGTGAAAGAATCCACCGTGCGTAGAAACCACCAGCTTTCTTCTGTGCAGCGGTTTGGTCCACGCAAGATAATCAAAAAAAAAGTCGATAGCGTGGACGTGAACAATATCTGCATTCTGGATGAACTTAATTGCTGAAAACGCAAGCGGATACCGCGGTGAACCAAAAAAAAATAATCTAACAATCTCTGCACCATTCATCACGTCGTTAGCAGGCAACACGCCGTGGTGCCTTGCCTTGAACAGACGATTCAACGTTATGACGCGCACCCTGTGACCAGCAGCGACTTGCGCCGACGCCAATTCTTGCACAACGTTCTCAATACCGCCGACCGCGGGATCGAATTGACGGACGACGTGGACAATGTACATGTCGGACAAATACGGGCACGGCGCTGGCCGACTCAAAGACTATTAGGGCTGAGATACCTCAAGGGGTTAATAGCCAATAGAGTTAGTTCAAAAGAGTTGAGACAAAGCCAGTATTATCGGCTCATGTTTGCTGTCTCAGCGCAATTTAGACTCAGGATCCGATGATACTTCAAATCGACCATGTGCCCAGGGCGGGGCAACGAGGTGGATGGGAGCGTCTCTCCGCAGCTGAATTCTACACTGCGGTGGTCGGCTTCTTCCGGAGGCAGTTCTTTACCATCACTTTCGCGTTGCTGCTTAGCGTGATACTGGGTGCCGTCTACATCTTCACGACTCCACCGCTGTATATCGGCCGCGCAATTCTCATTGTCGACGCTCCTAGAATGCAGCTCATTCAGTCGCAAACGCCGCTCGTTGGCGAATCGATCGATTCGGCAACCGTCGACACACAAATTGAGATCCTCAATTCCGAGGAGATTGCGCTCTCAGTTATCAAGGACCTACATCTCGATGAGGATCCAGAGTTCATCTCACCGAGTG
>JBAPZR010000106.1:0-2195 GCA_049285335.1 Xanthobacteraceae bacterium | reverse complement strand
CGACAATACGGCGCCGATTGCGCCGGACATTCTCGATGCCATCCTGGAGGCGAACCGCGGCTTCGCGCGGGGCTATGGCAATGACGACTGGACAGGCTCGGTTGAGCACCGCTTAAGCGAGGTTTTCGAGCGAGACGTCGCGGCTTTCCTGGTGCCGACCGGCACCGCGGCCAATGCGCTGGCGCTGGCGCAGGTTTCCCGGCCCTGGGGTGTCGTTTTTTGCCACGCGGAATCGCACATCGCGACCGACGAATGCGGCGCGCCGGAATTTTTCGGCCACGGTCTCAAACTCGAAGGCCTGCCCGGAGAGGGCGGCAAGATCACCGCGGAGGTCCTCGAAGCCGCCCTTGCCGGCTACGGCGGGCACAGCCCGCATCAAATGGTTCCGTCGGCGCTGTCGATCACGCAAGCGAGCGAGGCGGGGACGATTTACCGGACCAATGAAATCGCAACGCTCGCCGAACTGGCCCATGCGCGCGGGCTTGCCGTGCATATGGATGGCGCGCGCTTCGGCAATGCGCTGGTTCGGCTCAACGCCACGCCCGCCGAGTTGAGCTGGCGCTCTGGGGTGGATGTGCTGTCGTTCGGCGCCACCAAGGGCGGCGCGCTCGCCGCCGAAGCCGTGATCTTCTTCGACCCCGCCGCCGCCGCATTCTTTGGCGAGCGCCGCAAGCGCGGCGGCCACTTGCTTTCGAAGCATCGTTTCATCGCCGTGCAGGTCCTGGCTTACCTCGTCGAGAATCGCTGGCTTACGCTCGCGCGCCACGCCAATGCCATGGCGGACAGGCTGGCGGAGCGGCTGATTGCGGTCGGCCTCAAGCCGGTCTGGCCCGTCGAGACCAATCTGGTTTTTGTCATGCTGCCGCGAGCGCTCGACGCCGCGCTGCGCGCGGCCGGCGCGAATTACTACGTGCGTTCAAGCAATAGTTTGGCGGTCGGTGACGATAAGGTCCTGGTCCGGCTCGTGACGTCATTTGCAACAAGCGAGGACGACATCGAACGCTTCGTGAACCTTTGTAAATTGTCCTAAGAGCGCCTAAGCGCCGCCCCAATTAATGTTAATCTCGGTTGCGGTAAGCAGTCGTGGGGGATGGCGAGGGGCTTCGGTGGTGCGTCCAAGAAAACGCGAAACGGGGGTATTCGCGCCTTCAGACGCGTTCGGGATCATTCTTTCTCTTCTGCGCATTCCACTTATTCTTCCACTTGTTCTCCCGCTTTTGGCCGACACTTCGGCCATTGCTCAGACGCCCGTGACCGGCTTCGTGCCGCCCTACGAGATCGTACGGACCGTGCGCGCCGCCGGATTCGATCCGCTGGCGCCGCCTCTGCGCGAAGGCACGACTTACGTTCTGCGCGCGACGGACTTCCGCGGCATTCTCATGCGCGTCGTCGTCGATGCGCGCACCGGCGCGATCCGCGATGCCAATCGCATCGTTGCAGGTCCCGGGCTTTACGGTGGTGGATATCCGTCGGGAACCTACGGTCCGGCGGGCTATGGTCCGGGAGGGTATGATCCAGCCGGTTATGGCTCAGAACCTTATGGACCGCGCCCATATGGTCCCGACACTTCGCGACCGCCCGGAATGGCGCCGCCTTCCGGTGGAGAAGCCTCGGCGGACGCCATGCCGTCGTCGACCGAAACACCGCAGCCGCGGATCGGTACTTCGGGCGCCTTGCCGGCGGAGGCGGACGCGTTGGGTGAGCCGCAACAGCCATCAGGCCGCGCTGCGATCGGTCCGCCGCTGCCCCGTCCGCGGCCGGCCGCGCTCGTCGCCGCAAAGCGCTCTCACGATCCGGCCGCCGCGACATCGGGCGTGTCAAACGGTAAGCCGGGGGCCGCGCAGCCGGACGTTGCCAGTACGGCGACGATGGCGCCGTCGAAATTGCGATCGGCCAAGCCGGGCAAAGCGTCCAGCCTTCCGGCGATCAACGATTAGGTTGGTCAAAACTCATAAAGGCGTTGGAGAAAAGCGGTCGCTCGCAACGGCTACCCTATTTTCCGAGCAAATCAGTGTGTCAAGGGCGCCTTCGGCGCCGCGCAACGGCTTTGCCCTTGACGCGCTGATTTGTTCGGAAGCGACAGTAGCCGTTGCGATCGACGGTGCAAAGCGATCACCATGGTTATGAGTCTCGATCCTGATCAAATAAAAAGCGCCCCGGAGAACCGAGGCGCTTTATACGTTGACCTGAGAAAG
>JBAPZR010000105.1:0-2269 GCA_049285335.1 Xanthobacteraceae bacterium | reverse complement strand
CTTCAGCGCGATGCTGCATTGATTTCCATCAATGACGCTGAAAACCCGCGAAATCGGTAAACTTAACTATCGCGGGACGGTTCATCGCCAGTGCCGGCCCAGTTTCCGGCCAGCGCTCTATGCAAACGGACAAGATCGGGCGGCAGTTCCGAGCGGAACTCTAGGATTTCGCCACTCGACGGATGCGAAACCTTCAAAATATGGGAATGCAGGGCCTGCCTGCCAAGGGCTGTAAGGGCGGCTTGGGCCTTCGGGGGCAAAAGCGCCGATTTAGTCCGGAATCCTGCCCCATAGACCAAATCCCCCATGAGAGGATGGCCGATCGAGGCCAAATGGACCCGAATCTGGTGAGTTCGGCCGGTTTCTAGCCGGCAGGCGAGCAGGCTTGCCACCGCGCCGCCGGCACCTTTGGCTGCCTTGCGGGCGCCTTTGGCTGCCCTGGAAGGGTCCCCGCCGTAGCGTTCGAGCACCTCCCACTGCGTCGCCGCGTCGCGGCCGCCTTCGCGCACTGCCATGCGATCGCGGGCGCGCGGGTCGCGGTCGATCGCCCGGTCGACGGTGCCGTGTGGCCGCTCCGGCGCGCCCCAGACGAAGGCGAGATAGCTGCGCTCGAATGCCTCGCTGCTTCGGCCATGATCGGCGAATTGCGCCGCGAGCGCCCGATGGGCGGCGTCGTTCTTGGCCACGATCAAGAGCCCGGTCGTATCCTTGTCGAGGCGGTGCACAATGCCGGGACGGCGCTCGCCGCCGATGCCGGAAAGGCTGTCGCCGCAATGGGCGATCAGCGCATTAACCAGCGTGCCGCTCCAATGGCCGGCGGCGGGATGAACGACGAGGTTGGACGGTTTGTCGATGACAATGATGTCATTGTCTTCGTAGACGATATTGAGCGGAATGGGCTCCGGCTCCGGCCGCGCCGCGCGCGGGGGCGGCACGTCAAGCATAATCCGCGCGCCCGAATTGACGCGATGGCTCGGATCGCGGATCGTGTGCCCGTCGATTTCGACCGTGCCAGCCTCGATCAGCGCTTTGAGACGGGAGCGCGACAATTCACTGACGCGGCGGGCAAGCAAACGGTCGAGCCGTTCGCCGGCCTCTTCTGGGGCCACAAGGACCGATGTCCGCGTTGGCGTGGTGAAGGTCATGAACTTGTCCGATGCACGGCGAAACAATCTATCAACCGCGGGCGAAAGCGCCGAGTCCGATAGCGCGCAGCTCGTCGCTCGCGCCCGCGTCATGATGGTGATTTCGGCGATCACCACGATCCTCGCCGTCGCGGCGGTGATCACCGTGATCGGCTATCGGGTCTTCAATCAGGGCGGCGGCAGCCTCGCCGCCGGCGGCGACGATGCCATTGCGCTCCCCAAGGGCGCTCGCGTGGTCTCGACCTCTGCGTCGGCCGGCCGGCTCGCCGTGCTGATCGAAGTGGATGGCGCGAGCGAATTGCGCACCTTCGATATCAGGACGCTCAAGCAGGTCGGCCGCGTGCGTTTTGTCAGCCAGCCTTAGAGCGCAATCGTTTCAAATTGAACCGATTGCGACTTTAGATATTTGATGAGGCATGAATCCCGGATTATGTCCGGGGCATGCTCTTTCCGAAAACCGGTTTCCACCCCGGATCAAGTCCGGGGTAGGCTTTTCCGGATGATGCCCTAGGGCAACGCGCCACGAACGGGCAACGCGCCACGAACGCGCTTGCGCGGCGTGGTCATCGCGGCTATTTCGAAGGCATGCTCCCTTCGTCTAGCGGCCCAGGACGTCGCCCTCTCACGGCGAAAACAGGGGTTCGAGTCCCCTAGGGAGCGCCAGATATTTCAATCCGTTGGTTAATAAGGCAACGACCACTGTCCAGCTTCTGTCCAGTTTCAAGCATCAAGGACGGGGAGGTGCGGGATGGCGTTCCACGCCGCGTCATGAGGGTCGGGCTCGCACAGGGGATTTAGCCGAATGATGACCGCATCGCCCGCTTTCAGATCAAATTGTCCTTCGCAAAAGGTCTCGGGGCGGCGGCGCTGGTCGAAATTGGCAGAATGGCTGCACGTTAGCTCTGCGTAACTGATGGAGCAGCGCATTCGTAATTCGGCGACGGCGATCGTGGACTGTCCCGTACCAACACGTTTGAATAAGTTTGCTATTTTCGAGTATGGCCTGTTGTCTGATCTGCCCTGTCCTGCTCCGTACTGAGGAGTTGGGTAGCAAAATGGTAGCAAACTCGGCACGACCACTACCCCCTTCGGGACGACGGGTCGCAGGTTCAAATCCTGCCACT
>JBAPZR010000104.1:0-3634 GCA_049285335.1 Xanthobacteraceae bacterium | reverse complement strand
CCGCAAAACCGAGCGAAAACGCCAGCAGCGATATCCACAAAACCCTGGGGTTGCCCGGCGGCTCGGCCATCGCATCACCCGCGACAACTGGATTTTCCACGGCTCCTCCTACAAAAAGATATATTTATTTGCTAAGTATCTTAATTGCGGTTCACCGCGCTTGCGCCAACGGATAAAGCCCCGCTTCCTTCTTTATTATCGTGACGAGCAACGCGTCGTGCGGTTCGAGCGCATGTTCAACTCATTGACGAAGACCGGCAGGTCGCGATGACCTTTGCGCAGCGTGACCGTTAACGCGGTTTCACTCCGCCTTCGACTGCAGGAAACAGCTCCTCCGCAACATCTTTTTTATCAATGATAGCGCTTTGACCCAAATCAAGATACATACAATATATATATATATAAAAGCAGCCGTTCCGTGGAGTCTCTTTCGTTATGCGCGGGCTTGACCCGCGCATCCATGCGCACTTGCCGCAGGGTACCGGTTTCGGAAAAGCCTGCCATGCTCAAACAACAAGCAAAGCGAAATTCCGATTCAACCTAAAATCATTTTGCGTTAGCAGAGTGGAGCGCAAGGATCAGACTACTGACGAGGCTACGAATGAGCCCAACGAAGGTCGTTGCCCACGCCAGCAGGGCCACGTAGACGAACGCGCGAGCGAGGGGGGACAGAAAGTCCAAACTCATGGCGCGCGCCATCTCGAAGGTGCAGGCGGCGTACATGCCGAGCGGAAAGACCGCGCCCCAATACAGAGGATCGTAGCTGAGCGGGAATTTCCTATACAGATGCCGCCAAACGAACAGGATGATGAGGATCGGGATCCACCAGGTTCCGGTCGCCCAAAAGAAGATCGTGAACCCCTTGAGAAAGGGGAGCAGCGTCTCAAGGAAGGCCGCATCCGCGGTATTCTCAATCAACACCGAGCCGGCGAGCGTCGAGATGGCCATCGCTCCCATATTGATCCAGTACGGGGCCGTGAAATCGGCCGGCGAAAACTTGAAAAACGTGTAGCGATAGAAGATCAGGGAGATCATCCAGATGTACATCATCCCGCCCCACAGCCACATCGACAGGGCGAGGAAATTGATATGGAGGCGGACGGGCTGCTGGAAATGTCGCGAGAGGAGCGCGCTCAAGAGCGCGATTGATTGCGTCGCGACAACTGCAAGCAACCACGCCCCGGTAATCCCACGATCGATCGTGGGCTTGGTCTCCTTGATCGTCAGGGTCGTGAAAATCGCGTAGGTCAGGACGATCCAGATGAATAGACCAAAAATCCAGAGCGCCAAAGCAAGGTCATAGGCTCCAGTGAGTATCAGTTGATTTCCCATTACGCTCGTGGCAGCCACTGCAGAGAAGAATCCCGGCGCCGCTCGATGATCCGTCAAGTCGTCAATTAGCGCTCGGCGGTAGCGCAAGAGCCGCCACGACGTGAGAATACAGAGCAGCAGATACTGCCCCGCGTTCAGCCACAGGAGGACAACGGCAATTGCATGGAACCCCGCGCGGTCCGAGGCGATGGAGACTATCCCCGTGGCCATGACCAAGGCGAAATAGGCCGGTGAGAGACCCCGGGCTCCTTCCGCCAGCCAGTTCATGAATGGGAAGCTTCCACCCCGCGCATCGCCCGCTGGATCACCACGAGAGCGAAATAAACCCAGCAACGCGTTCAGACTCCAGTGAACTAGAGTGCAATCGTTTCAAATTAAATCGATTGCCGCTCTAGCTATTTGACAAGGTATGATCTTTTCGGAAAACCGGTTCCGGATCATGCCTTAGAGAAGGAGGCCGAAGACGAGCCGATGACGCTCCGTAGCCTAAAGGCCACTCACGTCTATCGGTTCTGGTCACGTCCTGATAGGGCGGTTTCTGATCACGAGCTGATACGGCCGCCACAAGTACCAGAACGGGAACATTATTAGATGCACCAATCGCGAGAACGGGAACAGGGCGATCACCAGGAACCCGTTGAGCATGTGCAGCTTGACCACCCAGGGCAAAGACGAGACGTACTGGGTCTGGGGATTTAGGCTCACCAGCGAGACGAGCCACGGTACGGCCGTGTCGACATACCAGTCGGCGCCCCACCGATAGACCAGCGAAACGTAGACGCCGAGTGCCACCTGCAAAAGCAGCACGGCCAGCAGCACCCAGTCGACGGGGCTGGTCACGGCGCGGATACGCTCCTGGGTGAGGCGGCGCACGAACAGTACGCAAAGCCCGATCAGCGCGGCAAACCCGAAGGCAAAGCCCACTATCTCGATCGTGTATAGGGCGGCTGGCGTAGCTGTGAGACCTGCCCACATGCCGGGCACGAGGAACCCTAACAGGTGTGCCAGCAAAACAATGACGATGCCGTAATGCCACGGCACCGAGCCCCAGAACAGACCGCGGTTTTCCAGAAGCTGCGAGGACAGCGTCGAGTAGGAGAAGCGATCATGACGGTAGCGATGGACGCCGGCCCAGAGCGCCAGCACGACTGCCAGATACGGAAATACCGCAAACAGGATGACGTCACTCATGCCACGTGCCTCCTCACACTCGCAAGCCTAGCAGGTCGTCTGGGATGACCTCCGCGAGCGGCTTGTAAACCTTGAATTGGTGACGCCCGGCTTGCGTCCAGAACACGACGTTCGTTTCGACCGGCGGACACCCGGGATCGGAACAGGGAAGCTCCGACACCATGATGGTTTCTTCGCCGCCAAGGTTGAAATGCTCGCGCGTCCAGGTACGAACGCGTTCCTGCTCGGCAGAGATGCCAGGGACTTTCTTTGTTAAGCCAAGATCCAGCAAAAGATGCAGCGCCTCGAGCGCCTCATGGTAGGGGTGCGCCCGTTTCTCACCGGCATCGCGGCTGTCGTAATCTTCGCTCATCGCCAGCAGAAAGCCGGGTCCAAGAATATCGCCCTGGCTCTGGCCTTTGAGCTGCCTGCGTTCCTCGCGGTCATCGATCTTCGCGCGTTCAATGCCGGTGTTGCCCTCGATATCAGCCGGCCCGTGTTGGTGGCTGTCGGTTTCGGGCTTAATCGTCATGCGCGCGAGCGCCGGCAGCAAGCCCCGGTTCAGGAGTTCGTCGATGTCCTCCCCGCCCTTGCTGTGGGCAACGAAGCGCAGCAGGATCGACAGCCGATCGGGAATATCGCTGGCGCTCGCTTCGAATCCCTCAGCGCGATAGGCTTTTTGGAGCCCGATCAGGAACACGCTCCGTTTGTAGTTCTCGCCGAACAGCTGATAACCCACATACGGATGGCAGATCGAGTTCAGGTCAAAAAAGCCGCTATAAACCTCCTGAAGCTTGCCCAGCGAGTTCTCCTCGGCGAAGCGGCGGAAGCTCTGCAGCAAGGCGGCTGCCTCCGGTTGCGCCACGCCGACCAGGGTGGCGCATTCGGCCGCCTTGCTTGCCAGTCCCGGGACGGGATAATCGAGGATATCCGCGAACAACCCCAAGACCTGCGCGCGCCGCGAAAACAGAACCTGTGCGCGGTTCGAAAAGAGGCTCATGGTCCTCTATGGGGATCGGTGTGGAAGCCGACTCCGACTGCGCCTTTGTAAGTCGGGTAGTTGCGCGAGACCGGATCAAGCACCGGAAACATGGACTCGACTGCTGTATCGCGCTCCATGGGCGGAACCACG
>JBAPZR010000103.1:0-1616 GCA_049285335.1 Xanthobacteraceae bacterium | reverse complement strand
AGTCGGACGCCACCGAGCGAATTGCCATAGGTTTTGCTTACCTCGCGCATTTCCGTAGCGATGCTGATACGCGAGAGCATTCCCTTGAATGAAGGCCGCGCTGGAATTAGGTCGCGAACCTTGCTTCGGCGTTTGGTTCGAGCAGCGCCATCCTCCCGGGCAGCGCGCTGTCTCTAGCCCCCGTTGCTTTTGTTAGATGAAATCGCACCCACCCCGCCCATCCTTCTCTTATGTCGGATATACGAAGCACTTTCGTGGATGGTAGCCAAGCTATCGCTGAAACAAATAAAAACAAATAACAAACAAATGACAAACAACAAACGAAGATAAAACAACAAACAAAAACCAAACAAGTAAATATGACTGCCAGATAATCTACACAGAACGGCCACAAACACATAAAACACTAAAATCGTGCTTGCCGCTTAAGGGGATAGCGGCGGCACGACGCTCCTGTTACTCGGGCCCCTGGTTTCCTTTCTACTTGGGGCCCCTTTGTTTGGGGCGGGTGTGTGTCATGAGAACTAGCGTAAGGGGTGTGTGTCATGAGAACTACTGGATCTGAGCTGCCGAACGAATCATTGGAGATGGACATCGAGAGAAATGTCCACGAATTATCACGTGCTGGTGTGACCTTCCGTCAATCCGATAATGGTGAGGACGAAATGTCAGCTACTGGCGTCGATACTTTGCTGGACCGCGTATCAGAAAGCTCAAGGCGCGAAGTTGAGAAGCTCATCGATCAGCTTCAGACGTTTCATAATAAACTCCAGGCTGATCGTAGTCGTATCCACCGCGACATCGTGGAATACACCGGCCTAAGCCAGCAAGTGATGCAAGTGACCGCAATTATCTCAGATAGTGTGAAAAGCCTGCCGGGGGCTCCGGGCATCAGCGGCTAGGACACGAGCTCGACTCGATTTTACAAATTCGGTGGAAAGCCCGCTACCAAAGGAATTTCATATGCCGCGCGACCGGGTCGTTGAATTCGCCGCCCTTGCGCTTGTGACCGTTGCTGTTGCCATTATCACGTATGCAGGCAGCTTGTTCTAAAGTAATCGACGCCTGATTTCGATTTCAGGCCACTGTCGTAGGACGCGCCTGACGGCAAACCGCCCTGCACGCGCTCACGGCATAGGGAACGCTGGCGAAGGCCGAGAACCCATGAACGAACGGCGGCGGAAGTGGAGTACTATTCGATTGCATTTTGAAAACAAACATGGCTTGGAACTTGTCTACGCCGCCAGCACATGTGCACCGAATAACGGCGCTAGTCTGCGCCAGCTCTATCGGCGGCTCAGAGCAGCGTCGTCGGCACGACGCCCTGCCGCTTCGTAAGTTGTAAGTGAAAGACCATCATTGCCTGTTGACGGAACGCCATTTCCGAAGCCGCGAGGTAGAATTCCCACATGCGCACAAATCGCGTGTCGTAAAGTTGCGCTACCGCATCGCGATGGGCGAGGAAGCGGTCTCGCCACGCTTTGAGCGTTTCGGCGTAGTGCAAGCGCAGAATTTCGATGTCGTCGAGCAGTAGCCCTGCGCGTTCTATCGCCGGGAGCACCTCCGACAGCGCTGGAATATGACCCCCAGGAAAAATGTATTTTGCAATCCAGGGA
>JBAPZR010000102.1:0-1836 GCA_049285335.1 Xanthobacteraceae bacterium | reverse complement strand
GTAGTGCGGTGACCCATGCGAAGGGCCATTTCAGTGCCGTCTGGAAATTCTTGAATAGAAGCCTGGAGATCGTGGACGTGAACAGGTACCCGATCTGTGACAGCGCGTCCTGTCACCCAGCCGCGTTGGATCGGAAAGCCGATGAAGTCCACTGGGATCGGGCCGTGATGCGCTTTGACATTGAGCTGTTCGTCCTGGCGCAGCAAAATAGCGCCATCATATGCCTCACACAGTCGCGTCGCCGACTCGACGAGCGTATCCAGCACGGTCTGAAGATCGAACGTCGAATGGCTGATTACCTTGAGCACATCAGCAGTCGCGGTCTGCTGCTGAAGCGTTTCCCGCAGCTCATTAAGCAGCCGTGTATTCTCGATGGCGATCACCGCTTGAGCGGCGAAGTTTCTGACCAGATTGATTTGCTTATCGGTGAATGGAAGCACGACTTCGCGATAGATCGCGATTGCGCCAATAATCTCTTGCTCTTTGAGCATCGGAACGCAGAGCAGTGTCCGCACGCCGCCGAGTTCAACCGCAGCAACACGCATTGGGTCGCCCTCGGAATGGGCTCGATCCGCTGTGACATCCTCAATTTGGACAACGTCCCTCGTTTGCACGGTGCGGCCAAGGGCGGTGTTCGGACCGGGATGAACCACTGCGTGCAGCCGGGATGCCCTGTATGATGGCGACGCACCGTGCATGGCAACGGCCCGGAAAGCGTCACCTTCGCGGAAATACATGGTGCCAAACTTGGCATCACAGATGCGTGTCGCGTTCTCCAGCACAGCCTGGAACACCGGATCAAGCTCGCCGGGCGACGAACTGATGATACGCAGCACATCTGCCGTCGCGGTCTGCTGCTCCAATGACTCGGTAAGATCAGTGGTGCGCTGACGCAATTCGTTGAGCAGCCGCGTGTTCTCGATGGCGATAACCGCTTGAGCTGCGAAGTTCTGCACCAGCGCAATTTGCTTGTCGGTGAACGGACGCACCTCCTGCCGATAGATGACAATGACACCGATCAGCGCATCGTCCTTGAGCATGGGCACCGCGACAAGTGATCGCGCGCCGGCGAGCTTTGTGACCAACCCGGGAACGGGTTCAGCGGTCATATCGGGGCTGTGGACGGTCTGTTTTGTCTGCATGACATGATCCAGCGGGATGCCGGGTGTCGGCCTAAACGGTCCACGTTGCGTTAAAGCCTCGAGGAATGCCGCAGGGGTATTGAATTGCGCCGCTGGGTGAAAGTTCTTACCGTCGAAACGGAACAAGGTTCCGAACTTTGCTTCGCAGATGCGTGTTGCATTCTCCAGCATCGCCAGAAACACCGGCTCCAGTTCGCCTGGCGAGGAGCTGATAACGCGCAGCACGTCGGCTGTGGCTGTTTGTTGCTCCAACGATTGCCGCAACTCGTTCAGCAACCGCGCGTTCTCGATGGCGATGACGGCCTGAGCGGCAAAGGACTTGATAAGCGCAACCTGTTTGTCATCGAACGGTATTGGATCGCGGCGTGCAGTGACAATCCCGCCGATCACCTCATCTCCTCGGATCATCGGAGCCGACATGATCGAATTATATCTATACTCGCGTGCGAACCGTGCGGTGGCAGAAGGAGTCGCCGGATTATCAATCAGAGGAGCAAATTGAACGACCTGTTTCAAAAGCATTGCGCGCCCGGCGCTGGTGGTGTCATCCAGCGGCTGCGGATAATGGTCAGCCAGCCGCTCGAAGCCTAGCTCACCATCGAGTGCAGCGAGGTGGATCATTCCATTTTGCAATAGATGCACTGTCGCATAGCTTGTGCCGAACAGCCGCATCAGATTGCGCAAGATGGCGTCG